>JAEZDV010000280.1 GCA_023417985.1 Actinomycetes bacterium | reverse complement strand
GCTCCTCCTCCGGCGTCAGCGTCTGCTCGCTGCTCCATGCGGTGACGCTCTTGGCGTACGTACGGGTCTCCGTACGCCCGTGGATGGACGTGATGACCACGCCGGAGCCGGAGTCATCCAGGAGGGCCAGCGACCACGAGAGGGCGCCGCCCATGTCACCGAACGCGTCGTACCGTACGACCGCCAGGTGCCGGAACGTGTGCGCCTGCGCGTCGGACAGCGCTGCCACCTCTCGTCGCAACGCGCCGGTGTCGCGGGGCATGTGGTCGACGGTACGTCCGGAGCCGCGGCGCTTCGTCGTGCGGGACGCGGCGGTCGCCGAGACGAGGAGCGCACCCGCGGCCGTGACGAGGGCGAGGAACGAGATCGCGAGAGCCACATCCCCACCCTAGGCGGCATGACCCTAGGGTGAGTGGATGGACAACGGTGTCATCTCCCCCGGAGTTGCCAGCGAGGTCGGACGGCTTCGTACGGTCATGCTCCACCGACCGGGGCCCGAGCTCAAGCGCCTCACTCCGCGCAACAACGACTCGCTCCTCTTCGACGGCCTGCCCTGGGTGGGCAAGGCGGTCGCGGAGCACGACGTCTTCGCGGCGGCACTCGCCGACCGCGGCGTCGAGGTCCTCTACCTGCGCGACCTGCTGGTCGAGACGCTCGAGAACTCTGCGGCGCACGCGACCGCGGTGTCGGACGTGACGAGCGACCTGCGGCTCGGCGACACGGTCTCCGACTACCTCGTCGCCGCGCTCTCGACGTACGACCCCGACGCGCTGGCCGAGGTGCTGACGGCAGGGCTGCGCAACGACGAGCTCGACGGCGTACGGAGCGTGGTGACGACGCTGCTGCAGCCCGACGACTTCCTCATCGACCCGCTCCCGAACCTCCTCTTCACCCGCGACTCGTCGGTGTGGCTGCGCGACGAGGTGGCGCTCACGAGCTTCGCGATGCCGGCGCGCGAGCGCGAGTCGCACCTGACGCAGCTCGTGTACGAGCACCACCCGCGGTTCTCGCACGTGCCGCGCGTCCACGGTCCGCACCTCGAGCACCTCGAGGGCGGTGACGTCCTGGTGCTCGGCGACGGGGTCATCGCGGTCGGTGTCGGCGAGCGTACGACGCCCGCGGGGCTCGAGCGGATCGCGCGGCAGTGCTTCGCGCACGACCTGGCGACCCGGGTGCGGGCGGCCCCCAGCGCGCAGGACCGCGCGACGATGCACCTCGACACCGTCGTGACGATGGTCGACGTCGACGCCGTGGTCATGTATCCGGCCGTTCGGGAAACCTTGCAGGCCTTCACTATTCGAAAGAACGGCGACGGGGGAGTCCGGATATCCGGGCCGCGGCCCTTCCTCGAGGCGGCAGCCGACGCGATGGGCATCGAGAAGATGCGGGTGATCGACACAGGCCTCGATTCCGTGGTGGCCGAGCGGGAGCAATGGGACGACGGCAACAACACGCTTGCCGTGGCACCCGGGGTGGTCGTCGCGTACGAACGCAACGTCGAAACCAACTCCCGGCTCGAGGATTCCGGAATCGAAGTGCTGCGGATCGCCGGGTCGGAGCTGGGCTCCGGACGCGGCGGACCGCGATGCATGTCGTGCCCGCTCTCACGAGCACCCGTGTAATCCCAGCGGGCTCGTCAGATGATTTCGCGTACCCGGTCGACCGGGCGGGCGAGAACGGTGCCCTTGCCGGTGACCACCAGTGGCCGCTCGATCAGGATCGGATTCTCCGCCATGGCAGTGAGCAGATCCTCCTCCGAAGCGTCGGCGAGACCGAGTTCCTTGTAGCGCGCCTCCTTGGAGCGGATCGCTTCGCTGGGCTTCAGTCCTGCGTCGGCGAGCAGCGTCGCCAGTTCTTCCCGTGAGGGCGGCGTATCGAGATACTTGACGACAGTGGGCTCGATGCCCGATTCCTGCAACAACTTCAGGGTGTTGCGGGACGTGCTGCACCGGGGGTTGTGATAGATCGTCGCGTGGGTAGCCATGGTTCGATTCTGCACTGCGCACCCGGCCCCCGGCGTCACCGGTTTGGGGACCGCCACCGAATGCCTCTACGATCTCGCGGTCACTACCGTCCACACGGATCATCGGAAAGGCGCGCGGCACACATGCTCAAAGGCTTCAAGGACTTCCTGCTGCGCGGCAACGTCATCGAACTCGCGGTGGCCGTGGTGGTGGGTGCGGCCTTCACCGCGATCGTGACCGCGTTCACGACGAACATCATCAACCCGCTCGTCGCGGCGGTCGGTGGCGACAACGAGATGGGCTTCGGCTTCCGGGTCATCGCGTCCAACGACGCCACCTTCATCGACATCGGCGCGGTAATCTCGGCCGGCATCAACTTCTTCATCATCGCCGCGGTCGTGTACTTCGTGCTGATTCTGCCCGTGAACCTGGCCAAAGCCCGCTTCGCGCCGGACAAGGAACCCGAGGACGAGCCACTGAGCGAGACGGACCTGCTGATCCAGATCCGCGACCTGCTCGAAACAGGCACGTACAAGCAGGGCGGTGACGATTCTCCGGAGCAACGCGAGGACACCGCTGACGACGGCAGAAAAGTGAACGCCGGCTAGCTTTCCGTTGTGCCGATGACGAGGCGGAAGCGCTGATAACCTGCCAAGATGCTCGATATCGTCATCGACCACGACTCGGCGGTCCCGCCCTTCGAGCAACTTCGCCGACAGATCGTCGAACTCGTGCACCGCGGCGACCTCATTTCCGGCACGAAACTACCCACGGTGCGCGGCTTCGCCGAGACGCTCGGCATCGCACCCAACACCGTCGCCAAGACGTACCGGGAACTCGAGCAGTCGGGCGTACTGGAGACGAGAGGCCGGGGAGGCACCTTCGTCGCGGCGAACGGTGACCCGACACGAATCGGGGCGCAGCGCGCGACGAGCGAATACATCGCGACGGTTCGCGCGCTCGGTATCACCGACGACGAAGTAATGGCACTGGTACAGGCCGCTCTCCGTGCCGGCTGACGGTCCAGCCGTGATGCGCAAAGCAAATCCGGATAAAAGATGCAGGTCAACGTGCTCGAACGTGTTTCGGTGACCGAACAGTTCTTCGAAAGCACCTCGCGACAGCCCGGAGCTTGCAACGTTTGACGAATGAGCGTGCCTCCTGATCGGCTCGTCCCCGGAGAGACTCCGGAATCGAGCGTGATTTCTTCGCCGGACACCACCCCGCATCCGCCCCGCACCGACCGCGTCGTCTTCGGCGTCGCGGCAGGACTGGTCGTCGTCATCGTGCTGTGGGGTCTACTGGGTACCGAGAGTTTCGACAGGGTCACGGCGGACGTTCTCGACTGGATCGTCGTCGAGCTGGGCTGGTTGTTCGTGCTGGCGGCAAGCGGATTCGTGTTCTTCGTGTTGTGGCTCGCGCTGAGCAAGTACGGCCGGATCCCCCTGGGGAAGGACGGCGAGAAGCCCGAATTCCGCACCGTCAGCTGGATCGCGATGATGTTCAGTGCAGGCATGGGCATCGGTTTGATGTTCTTCGGCGTCGGTGAGCCACTCAGCCATTACGTCGACGCGCCCCCCGGCACCAACGGCGGAACGAGCGTCGCGATGGCGACCGCGATGTTCCATTGGGGCCTGCACCCATGGGCGATCTACGCGGTGGTCGGATTGGCCATCGCCTACGGCACATTCCGGAGAGGCCGCAAGCAACTCGTCAGCGCCGCGTTCATTCCCCTCCTCGGCCGCCGTGCAGAGGGCCCGCTCGGGAAGTTCATCGATATTCTCGCCCTGTACGCCACACTATTCGGCACGGCGGCGTCGCTCGGCCTCGGTGCGCTGCAGATCGGGTCGGGATTCGAGATCAACGGCTGGCTCGAGGCCGCGGGCGTTGCTCTGCTGGTCGGGATCGTCGCGATCCTCACGCTCGCGTTCATCGCGTCGGCGGTCTCCGGGGTCGCCAAGGGCATCCAATGGTTGTCCAACATCAACATGGTCCTCGCGGTGGTCCTCGCACTTTTCGTCTTCGCGTTCGGGCCGACGGTGTTCATCCTCAACCTGATCCCGACCACCCTGGGTGCCTATGCCTCCGACTTCGCCCTGATGTCGGCCCGCACCGCGGCATCCAACGGCTCCGCCGGCGAGTGGCTCTCGAGTTGGACCATCTTCTACTGGGCGTGGTGGGTGTCGTGGGCGCCCTTCGTCGGGATGTTCCTCGCCCGCATCAGTCGCGGACGGACCATCCGGGAGTTCGTGGTCGGCGTGATGCTCGTCCCGAGCGTCGTGAGTCTCCTGTGGTTCGCAGTCTTCGGGGGCGCGGCGATCCGGCAGCAGGAGGACGGCTTCGACCTCGCGGGCGCAGAGAGCGTGGAAGGCCAATTGTTCGGCATGCTCGGCAACCTGCCGCTGGTCGGAGTGTCCACTGTCGTCGTCATGCTGCTCGTCTCGATCTTCTTCGTCTCCGGCGCAGACGCGGCGTCGATGGTCATGGGCAGTCTCACCCAGCACGGGACACTCCGGCCGAGTCCCTGGATCGTGGCGTTCTGGGGTGGGCTCACCGGTGGGGTCGCCGCGCTGCTGCTCTGGACCGGCGGTTCCAACGCTCTCAATGCCCTCCAGACGATGACGATCATCGCGGCGGTGCCGTTCGTGGTGGTCATGATCGGTCTGTGCGTCTGCTTGTATCGCGATCTGTCGACCGATCCGCTGATCACCGGTGCTCGTCGTACCCGACGGACGTTGCGCCAGGTGACGTGAGTGCGCACGGCCGCACCTGCTTACCCGAGACGAGTCGGTGCGCACGTCTTACGCCACGCCGCCCGGAGTAACGAGTCGCAAGATCATCCGCGCGCCTGCCCGGACATATCCGCGGCCAGCAGTACGGTGACCGCTGCCCGCCTTTGCTCTTCGAGAGGAGTGCGCGTGACCGAGAAGGACCGTTTCGACGAAGTCCTGGACCGGGACTGGGACCGGTTCGGCGAGACTTTGGCCGACCGCATCATCGCTCTTGCCGGGTCGGACTCGATCGGCATCAGCACGGACACGGCGCACGGACCGGCGACGTACGTGCGCATCCGGCCCAGGCCCGAGGGTCTTGTCGAAGTTGCGGTCGCCGGCGCGGACTCCGTTACTCGCTCCGTCGCACACGCCGACGAACTCGCAGGTCACGTCGTATCCGTCCTGCGGGCGCACCGCAATGTCGTGCACCCGATCTTTCTGCACACCGACGATGCGCTTGCCGACGGCACCCTCCGCGACCGGGTGTCGGACACCCTCTCCCGTCGCCTCGGCCGACCGGCTCCCGTCGACGCGGACGGTGACTTCGTGCTCGTGCTCGACTCGCACGCGGTGTTCGTCGTCGTCGATCGCCCCGCGCACCGGGTCCAGTTGTGGGCACCGCTGCTGCACGGCATCGCCGAGCGGGCCCAGGCGGCCGACGCCCTCGTCGACCTCAACCGCGACTGGCCCCACATCAAGGTGGTACTTGTCGAAGACCGGCTCGTCGCGACCGTCGACATGCTCGGGGATCCCTTCGTGCCGCGACACCTCAACGACCTGCTCGAGATGCTGAAGGTCTTCCTCGGGACCGTCGACGCACGGTTCGCGAGGCGCTTCGACGGGACGCGCTACAGCGGCGAGATCGATCCGGACGTCAGCGACCCGGACATCGAGGAGACACTCCTCGACGAACCGCCGTCGTAATCTGCGTCAGCGCCAACTGGGGAGCCACAGTCGGGTATCCCACTGCTCGGGCGAAATCGGCACGGCGGTGAGGATCGGCCACAACCACACGAAATTCGCGACCACGAGACCCAGGTAGAGACATGTCGCGACGAGGCCGATGGTGCGACGTCGCGGCGACGCGTGCCGTCCACCGAGGATGTCGCCGATGGTGAGGGCGACCGCCATCGCCAGGAAGGGCGCCATCGGGACGGCGTAGAAGTAGTACATCTGGCGATCCAGCGCCGCGAACCACGGCAGTATCCCGGCCCCGTATCCGGTGAGGATCGCGGCCCAGCGCCAGTCGCGGCGCACGAGCATCTGCCACAGACCCCACGCGAGCACCGGCACCGACACCCACCACAACGCGGGCGTGCCGATGAGCATCACAGCTTTGACGCACTGCTCGGCGCCGCACCCGGAGATGTTCTCGCCGTCGGCGAAGTAGTACAGCATCGGGCGCAGGCCCATCGGCCACGTCCACGGTTTCGACTCCCACGGGTGGTGGTTGCCGGCCGAATTGGTCAGACCGGAGTGGAACTCGAGCACGTTGGCGCTGTAGTACCACAGCGACCGCACCGCATCCGGAACGAACCAGAACACACTGTCGTGGCCGATCTTGTTGCCGACAGCGTGCCGATCGACACCCGTTTCGCTCGCGAACCACGCCCAGTAGCTCGCCAGATACACCAGCAGGGGAACGACCACCAGCGCGTACAGGGCGGGAGGGATGTCGCGCAGTGCGGTCCCGATCCAGGGACGCTTCACCCCGTACGAGCGACGTGCGGCGAGGTCGAACGCCACGGACATCAGGCCGAAGAATGCGATGAAGTACAGACCCGACCATTTCGTTCCGATCGCGAGACCCAGGAGCAGGCCCGCCCCGAAGCGCCACCAGCGCACGCCGAATCGTGGTCCCCACGGGCTGTCGCCGATACGACCCTCCGCGCGTACCCGCGCGATGCGGGCGCGGATGTCGTCACGGTCGACGATCAGGCATCCGAACGCGGCGACGACGAAAACCGCCTGGAAAATGTCGAGCATTCCGAGCCGCGACGACACGAACGTCACACCGTCGACGACCAGAAGGAGTCCGGCGACAGCGCCGAGCATCGTCGAGCGGGTCATGCGGCGGACGATGCGCACGACCAGAAGGACGAGCACCACCCCCGCGACCGCGGACGAGAACCGCCAGCCCCATCCGTTGTAACCGAACAGTGCCTCACCGACCGCGATCAGCTGTTTGCCCACCGGGGGATGCACGACCAGCCCGTACCCGGGGTTGTCCTCGATCCAGCCGCCGGTGAGGACCTGCCACCCCTGGGGCGCGTAGTGCTTCTCGTCGAAGACGGGAGTCTTGGCGTCGGTGGGGTAGTTGAGCATCGTGAACCGCGTGATCGCCGCGAGCGCGGTGACGAACACCGTGACGATCCATCCGCGAGCCCTGTCGGTGAGACCGGGGTCGGGCGGTGGGACGAGCGGGCCCGGGCTGAGGAGGCGACGGTCCGGGGCCGGATGAGGGCGGTGGTCCGTCACGGTCACTTCCCGATCGTAGGCTGAACCCCATGCAGGCAGTAAATCCGGCGCAGGCGCAGACTCCGGGACAGGGACGACTCGTACTGGCAGCGACACCGATGGGCCAGATCGGGGACGCATCGAAACGACTGTGCGATGCCCTCGGTACCGCCGACGTCATCGCAGCGGAAGACACTCGGCGCACCCGGCAGCTTGCCGCTGCGCTGGGTGTCACCATCACCGGCCGGGTCGTGAGCTTCTACGACCAGGTCGAAGTGTCGCGGCTGCCGGGGCTGGTCGCCGATGTCGACGCCGGCCTGACGGTTCTGCTCGTCACCGACGCCGGCATGCCGTCCGTCAGCGATCCCGGATACCGGCTGGTGGCCGCATGTGTGGAGGCCGGTCTGCCCGTGACCTGCCTGCCCGGGCCGTCGGCGGTGACCACCGCGCTCGCGCTGTCGGGACTGCCGGTCGAGCGTTTCTGCTTCGACGGTTTCCCACCCCGCAAGCAAGGTCAGCGACGTGCGTGGCTGGAGTCGCTGGCGACCGAAGCCCGCGCGGTGGTGTTCTTCGAGGCACCGCATCGGCTCGCCGCCTGTCTGGCCGACGCGGTGGCCGTGCTCGGGGGCGACCGGCGCGCGGCCGTCTGCCGCGAGCTCACCAAGACCTACGAGGAAGTCCGCCGGGGCACTCTCGCGGAACTGGCCGAATGGGCTGTCGACGGGGCGCGCGGCGAGATCACGGTCGTGCTCGAAGGGGCTGCGGCCGTGCACACCGATCCCGAGGACCTGGTAGAGGGGGTCGAACGCCTGGTCGCCGAGGGTATGCGGCTCAAGGACGCCTGCGCGGAGATGGCGGGAACGACGGTGTCGAAACGAGAATTGTACGACGCCGTCCTCGAGGCGCGCCGCACCTGACGCGAGGCACCTCACCCGGGGGCGCCTACACTTTCCCGGTCGAATCGACGACCAGGGGAGTACATGAACGCGCTGAACGACTTTTTCGTCAAGACAGCGGAGGTGGTCTGGGGCCCGTTCCTGCTGATTCCGCTTCTGCTGGGCACCGGTCTGGTGCTGACCGTCCGCTTGCGTGGACTGCAGTTCCGGAAGCTGTGGCCCGCGCTGCGGCTGGGACTGATCACCCGCCACGATCCTGGTGCGTCGGAAGGCGACATCTCGCAGTACCAGGCCCTGACCACCGCCCTGGCGGCAACGGTCGGTGTCGGCAATATCGCCGGTGTGGCCACCGCGATCTACTTCGGTGGACCGGGCGCGCTGTTCTGGATGTGGATCACCGGCCTCGTCGGCATGGCCAGCAAGTACTCGGAGGCCTTCCTCGGGGTCAAGTACCGCCGCCTCGACGCGAGAGGTGAACAGAACGGCGGACCCCAGCACTACCTGGCGCGCGCGATCCCGAACCGGTTCGGTCTCGTCCTGAGTCTGCTGTTCGCGGTGTTCGCGGTTCTGGCGAGCTTCGGAATCGGCAACATGACGCAGGCGAACACCGTCGCCACCCAGCTCGACGACACGTTCGGTGTGCCCACCTGGGGGAGCGGGGTCGTGATGGCCGTGCTCGCGGGTGCGGTTCTGCTCGGCGGAATCAAGTCGATCGGCAAGGTGACCGCCGGTTTCGTGCCGGCCATGATCGTTCTCTACGTCGGCGCGGGCATCCTCGTGCTGGCGCTCAACATCGGCGAGCTTCCGTCCGCGTTCGCTCTGGTCTTCACCGACGCGTTCACCGGCACTGCCGCCACGGGCGGATTCATCGGCTCGGTGTTCATGGTGGCGCTGCGCTACGGCGTTGCGCGCGGCATCTTCTCGAACGAGTCGGGCATGGGTAGCGCGGCGATCGCGGCGGCCGCGGCACGGACCACGCACCCGGTGCGCCAGGGTCTCGTGTCGATGACGCAGACCTTCATCGACACCATCATCGTCGTCACGTTCACCGGCATGGTCATCATCACCACCGGGGCGTGGACGACGGGCGAGCGCGGCTCGACCATGACGTCGACTGCATTCACGACCGGTCTCGGCGGCGAGTGGGGCGGCTGGATCGTCGCCGTCTCGGTCGTGTTCTTCGCGTTCTCGACGATCCTCGGCTGGTCCTACTACGGCGAACGGTGCCTCGAGCGCCTTGTGGGCCCCCGCGGGGTGCTGCCCTACCGCGCGGTCTTCGTCGTGGTCGTGTTCATCGGAGCCACCACCGAACTCGAGGTCGTGTGGAACTTCTCCGACGTGATGAACGGACTGATGGCGTTGCCGAACCTGATCGGCCTGCTGGTGCTGTCCGGGATGATCGCGCGGGAGACGAAGGCCTACCTCGACCGGGATCCGTATCTGCTCGGCGAGAACCGGGGTTCCGGTAAGACGGCGGGCGAGCCGGACAGCGTGTAAGGCGAGCGGGCTTCCTCCGCGCGGACCGGGACTACCCCTCATCAGCCCCTATCAGCGCGGAGGCCCCACCCCACCCGGCAAGGTCACCCTTGCGTGGCACCCACTTTGCCTCGTCCGCGGCGGGTCGTACAAAGACGATGCCGCGCGGAACGGGTATCATCCCAGGTCAACCGTGGTGAGGAATTATTCCGCAGCGGACAGATGGGACCCGGTTCGCGAGGAAACGGGAGGTGAAAGGGCGCGGAACAGATGTCGGAGACCAGCCGGAAACCCGGTGCCGCGCAGCGGCAGTTCTTCGCCGACCAGCTCCGCATGCTGTTCGCCGCCGCGGGCCGTCCGGCTCTGAAAAAGGTCGTGTCGGAGGCTGCCGCGGTCGCTCGCGCCATGGGGTCCGACCGCGCGGTGTCCGTCCAGCGGGTGAGTGACTGGCGGAGCGGCAACCGGTTACCGGCGAGTTTCGAATCGGTCCATCCGGTGCTCGTCGTGCTCATCCGGGCCGCCCGGGAACTCAACTCCGAGCCGCCCGTCACAGGTCTCTACTCGCTCAAGCAGTGGGAGTCCTGGTGGACCAGCGCCCGCGGGCAGACCGGCACACCCCGGACCGAGAAGACCCCGCCGGAGGTGCCGCAGGGCGTCCGCCCCTACAAGGGCCTCGCGGCGTATCAGGAGAACGACGCCCGGCTGTTCTTCGGCCGGACCCAGAGTGTGCGGGCGCTCGCCGACGTGGTGACAGCAGCGCACGGGCAGGGACCCGTCATCGTCACGGGCGCGTCCGGCGTCGGAAAGTCCTCGATCGTGCGCGCCGGCCTGATCCCCCAACTGTGCGGTGCCGGGTCGGACTGCAGACCGCTCGTCCTCACTCCCGGCAAACACCCCGTCGCCCGGCTGATCGAACTGATTCCCGGACTCGCGGACGTCGCGGATCGCACCGACCCGGCCGCCGTGCAGGCGGCGTTGCGCGACGAACTCGAGCGGAATTCGGCTACCACCCTGCTCCTCGTCGTCGATCAGATCGAGGAACTGTTCACCCAGTGCGCCGAGTCCGCCGAGCGGATCGAGTTCCTGCGTCTGCTCGAGATCGCCGCGACCGGCCACGTCGGTGACGCACCCGCCATCGTCGTCGCGACCATGCGATCCGACTTCTACGACAAAGCCGTGACCTCTCCGGTGCTCGCGCGTGCGCTCGAACGTCGCACCAAGACGGTCCAGCCTCTCGAACGCTCCGATCTCGTCGAGGTCATCACGGTGCCTGCGCGGATGGTGGGGGTGCGGCTCGAGGCGGGCCTGGTGGATCTGATCCTCCACGACCTGGGAGGTCTCGCGGACGGCGCGATCACCGGCGAGGAACTGCCGCTGCTCTCGG
>JAEZDV010000239.1 GCA_023417985.1 Actinomycetes bacterium | reverse complement strand
CTCGTCGGGGGCGGTCGGCTCGACCAGGCCGAGCCGACCGGGAGCCGGGACAGTGGAACGAGAAGTCGGCGGTTTCACCACCACATCATCCGCCATCGCCGGACGATTAGAGCCCCAGGTACTGCTCGAGCTCGAACGGCGTCACCTGGCTACGGTAGTTCTCCCATTCCCGCCACTTGTTACGCAGGAAATAGTCGAACACGTGCTCGCCGAGCGTCTCGGCAACCAACTCGGACTTCTCCATCTCGCGGAGCGCGATGTCGAGGTCGGTGGGCAACTCGCGATAACCCATCGCGCGACGCTCTGCCGACGTCAACGACCACACGTCGTCCTCTGTCTCGGGCGGGAGTTCGTATCCCTTCTCGATACCACGCAAGCCTGCCGCGAGCAGCACCGCGAACGCCAGGTACGGGTTGCACGCCGAGTCCGGAGTGCGGATCTCGACGCGACGAGACGACGCCTTGTTCGGCGTGTACATCGGGACACGGACGAGGGCCGAACGGTTCGACGGACCCCAGCTCGCTGCGGTCGGTGCCTCGCCGCCGTGGACGAGCCGCTTGTAGGAGTTGACCCACTGGTTGGTGACCGCGCTGATCTCGTTGGAGTGCTCGAGGATGCCGGCGATGAACGCCTTACCGGTCGCCGAGAGCTGCAGCGGATCGTCGGGATCGTGGAACGCGTTGGTTTCGCCCTCGAACAGCGACATGTGCGTGTGCATGGCCGATCCGGCGTGGTCGCGGAAGGGCTTCGGCATGAAGGTCGCGCGCACACCTTCCTGCATCGCGATCTCCTTGACCACGTAGCGGAAGGTCATGACGTTGTCCGCCATGGACAGCGCGTCGGCGTACCGCAGGTCGATCTCCTGCTGGCCGGGAGCCGTCTCGTGGTGGCTGAACTCGACCGAGATCCCCATGGACTCGAGCGCGTCGATGGCGTGCCGGCGGAAGTGCGGCGCGGACCGGTGGACGGACTGGTCGAAATATCCACCCGTGTCGGCCGGGACGGGCGCGGCGCCCTCTTCGCCGTTCTCCACCAGGAAGAACTCGATCTCGGGGTGCACGTAGCAACTGAAGCCGAGATCGGACGCCTTGTTGAGCTGACGCCGCAGCACGTGTCGCGGGTCGGCCCAACTGGGTGTGCCGCCCGGCATGGTGATGTCGCAGAACATGCGCGCGGAGTACTGGTGCCCCCTGTCGTCGGCCCACGGCAGCACCTGGAAGGTCGTCGCGTCGGGGCGGGCGACCATGTCGGCTTCCGAGATGCGGGAGAACCCCTCGATGGCCGAGCCGTCGAAGCCGATGCCCTCTTCGAAGGCCCCCTCGAGTTCGGCCGGGGCGATCGCCACGGATTTCAAGGTGCCGACCACGTCGGTGAACCACAGGCGAACGAACCGAATGTCGCGCTCTTCGAGGGTGCGGAGCACGAACTCCTTCTGGCGATCCATATCCGCGAGAGTAGGCATCATCCGTTAATTCTGTGTTACATACACCGCCTCGTAGCCATGGCGTGTTGCTCACATCTTGCCGGACTCAGCAGTGAGGGTCGCTGCCGGGGACCTCGAGATCGATAAAATACCTGGTCACAGCGTTGTCGACGCATTCTTCACCGTCGAACACGACGGTGTGCTGGGTTCCCTCGAAAGTCACCAGCGCGCCGCCCAGATACTCGGCAAGTTCCACTCCGGCGAGATAGGGGGTGGCCGGGTCGGCGGTCGTGGACACCACGAGCACGGGCGCCAGCCCTGAGATATCCGCCAACTCCGTGTCGGACGTCGGCGGGACGGGCCAGAAAGCACACACGTCGAGTGCGGCGGATCCGTTGCCGCGCCCGTCGTCGAGGAACGGCGCTGCCTCCCGGAATCGGATGTCGACCTCCCCGGCGAGCGCACGGTCCGTCACAGGTTCGTCGTCGACACACCGAACCGCGTCGAACGCTGCCGTGATGTTGCTGTAGTTGCCGTCGTCACCGCGACCCTCGTACAGATCGGCGAGCAGCAGGAGCGTGTCACCGGTGCCGCTGGTCGCAAGCGACTCCAAGCCGCCGCGCAGCGAACCCCACAGCGACGGTGAGTACAGGGCTTGCTGAACCCCGGTGATGGCGTCGCCGTAGCTCAGTCCGCGCGGGTCCGTTGTGGGGGCGGGTGTTTCGATCAGGGGCCCGACGAGGGCGCGGAACCGCTCCACGGCCCGGGAGGGGTCCGTGCCGAGCGGGCACCCGTCGTAGCCCGCGCAGTAGTTCGCGAAGTCCTCGAAGGCGCGCTGGAAGCCCTCCGCCTGCAACAGCATTTCCTCGACCGGATCCTGATCCGGGTCGATCGCGCCGTCGAGCACCATCGCGCGCACCCGGTCGGGGAACTCCTCTGCGTACTCCGCACCGAGCCGGGTTCCGTACGAGAAGCCGAGGTAGTTCAACCGGTCGTCGCCGAGCACCCCGCGCACGACATCCATGTCGCGCACCACCTCACGGGTGCCGACGTGCGCCAGCACTTCCACACCCGTGCGTTCGGCGCACAGGTCGGCGTACTCCCGATTGAGCTTCTCCGCCGCTGCGATGCCCCTGGGACTGGTGTCACCCGGATCGAGGGCGCGATCGGCGTCGGTTTCTGCGGCCGTGCGGCACACGATCTCCGGCTCGGAGGAGCCGATCCCTCGCGGGTCCATCCCGATGACGTCGAAGCGGTCGGCGATCGGAGTTCCCTCCGCGACCAGCGCGACCGACAATCCGGATGCGCCCGGCCCGCCGGGATTGGTCAGGAGAGACCCGATCCGCTCACCACCGGCCCGAGACCGCGACAACGCGATCGCGACGGTCTCTCCGCCGGGGTCGTCGTAATCGAGCGGGACGGTGATACGCGTGCACTCCACGCCGTTTCGGGCGAGCAGGGCGCCGTCGGTTCCGTATCCCGCGCACGACTCCCAGCGCACACTCTGGCGGTAGAACTGCTCGAGGTCCGCCGGCACCCCCACATCCGACGGCGGTCGCACCTCAGCCGGTGCCGAGCACCCCACGACGGTCAGCGCTGCGACGAAGGCGAACACGACCGGGCGGAACAGGTGCATGCGGGAAGATTTCGACACCCGCCGATCGTCCCACGCGCCGACATATCGCCTGCGCTGTGACCAATCGCACCACCGGGTGGTCTTCGGGCGCAGACGCACGGTGGCAGACTGAGACGGTCATCACCCAACCCGGGGACCCCTAGGGCCTCGAGGCAGAAAGAGACAGCGATGTCCGAAAACATGACGTCCGTGTACGGCGGTTCCGCTCCCGCCGCCGATGCACCCAAGCGCAAGACTCGAGTCCAGCACCTGCACGCGATGAAGGCCGAAGGCCGTCGCTGGGCAGAACTGACCGCCTACGACTATTCCTCGGCACGCATCTTCGAAGAAGCCGGTATCCCGGTTCTTCTCGTCGGCGACTCCGCCGCGAACGTCGTCTACGGCTACGACACCACCGTCCCGGTCACCATCGACGAACTGCTCCCCCTGGTTCGTGGTGTGGTGCGCGGTGCCCCGCACGCGCTCGTCATCGCCGATCTGCCGTTCGGCTCCTACGAGGCGTCCCCCGAGCAGGCGCTCGCGACCTCCATCCGGTTCATGAAGGAAGGTGGCGCGCACGCGGTCAAGCTCGAAGGCGGAGAGCGGGTCGCCCCGCAGATCGCCGCGATCACCGCAGCCGGCATCCCCGTGCAGGCGCACATCGGTTTCACTCCTCAGTCGGTCAACACGCTCGGCGGTTTCCGCGTGCAGGGCCGCGGCGATGGCGCCGAGCAGCTCATAGCCGACGCGATCGCCGTCCAGGAAGCCGGTGCCTTCTCCGTGGTGATGGAGATGGTGCCCGCCGAGCTCGCCGGTCAGGTCACCCAGAAACTGACCATCCCGACGGTCGGTATCGGTGCCGGAAACGAATGCGACGCCCAGGTTCTCGTGTGGCAGGACATGGCCGGCTACACGAGCGGGAAGACCGCGAAGTTCGTCAAGAAGTTCGGTGCCGTGGGCGACGAACTGCGGCGCGCCGCGGCGCAGTACGCGGAAGAGGTGGCCGCGGGTACCTTCCCCGGTCCCGAGCATTCCTTCTGACCTCCCGAACATCACAGTGAGGAGCCCTTCCCCCAGCGTATGAGGGTGGAAGGGGTCCTCACTGTGATGTTCGTCCCCCGCCCGAGGCGGGGCAGCCTCACCGCCCCATCGGAATTCGGTGGCACACTCGACGGCGACAACGACCCCGACCCCGACCCGCGAGGTGCACCACCTATGAACCGATTCCGTCAGGTACCGGCAGCGGCTGCCGTCGCGGCCGCCATGATCGGTGTTCTCGGGGCATGCGCTCCAGCTCCCGAGTCCGGACAGACCGGTTCCAGCTCGGAACTGTCGTCGTCCGCCGAGTCGACCACGTCGGCGACACGCGCTCCGCAGTCCGGTGCCGACGTCACCGACGCCCAAGCAGAGGATCTGTGTACCCGGCTGGAGTCGCAACTGTCGCCGTGGCGCACCTACACCCCGTCGGTAGGGCGCGGTGGACTGAACATCCTGGTCGGCGAATGGGCCGGGGCGAACGGACTCGATCTTCTCGCAGTCGCGGGCGACCGCGCACAGATCGACACGACCACCTCCGACCACTGCCCCGAGGTGCGCGAGGAAGCGATCACAGCGCTCGAGATCCCCGATCTCGCATCCGGTCTCGTCGGTTTCTGATGGCCGGGCGTCGCGAACTGTATCCGCCCGTCGAACCGTACGAGCAGGGCATGCTCGACGTCGGCGACGGACAGCAACTGTACTGGGAGGTCAGCGGTAATCCTGCGGGCAAGCCCGCGGTGTTCCTGCACGGCGGGCCCGGTGGCGGAGTGGCGCCGGCGCAGCGCCGGTTCTTCGATCCCGAGGCCTATCGCATCGTGCTGTTCGATCAGCGTGGTTGCGGAAAGTCGCAGCCGCACGTCGCCGACGGAGCCGACCTCTCCGTGAACACGACCGATCATCTGATCGCCGACATCGAGCGACTGCGTACCCATCTCGGTGTCGAGCGGTGGCTGGTGTTCGGCGGATCGTGGGGCTCGACGCTCGCCCTCGCCTACAGCCAGCGGCACCCCCACCGCGTCACCGAACTGGTGCTGCGCGGGATCTTCCTGCTGCGGCGCAGCGAGATCGACTGGTACTACAACGGTGGCGCCGGACAGATGTTTCCCGATCTGTGGGAGGGGTTCACCGCACCGCTTGCAGCCGCGGAACCCGGGGAGCACCCCGTCGACACCTACCGGCGTCTGCTGCATTCTCCTGACCCGGACGTGGCGCTCGAGGCCGCGATCGCGTGGTCGTCGTGGGAAGGGGCCACGAGCACGCTCCTGCCCCATCCCGACCGGGTCGCCGAAACGTCGGAGCCGCGTTTCGCGCTCGCCTTCGCGCGAATCGAGAACCACTACTTCTATCACCGAGGGTTCTTCGAGGACGGACGTCTGTTGCGCGACGCGCATCTGCTCAGCGACATCCCCGGGGTGATCGTGCAGGGCCGATACGACGTGGTGTGCCCGGCGCGCAGCGCGTGGGAACTGCACCGAGCCTGGCCGGAATCCGATCTGCGGATCGTCGACGATGCAGGCCACGCTGCCACCGAACCCGGTATCGTCCACGAACTCGTGGAGGCCACCGACCGTTTCCGGTAGTCGCGCCCGGGATCAGGCGGGCAGCCGTCCGAATCCGACCACCGCATCGTCGGCTGCCCAGTCGACGGTGTGGACTCGGATCTTCCCGAATTCGTTGCCGCCCACGGTGGTTGCGGTCTCACCGTCGACCGCGACGACGATATTGGTGTGTTCGCGCTGTCCGAAACCCAGCGAACTGTGGTAGAGCACCACGTCACCCACGGTCGGCCGATAGCCGGATCCGGCCGGTTCGAAGCGGCCGGTCGATTCGTAGTACTCCCCGAGCGTGTAGACCCCCGGGATGCGCCAGTGGCCGGAATGCGGATTCACCAGGGGCACACCGGCTTCGCGCATGATCCAGCTCACGAAATCCGCGCACCACGGCTCCCGGATGCCCTCGGAGTAGAAGGTCCCGGGTCGCTGCTCTCGATGCTGCTTCTCGAGCAGTTCGACGATCTGCACCTGCGCCGGAGACAAGGCCGACGTGTCCAAGTCCGGGAACGACGCACTGTCCCAGGGGAACAACCGGTTCGGGGCGAGCCACCACACCGACGCGGCAACGAGCGCAACCGCGAGCACGGCGGCTGCGGTGACGATCGCGGCCGACCGGCGCGAGACGGTGCGGTCAGGGCTCATGGGCGAACTGCACTGTGCGCGAATCCGGGTCGGAGCGCACCAGGCGGACGGTGATGCGTTCCCCTTCCACGGGAGCGCCGGTGCACGCCGCGATCACGGTCTCCGACGGAACGAAGATCTCGGCGTCGCGGCGCTCGGTGGCACCCCTCAGGACCGTGGCCTCGAAGGTCTCCCCCACCCGCGGCGAGAGCACGACCGCCTCGGCGAGGTCGATGCACGCGCGCCCGACCTTGCCCGCAAGAGAATCGGAGGACGACATGATCTTCGGAAGCGAGCCGAGCATGCTCCGCACGTCCTCGGGGACCGCCGCGCCGGACGAGACCGCGAGGCACACCTCCGTCGCGTAGCGGTCCGACAACCGGCGCAGTGGTGCGGTGACGTGGGCATACGGTGCGCCGATCGCGCCGTGCACGGTCAGTTCCGGCAGTTCTCCGTCGAAGGCGACGTACGACGCGCCGCGCAACAGTGTCGGTGCCTCGCTCATCAGGACGAGCGTGGTCGGCAGGTTCGCGTCGAGACCCGCGAGGAATGCGCCCACCGACATTTCGCCGGGCCACTCGACACCCAGCGACCGGGCGGTGCGGCGCAGCGAGTCCACGGCCTCGGGATCGGCGGTCGGCAATGTGCGGAGCAACCCGATCTCCGCGTCGATCATCATGTTCGCCGCGCACATACCGGTCAGCAGCGACACCTGCGAGTTCCAGTCGTCGGCTTCGGTGCGCGGTTCGATCTCGAGCCGCCAGCCGTCGCCGTCGGCGACCACGTCCTGTTCGGGCAACCGGAGTTCGATGGCACCGCGCTCCCGTGCCGCTGCTTCGCGTAACCGGCCGAAGTCGGGCAACGCCGCGATCGACGGATGGAGCGTGCCCGCGTCCGCATCGCGTTGGACCCCGGAGTAGTCGAGGCGTGCCACAGATCGCACCCGTGCACGCGAGACCGACACGGCCGCGGGTTCGGCGCGTTCATCCATCTCGATGCGCCACAGCACCGCCGGCCGCACCTCGTCGGGAAGCAGGCTCGCCGTTCCCTCGGACAGCTCTCGCGGGTGCAACGGGATCGAGCCGTCGGGCAGGTAGAACGTCTGGGCGCGGCGGTGCGTCTCCCGATCGAGAGCACCACCGGGCTCGACGGCCGCGTACACGTCGGCGATCGCGTAGTGCAGGACGAAACCCGTGTCGGTGCGCTCGAGATGCAGTGCCTGGTCGAGATCCATCGACCCGGGCGGGTCGACAGTCACCAGAGGCAGGTCCGTGCGGTCCTCGCGCAGCGACGCGAACCGGTCCGTTGCCGCCCGCGCTTCCGTGAGAGCATCCTCGGGGAAATCGTCGACGAGGTCGAATTCTGCTCGCACACCGGCAAAATCGATCTCCGGTGCGACGACGACGAGTCTGGTCACCAAGGCCGTAGCGCTCCTCGCACGGTCAGTTGTTCCATTCCTCGTCGGCGTCGTCTGCGGCCTTGTTGCGGGCCGCGGCGATGTCGAGGGCACGCATCGCGGTCTCCCGATCGGGGTAGGGACCCATGCGATTGAGAGCGTTGGGATCTTTGCCCTGGGTCACCTTGCCGGTCTTCACGTCGAAATACCAACCGTCGTCACTCATGTCCCCAGTCTGCCCGAAGTATGCGGCGATACCCGGTATATCAGGCATGGTTTCGGCAAAACTCGGACCCGCCGGGGACTGGTAGCGTCTGCGCGACGCCAAGATCGTCACATACCGAAGGAGATCGCATATGTCGTACATCCTTTTCGATGCACTGCTGCCCTATGTCGGCCCCGAAGCCGCTTCGTACTGGGCTCACCTGCGGGTCGGCGGACCGCTCTGACCCGCGGGGCCGCGCCGGCGAATCCCCCGGCGCGGCCTGCGATCGAACGGAAACAGGAAACCGCAGGGCGGACGAGTCGGCCTGTAAGCCGGATCCTGTCCCCCGCCGTAGCGGGGTGGCGACCATCCATCTGGGCACACCGTCGCCGGGTACCTCGAGCGGTTCACCCGCAGGCTCGGGCGAGCAGCCCTCGAACACCTGCGCAGACGCACCGCAAAGCGATGCGACCTTCAACCTTGCTCCGGGCGGGGTTTACCTAGCCACCCCGGTCACCCGGGATGCTGGTGCGCTCTTACCGCACCGTTTCACCCTTACCTGCCCGTGAGGGCAGGCGGTCTGTTTTCTGTGGCACTGTCCCGCGAGTCGCCTCGGGTTGCCGTTGACAACCGCCCTGCTCTGTGGAGTCCGGACTTTCCTCGACGCAGGGCCTGACACCGTTCGGTGCCGGTTCCCTGTTCCGCGGTCGCCCGGCCAACTCGTCCGCCCGGACAGCGTAGCGCCTCCCCGGATCCCGGCCGCACAGACCCCGATCCGCGAACCCCGGCCGGGCCGTCACGGATCTGCCGCGCTGCCCGCACCTGGCGCATTACCGTGAACGCCATGACTCGGTACGTCGCACTACTGCGCGGGATCAACGTCGGCGGAATCCGGATCAAGATGGCCGATCTCGCGGAGATGTTCTCCGCGGCCGGGCATCGAGATGTCCGCACGGTCCTCGCGTCGGGAAACGTGCTCTTCGACTCCGACGACGGCGCCGCGGCACTCAAACCCGCCCTCGAAGCCGCACTGACCGACCGATTCGGCTACGAGGCCTACACCTTCGTCGTCGAACAGTCCCGGATTGCGGACCTTGTGGCGACGTACCCCTTCGACGAACGAGAGGACCACCACTCCTATGTGGTCTTCGTGTCCGATCCCGACGCCCTCGACGCACTGGCCGCCACCGAGGTCCTCCAAGACGAGGTCGAACGCATACAGCGGGGAGACGGCGTGCTGTACTGGCAGGTCGAAAAGGGGCACACGCTCGACAGCACCGTGGGCAAAGAGACCGGAGCGGGTCGCTACAAGGCTGTCACCACTGCGCGAAATCTGAAAACCCTTCGCAAGCTCCTGTGACTTCTCACCACAAGCGAGCAATCACCTCAACAGCTCCACAAGTCCGAATACCCTCCCCCGAGGCCGCGGATGCGGTGACCCCGTTCGGACTGAAGGATGTACATGCGGATTGCCGCAGGGCTGCTCGCCGCAGCCGCTGTTTCAGGACTTGCCCTCACCGTGCCCGCTACGGCTGCCGCCCAACCGGCGCCGCCCGCCGCGCCGGCCGACGACTTCTACGCCACCCCCGACCTGGGTTCCGGGTCGCCCGGCGACGTCGTGCGCACCGCTCCGTCGGTCGCCGCGATCATCCCCGGCACGCCCGCTGTACTCGACGCCTCGGTCACCCGTGTGATGTATCGCAGCGAAAGCGCGACCGGCACGCCCGTCGCCGTCGTCGGCACCGTACTCGTGCCTTCGCTGCCGTGGACCGGTGACGGGCCCCGCCCCACGGTCGTGGTCGGGCCAGGCACGCAAGGCATGGGCGACCAGTGCGCCCCCTCCAAACTGATGACCTTCGGGCAGGAGTACGAACACCTGCAGATCGGTCCGCTCCTCGCGCGCGGATATGCAGTCGCCGTCACCGATTACGAGGGACTCGGCACCGCCGGTGTCCACCCCTATCTCAACCGCGCCTCGCAGGGGCACGCGATGCTCGACCTCGCCCGTGCCACCCGTTCGCTAGGAGAACTCGGTGTGGACGAGGACGGCCCGATCGGCTTCTGGGGCTATTCACAGGGCGGCATGGCTGCGGCGTCGGCCGCCGAACTCGCCCCTACCTACGCCCCGGAACTGCCGGTAGCCGGCTCGGTTGCGGGATCACCCCCCGCGTCGCTTCGGGATCTGGCGGTCGCCGGCGACGGTTCGCTCCTGTCGGGCGGCATCGGATGGGTGGTCAACGGGTTCATTGCCGCGTACCCGGAACACGCCGACGAGATGCGGAGCGTGTTCAATCCGGCGGGGCTCGACATCCTCGCCCGCGCGGAGAATTCGTGCGTATTCGACGCCCCGCTGCTCGACCCGTTCTCCTCGACGACCCGCTACACCGCCGACGGCCGCCCCATCGTCGAGTATCTTTCCGACGAGCCGTGGGCTTCGCTCGTCGCCGAACAGGAACTCGGCAATCGGACTCCGTCCGCGCCCGTGTTCGTGGCACAGGCCACCGGCGACGACTTCGTTCTCGTCTCCGGCGTCGACACGATGGTCGGTAAGTGGTGTGCGGCCGGAGCGAATGTCACCTACCAGCGGTACGACGTGCCGCCGATGCTCACCAAGACCGGTTTCGGGCACGTCGTCGGGCTTTTCCCCGCTCTGGTGGAGGGTATGGACTGGCTCGATCAGCGGTTTGCCGGGGCGCCCGCCGCGTCGAATTGCACTCCCTGAAAAACTTCCGGAAAATGCGCGTGTGATCGGTAACACCCCGTCGATCGCAGCGATACACGAGGTGAGTGGCCACGCAGGCACCCCCCGACATGCCTGCGCGGCCACTTTTTTCGTTCACGTTCCGCGGATCGGGCGTCGGCTCTCGACGCCGGAAGTCACAGGTGCGAGGTGTCGTTGACCAGTCGCACCGAGGACCCGCCGTCCGGGTAGAACTCCGCGATGCTCAGCGACGCGAGATCGAGATGCAGGCGGTAGAGCAGGGACGGGCCCGAATCCAGCGCGAGGCGCAGGAACGTTTTGATCGGGGTGACGTGCGATACGACCAGCACCGTCGCACCACCGAACTCGGCGACGAGATCATCTCGCACGCCGACGATCCGTGCGTGCACCTCGTCGAAGCTCTCACCACCGGGCGGACGCACCGACGTGTCACCGAGCCACGCCCGATGGATCTCCGGGTCACGTTCGGCGGCCTCACCGAACGTGAGTCCCTCCCACTGCCCGAAGTCGGTTTCGATGAGACCGCTGTGCACCGTCACCGGCAGATCCAGCGCGTCGGCGACCGCGGTGGCGGTTTCGCGGGCACGTCCGAGAGGCGACGACACCACGGCGGCGATGCCACCACGTGCCCCGATCCGGCGGGCGGCGGCCGTGGCTTGTTCGCGACCGAGTTCGGTCAGCAGTGGATTGCCTCGGCCGGAGTACCGGCGTTCCACCGACAGCGCTGTCTGACCGTGCCGCAGCAGAAGCAATCGGGTCGGCGAACCGGTCGCCCCGGTCCAGCCCGGCGACGTGGGTGCCGAATTCGCAGGGGCATGCGACGGCGACGCAGTAACAGCCGGCAACTGTGCGATCGGCAACTCTGCGTCGACCGGTGACGCTGGGGTAACCGGGGCATCCGTTCCCGCGAGGAGCGCCTCGGCAGCAGCGTCCATGGCCACGTTCGCGAGACGATCGGCGTACGCGTTCTCGGCGCGCGGAATCCACATGTACTCCACGCGGCGGAACTTCGCAGCCGCCTCCCGCGCTGCCGCTGCGAGCGGAATCATGTCCGGATGCTTGACCTTCCAGCGACCCGACATCTGCTCCACGACGAGCTTGGAATCCATCCGGACGTCCACCTCGTCCGCACCGAGTTCCGCGGCGGCGGTCAGGCCCGCGAGCAGTCCCCGGTATTCGGCGACATTGTTGGTGGCCCGCCCGATGCTCGCGTGACGCTCGGCGAGGACGGTCCGGTGGTCGCCGTCGAACACCACAGCTCCGTAGCCGGCCGGCCCCGGGTTACCTCTCGAGCCGCCGTCGGCTTCGACGACGACCCGGGTCACAGTCCGGATTCCTTGGTGCGCACCAAGATCGAGTTGCACTCCGGGCAACGCACGAGCGCGTCGGCGGGTGCGGACGCGATCCGGGCGATCTCACCGCGGTCGAGCTCGAGTCGGCACGCACCGCAGCGACGCCCCTGCAGCAACGCCGCACCGATTCCGCTCTGTTCGCGCTGCTTCTCGTACAAGGCGACAAGATCCTCGGGCAGTACCGCGATCAGTGCCGCACGGTCGCTGCGGCACCGCTGCTCGGCCACGTCGATGTCGGCGAGAGCTTCGTCGCGAGCACGTGTCGCATCGGAGAGCTGGTCGTCGATCTGCGACACCTGCGCGCCGGCGTGATCATGGTCGCCCTTCGACGCCTCGCGACGTTCCATCACCTCGAGCAGGTCGTCCTCGAGCGCAGCCTGGCGTCGTTCGAGGCTTCCCAGCTCGTGCTGCAGTTCGGTGAGCTGCTTCGAACCGACCGAGCCGCTCTCGAGCATCGTCCGATCCCGCTGGGCGCGCATGCGCACCGCTTCGATCTCCCCCTCGAGCTTGCGGATGTCGCGATCGAGGTCGTCCAGGATGATCTCGACGGCCACCGCCGCATCCTTCCGCGCATTGCGGTCGGACTGGAGCCGGTCCACCGTCTGCTGTTCGGGCAGCGTACGACGGCGGTGCGCATGGCGATTCAGCTCGGCGTCCACGGCGGCGAGAGACAGAAGCTTGGCCTGCACTGCGGATTCGACGTTCACTCGGGTGGTTCCTGCTTTCGGTGGGGCATCGATGGGCCGGGGTGGACGGGCAAGCCCCGGAGACGGGTCGTAGCTGATTACGGTACCGCGCGCACGGCGGCGGTCGTCCACGGATCGGTCCGCAGCCGGCTCACCCGAGTCTCCCAGCCGTCACGGGCCGCGAAAGACGCGTCGATAACGTCCCGCGCCTGGGCACACCACGGATACTCGCTCGCCCAGTGCGCGACGTCGACGAGCGCGGGGCCACCCGCACGCAGATGCTCGTCGGCCGGGTGGTGACGCAGGTCGGCGGTCACGTACGCGTCCACGCCGAGCGCCGCGGCCGTGGCGAGGAACGAGTCGCCCGATCCTCCGCATACCGCGACCGTCCGGATCGGGCGTTCCGGGTCGCCTGCGGCACGCACCCCCCACACGGTCGCGGGCAGCGCCGCCGCGACCGATTCGGCGAACTCGGTCAGTGTCACCGTCTCGGGAAGCTCCCCCACTCGTCCCAGACCGCGAACACTCGGAAGTCCGGCGAGTTCGAGCACATCGAACGCGGGTTCCTCGTACGGATGCGCGCTGCGCAGCGCAGCGAGCACCTGGGAGCGGGATCGACGCGGCGCGATCACCTCGATACGGTCTTCCTCGACGCGCTCGAGTTCCCCGACGGTACCGAGGGCGGGGTCGGCCGCACCGACGGGACGGAACTGCCCGGTTCCCGAGGTGGTCCAGGAGCATTCCGTGTAATTGCCGAGAGCCCCTGCCCCGGCTTCGAACAGCGCCTGCCGGACCGTGTCGGCGGAGCCCGACGGCACCATCACCACCCATTTGTCGGTGGCAGCCTCCGGCTTCGGCTCGAGCGGTCGCAGACCGGTGAGTCCGAGCGCCGCGGCCAGGGCGTCGGATACGCCCGGATTCGCACGATCGGCGTTGGTGTGCGCCGTGAACAGTGCACATCCACCACGGATGAGCCGATGGATCAGTGCACCCTTCGGCGTGTGCGCGCCGACCGTATCGACGCCGCGCAGCAACAGCGGATGGTGCACGAGCAGCAACTGCGCGCCCCACTCGAGTGCTTCGTCGACGACCGCTGCGGTCGCGTCGACCGCCAAAAGCACCTTGCGGACCGGATCGTCGGGGTCGCCCGACACCAACCCGACCGAATCCCAGCCCTCGGCGAGCGACGGCGGGTACGCCGTGTCGAGTACGTCGATCACCTCACGCAGCGACGGCGCAGTCACGTGTCCTCCTGGGTTGTGGTAGCTGTGCCGACGACCCTACGCGGCACGGTTCCGCCGAAGCAGGGACAATGGATGCGTGACCCTTCTTGTCGAACCACAGCCACTGCTTCTGCCCGCCCCGGTTGTCCTGTTCGATCTCGACGGAACGCTCACAGACTCCGCGACGGGTGTGATCAAGGGATTCCTCCACGCCGCCGACACGGTCGGATTCGCCCCGCCCACGGGCAACCTCCATCGTCTGCTGGGCCCGCCCATGCGCGACAGCCTGATCGAACTCGGGCTCGACGAGCAACAGATCGCCGCCGGAATCGCGGCCTACCGCGAGTACTACTCGGCGACCGGCTGGGCCGAGAACGCCGTGTTCGAGGGCGTGGAGCCCGTGCTGGAGGCGGTGCGCGCCGCAGGCAGCCGGCTCGCCGTCGCCACCTCGAAATCGCAGACGTTCGCCGAGCGCATCCTCGAGCACTTCGGCCTCGCCTCCTACTTCGAATTCATCGGCGGGGCCAGCGACGACGGAACGCGCCGCACGAAGTCCGCCGTCGTCGCACACAGCCTCGAGGCCCTCGACATCCGCCCCGTCGAGGGCGGCACCACGGGGGTTGTGATGGTCGGCGACCGCGAGCACGACATTCACGGTGCGGGACGTTGGGGCATCCCGACGGTCTTCGTCGAATGGGGTTACGGCGACGCCACCGAGGCGCAGGCCGCCGCCTGCGTCGCGACCAGCGTCGACGAACTGCGTGAGGTGCTGACGGGTGGCCGCTGACGACGTGGTGCACGTGACGTTCGTGTGCACCGGCAACATCTGCCGGTCACCGATGGCCGAAAAGATGTTCGCCGAGCACGTGCGACGTGAAGGACTCGGTGACCGCGTGCGGGTGACCAGCGCCGGAACCCACGGCTGGCACGTCGGGTCCGAGGCCGACCCTCGGACCAATGCCGTGCTCCAGCGGCACGGCTACCCGACCGGGCACGTCGCGGCGGAACTCGGCCCGTCCCATCTTTCGGCAGACCTCGTGGTGGCGATGACGACCCAGCACGACCGGACGCTGGCACACCTGGGTGTACCGGCGGAACGACGTGTGCTGCTGCGATCGCTGGATCCGGATGCCGACGACGATTCGGTGCCCGATCCGTACTACGGCGGGCTCCCCGATTTCGAACTCGTCCGAGAGCAGATCGAGGCGGCGATTCCCGGTCTGCTCGCCTGGGTGCGACAACACTGAGACCCACCTCACCGTCTACCGTGGACTCGTGCGCCGATTGTCGTTTCTCCTCCGTCCGAGCTGGATCGTTCTGGCCGTGGTGGTCGGCGGCTTCGCATACGCGTGCTTCACCGTTCTCGCCCCGTGGCAGTTGGGCAAGAACGACAGCACCCAGGAACGCAACGATCGCCTCGCCGCGTCCATGTCGGAAGAACCGGTACCGGTGCGTGATCTTCTCGATGGCGGCGGGCCGACAGCCGACGACGAGTGGCGTCGAGTGGTCGCGCAGGGCTCGTATCTCCCCGATTCCGACGTGCTCGTGCGGTTGCGCAACATCGACGGACGCCCCGCGTACGAGGTGCTCACCCCGTTCGAGTTCGACGACGGCCGGATGATCCTCGTCAACCGCGGCTTCGTGCGCCCGGTGCAGGGCACCGCGGTTCCCGAAGTGCCGGCCGCACCTACCGGGGAAGTAACTCTCGATGCCCGGATCCGGATGTCGGAGGGCACGGTCGCCGGCAAGGATCCCTTCACCGACGCGGGATACCAGCAGGTCTACTTCATCGACGCCCCTCAGGTCGCTCAGGTCACCGGACTCCCGCTCGAGGACGTGTACCTGCAACTCGACGACGGTCAGCCCGGCGGACTCGGCGTCATACCGCTGCCTCAGCTCGATGCGGGTCCGTACCTGTCCTACGGTCTCCAGTGGCTCGCGTTCGGCATCATGGCGCCGCTCGGTCTCGGTTACTTTGCATGGGCGGAGATCCGCGAACGCCGGAAGGCCAAGACCCGGCCGGACTCCGACGCGTCGGACAGCCGGGAGCAGGACAGCGATGCGCCTGCCGACGGCGTCCCTGCTGAGCCGGCATCGGCCGACGCGGTGACCGCTGCTCCCGCGGCGTCTCCCTCCCGTGAGGACAAGCTCGCCGACCGTTACGGTCGCTCACGGTGACGGGCCGCCTCGACCGCTGTTCCGAGGAGCTTTGATGTACGCCACGGTCGACGACTACCTGGCGGACAAGGAACCGGCTGCGGTCGACGCCTTCCTGCGATTCCGCGCCTTGGTCCTCGCGCTCGGCGACGACGTCGAGGAACGCGTTCACGCGTCGGAGGTCTCGTGGTGGTGCCGTGACCGCGTATTCGCTGCCGCGTTCGTCTACGCATCGAAGCTCGAGGTCGCCCTCGACCTTCCCCGGCGGGTGCATCACGCGGCGCTGCGCGAAGCCTTCCCCACCGGGCCCATCACGACGCATCGCTTGAGTCTCTCGGCGGGCGGCGACTTCGACGACCACCTGGCGGAACTGCTGGACGAGGCGTACGCGACGGCCGCGGAGCCGCGCCGCTAGTTCCACCCTAGAGTTACCCTCCCCTCCCCTGCGAAACCACCCCTCCCCGAGGGGTGGTTTGCCGTTTATGGCGGAGTCTGCATCAAAGTATCAAAATAAGGATTGCCTAACGCGGGTGTACCGACCCGACAGGGTGGTCTTCGAGGTCGCCTCGAAGGTCTCGATGTTCTCCTTGAACTCCCGCTTCTCATCCTCGGTGAGGGGACGGTTGCCGCAGTCGAGGCTGAACGCGGGCGTCCGGTGGACCACGGTCAGCTTCTCGGCCTGCTCGGCGGCGCAGGATCACCTGGACGCTGGACGAACCGGCGCCGATCACCCCGACCCGCTTGCCCGTGAAGTCAATGCCCTCACCGGGCAGTCCGCCGTGTGATACGTTGCGCCGCGGACGTTCGCCAGGACCGAGAAATCGTCTGCGACGTGGACAGACAGCCGACCGCGGTGACGAAGTACTTGGCGACGGTGACGGCGCCGTCTCCGGAGTCGGTGGTGACCGTCCACCGGTCGGTGTGGTCGCCGAACCGAGCCGAGTCGACCCGGGTACGGAACCGGAGGTGCTTCTTCACATCCAGCCGGTCGGCGGCGAAGTTCAGGCAACGCAGGATCTCCGGCTGTGCCGGATACCGCTCGGTCCACTCCCACCCGTCCGTACACCGTCTGCCACGGCCCGTACCTGTCCGGAATGTCCCGCCACGGGCATCCTGTGCGGATGTTCCACCGGATCCCGTCGATGAGCTGCCGTTTCGTCCACTTCGGCGGCCCGCCTTCTTTCCCCGTGGCAGCAACGTCTCCAACCGCGCCCAACGCGTGTCGGTCAGATCCGCCCGCCCCGGCACCACTCCGCTCCGCTGGGCACGAGATCTCCGGTATTCAGTTTGTCTTGGTCGATCAACCCTTTACCGGAGACCTCGCTCATTCAATTGTCACGACACACCGCCAGGGGTGACTCCTTCGGCGGAGCCACTTTTGAAACATGGCCCAGCCGTAGCCGTAGGGTGCCTCCATGCCGAGTCCCGCACGCACCGCTCTCGTTCTGCTCACCGTTGCCGCGACGACGGTCGTCGCCTGGTTCGGGTGGCTCGGCTGGGAGGAGGGGTACCGGACGCTGCCGGACGGCACGGTCACGGGTCCGTATTCGACGGTGCAAGTCGTCGGCTGCGCCGTGACGGTCGCCGGCATCGTCGTTGCGGGATGTCTTGCACTGCGTTGCACGGCGCGCGGAAGCACAGCTGTGATCGCCTGTGCGACCGTGGCCTTCGCCGCGGTTTGGGCACGCGATGCGGCGTCCCAGGACGAGACCGGGTTGTGGGCAGTGGGGCTGGTCTTCCTGGTTGTCGGCGCGGTTGCCGGGCTGGCCGTCGTGGCGGTACTGACCCGGCTCGTCCGGGACGCGGTCCTTCGTCGACGCGCCTGAGCCGACGGCAGCCGCCGTGTCGGCGGTCACTGCTATTTTTCGATCATGGGTGACAAGGTGCAGGGACCACAGTCGTACTTTCCGTCGATCGAACAGAAGTACGGACGGCCGATCGACGAGTGGAAAACGCTCATCCGCACGTCGGGGCTGAGCAAGCACATGGAGTTGGTGAACTGGCTGAAATCCGAACACGACATGGGACACGGGCACGCCAATGCGCTTGTGGCTCACACCCTGAAGGAAGACACGGACAGCTGAGCCCGGCGCGTCGCATCAGTCACGCGCCGGGCCACCACGGTGCGGAACGCGCTCCGTCAGGTGTTGTCGATCCAGCGCAGCAGCGCATACAGGAAGCGGGTCGCACCCGGCATGAAGTTGCTGCCGTGGTGGTACATCGGGTCCAGCGTGGTCACGATGATCCGGCCGGGGGTGGTGACGGTGCCCTCGTACAGCATCATACCCGCGTCACGCGGAACACCCTCGGAGTCAGGCTCTTCCGACACCAGCAAGGGAACCACGTCGGCGTCGGTATTGTAGATGCCGTGGTGGTGCCAGATCACGGCCTTCGTGGTCGGGTACTGCCAGGATTCGTGGTCGTGGCTGCGGGTCCGGATCATCGGATCCTCCTTGGTGAGCCACCACCAGAAGTTCGTCGCTCGCGGTTCCCACGTGACACCGGGAAGCCAGGTGTGGGCGCCGCTTTCGCCAAGCGCTACCACGGTGCCACCACGCTGGGCGACGGAGTAGAACTGCGCCGCGTTCTCGGCCACCAGGTCGGGATGCAGGCGGTCGCCGACGATGACAGTGTCGAACCCGTCCAGGTCGCCGGGCAGCGGTCCGGCAGGTAGAGAAAGTCCGGCTGGTGGGCGAGGACCGCCGGGTCCTTCATCGTCTGGGAGTGAAAGTACGTGCCCCGTGGACGATGGCGAGCGTGCTTGGGTACGCGGTCGGAACGGGTGAAGGGTCCGACGATCGTCATCGCTGCACCAACCAATCGACGAGCTGAACAGCCAGCAGGGAAGAGTTCGGATCGTTTCTCCAGCCGAGGAGATCATTGCCGCCGTCGGCGAGCACCTGGCCTTCTCCCAGCGGGTAGACGTAGTCGAACGGAAGAGCGTGGCGTCCGATGCGGGTCGTGACGATGGCGTCGTCCGGTCTCTTGTCGACGTATCCACGGCCGTAGAAGCCCGTGACGCCCTTGCGGGTGCTCAGGTCGACCGGTTCGACGCCCTCCCACACCGGATGCGGGTCGCCGAGTGTGATCGCCAGGTCCATGGGGCCGGTGTAGGCGAGTTTGCGCCAGACCCCGAGCCCCGGAAGGAAATCGGTGAGTGCGTGCCCCATCACGGCGATCCGGCCGCCGGAGGTGACGAACTCGGTGAGCAGATCCTTGTTGCGCTCGAGGAAGATCTGGTCGGCGCCGCTTCCGATGACGAGGCCACGGACCGCGGAGAGGTCCGTGTCGGGAAGACGGTAGATGTCGACACGTGCGAGGCGGGAATCTTCGCTGGGTCCCTCGGCACCCATGGTGACGTGCAAAGCGGGAGCGACGAACGGGGGCAGCCCACCGTCGCGGGGCGTAGGCAGGGAAACTCGAGAGGGGTCTGGTGCTGGCACAGGACTCTTCCGGTTCGGAGAGCGCGGGACGCTCGTCAGCATAGGCAAGACTAAGGTTAGGCTTCCGTAATAACAAGCCCGTGTGGACACGGCACGGCTTGCCCCACCCCTGCAGCGACGCGCACGCCGCGCCGTCGACGCAGCCGGCGTCTACCGTTGTCCCAGCATGCCTTCGACGATTTTTCGCGCGGTCGGCACCGCAGCCGCGTCGCCCATCCGGGCTCCCGTGTTGGCCGCAGCCACGACGGCATCCAGCTGGAAGGCCAAGGCGTGCGCGTCACGTCCGGCGAGTCGACCCTGACCATGAGCGCGAGAGATCTCCTTCTCCAACAGGGCGAACCAATCCCGACGGTCGGCGTCGATCGCGTCACGAATCGGACCGGGCCGGCTGTCGAACTCCACGGTGGTGGCGACACGAAAACAACCGCCCGGCAGGACCGGTTCGCTGATGTAGTCGAACCAGTTGTCGACGATCGCACGCAGCCGGTCCATGCCCTCCGGCTCGGCCAGCGCCGGCTTCACGACATGCTCGATGAATATCTCCCTAGCAGCACGCACCGCGGCGAGCTGCAGATTCTCCTTGGTGCCGAACAGCGTGGCCACCCCACTCTTGCTCAGGCCCAGATCGCCGGCGAGCCGACCGAGACTCAAACCCGTCAGACCCTCGACCGATGCCACATCGGCGGCACGCCGCGCGATCGTCGCGCGGGCGCGCGCGCCCTTGATCAACCGCTGATCCGAAATCTGCTCTATCTCAGCCACCCACCCATTCTTGCATCGGGGTCTTGCAAAGACGAACGATCGGTCGTACTTTCAAAAGAACACGCACGATCGTCCGTTCTCTTTTAGATCGGAGCCTCGGCCACACCTAGCCGCGGACATCACTGACAGACCCATACGTGCCGGGATCGCACTCGTGGCCTGCATCCTCACGGCCACCCCACCTCACCAAGGAGGTTCCTCGATGACCGACGAAGATCTTCGCGACGACGAAGGACACACAGAAGCAACCGATCCGATGCTGCTGCCTCCCCCGACAGCACGCGAATTGCTGGCCGGCACACCCTGGCGGCGGTTCGCCGTGATCGGCGATTCGACCGCGGCAGGCACCGGTGATCCGTGGCCGGGATACGACGAGGTGCCGTGGGCCGACCGGCTTGCGGCAACGATGTCGGCGACGCACCCGGATTTCGCCTATCTCAACACAGGCAAGATCGGTGCCACGATCGGCCAGGTCCGCGCCGAACAGGCGCTCTCCGCCCTCGACTTCGAGCCGGACCTGGTACACATCAGCTGCGGCGGCAACGATCTGTTCCTCTTCGACGCCGACCCTCGCTCGGTCGAGCGCGACCTCGAGGAACTCTGCACCACCATCGCCACGAGCGGAGCGCAGTTGTCGATGTTCACCCTGGCCGATGCCTTCACCGGCCGGTTGCGCGCACTGCGTCCCCGCTTCATCGCTTTCGCGGAGGCCGTACGCCGGGTGGCCGCACGCCACGACGCGATCCTCACCGACCTGTGGGATCACCCGGCCAGATTCCGGCAGAATTGGCTGAGCCAGGACCACATCCACCTGACGATGGCCGGACACGCCGTCGTCGCGTCCGAGGTCATCAGATCACTGGCGCAGTCGCATCGAGGCACCGCGAACGGCGCTCCGTTGCCCTCGATCGATCACGCTCATCAATCACGGTCATCTAGTGCGGGTGAACCCATACGGCGCTTGTGAACTCGGGTCTCGTCGGTTCACATTCCGGCTGGCCTGCATACGACCCCGAGCGTTGCACAGAGGCGGAGGACGTCGCGTCGATATCTCCTGCAGTGAAACTGGGCACTGAGAACGGGTGCCGTCCCTCGTCGACTATCGCACCGGCCACCCGATGACCTCACCGCGTCGCGCGACAGCTTCTGCGGGACCCCTCACCTGAGCCCTCCGAAGGCACAGGAACTCAACCGTCGACCGCCACAACCTCGCCCTGCATGCGACGCCCTGCTCTCGGCGACAAGCCGGCGACCCTGCACAACCACGCGACACCGTTATCGCCCTCGACGTGCCTCTTATGATTTTCTGGATCTAGTTCGGTGATACGTCGGCAATACCATCTGACCGATCGGAGTAGAGCAGTATGGATCCTGAGGTCCCTGACCCCCGCGAGCCGCATTCTCCTCAACAAAGCCCGGACCCACGCACCCGCACGATCTGGATCCTGGGGACCGCTGTAGCGGTGTTGGCCGGTGTGCTCGTCGTGGTGCTCAGCCTGTTCCTGCTCCGCAGTCAAGACCGCGCCGCCGAGACCGCGGCAACTCCCCGAGCCGGGGGCGGCGAGGCCAGCACGACACAGGTGGTGCCCGCCCCACTCGACGGCGCTCGAGCGACTACCCCGCTACCCGCGGCGACCGGACCCACCACCTCGACGCCGGTGACGGAAGAGGCATCGACGGAAGACAATCGATCGGAGTGGCCTGGGCCGAACTCTGTGGGACTCGCGCCGTCACCGGAGTTTCCGACTTCACTGCCACGGTGGACTTCGACGAGGTCATGGACTGTGCTGCCCCGCTACTTCACCGACTCGCCATGGGCGAAAGCTCCTGGCCCGGACTATGCAGCATTCCCCGCCACGATGAACGGTTGCGACTCGAGCCGGTTCCTGGTGCGTTGGCGAGCCGTCAACGACAACAGCCAGCTCGTCGCTACCTACGTCGATGCCGTCGGCACGCCGGGGATGCAGGTCACCGGAAACGCCGGCTGGATGGACCTCGACCAGTGCCACACCCCCGCATTCCAGCTCCTCGAGAACGCCGACGGATCGACCCTTACCGATGTGACGATCACAGTCCAGCAATACATGCCGGCTCCCTGAGCCCTGTCACATAAGAGCGGACGGGCAGGTGTTCAGTGTTGCAGTTCGGCGACGAGGCTCGGTGCCGCTGCGGACAGCTTCAGCAGACACCAACCCGAGTGCGCAAGCTTGGCGCGACAGCGGAGGAAGGCCCACTTCAATCCTCGAGCAGGCAGTCCGTGGCGTATGCGACCGATGAGTTGATGGCCCTGGTCGGTTCCCATATGGATGTCTCGGAAGGTCGAGCGCTCGAGGCACGCTCCGAGACGATCGTGCTCCGCGACAACGGCGGCAAAAAGCTGCTCGACTACCTCGACACCATCGCGACCGATGCGATGCGGCGCGACGTCCTGCGGATCAATGAGAGCCTTACCGACCTACGAATCTTTCACCTCGGCCGGAGGCTGCGCGCGCCGATCATTCGCCGAATCTTCAACGGCTCGTTCGAGCGTGGGGCCGACTGTACTTCCAGGGCACATCGATTCAGAACATGTGAGCCGACGACCGGCTCGAACTCGAGGTCGTAGTGGAGGGGGAACCGCGCCCAGTGGTGGAGATCGATTACCGCACACTTCACATCAACATGGCTTATGTCGAGGCGGGCGTGTCGATGCCAACCGGCGATCCCTGCAGCATCGACGGATTCGACTGTACGGCCGTGAAGCTGACCGTCAACGTCCTGTTCGATGCACAGAGCCGGAGAAGTGCTTCAGGAGCTGTCGCCAGAAACCTCGACGGGCCTATGTCCGTTCTGTTGGCACAGAATCCCGCTGCTTCCGGCGATTCCATCAGGGATCTTGCCGAGACACTCGTCTCCGCTCTCGAGCACAAACATTCGCGAATCGATCAGCTCTTCGGGTCCGACTGCGGGGCGCGATTCCAGAGTCTCGACTCGGACATCGCCGTGGACGTGATGCTCCGGATGCTTGAGCAGACAGGGCGATGTCCCTCCCCTTCCACGACTCCTTCATCGTCGCGGTGACGAGATCATCGTCGGGACCCGAAGGGCCACAAGCGGCGAGCCGTGCCGTTGCCGCCGAGATACCCCGCGTGACGCCGCACGACCTCCGGCATACTCCGGCGAGCCTGGGGGTCTCCGCGGGAGTCAATCTGAAGGCGCGTCGACGGATGCTTGGGCACGCGAGCGCTGCGATGACTCTCGACACCTACGCCGACCTCTTCGATGAAGATCTTGATGCGGTGGCCAATGCCCTTTCGGAAGCCCGAGCGAAAGCCAGAGTGGGCAGAATGTGGGCAAAGAACGCATCAACAGGCGAGCAGGAAAGCCCTGACCAGGACTTTCACCGCCGATTACATGGTGGGCGCGGAGGGTTTCGAACCCCCGACCGCTGGTGTGTAAAGCCGAAACGCCATGCAGGTCAGATGGCCAAGAAGGCTATGACC
>JAEZDV010000143.1 GCA_023417985.1 Actinomycetes bacterium | reverse complement strand
ACCGGGCACTGCGCCCAGGTGCCGCCCGGACGGGTTCGCCGCAGCGGCGATGATCATCCCGCGGCGGACGCAGCTTCCAGAACGACGAACGAATGCCCGGGCACCAGTACCGCCGACTCGGTGCGGTTGACCGTCGGTTCGTCCCACCACAGGATCGGGCGGCCTCCGACCGGTACCGTCACCGGATCGGGACCGAGATTGCACACCACCCGTAACGGGCCGCGATACACCGCGATCCAGCGTTCGTCCTCGTCGTAGGCGACGTGCAGATGCTCGAGCCACGGATCGCTGACTTCCGCCCGGGAACGTCGCAGTGCGATCAGGTTGCGATAGCACTCGAGCAACCGAGCATGTTCGGGTGCGGAGCGCTCCGTCCAGTCGAGTTTCGAGCCCTCGAAGGTCGCCGGGTCCTGCGGGTCGGGTACATCCTCGGTGTTCCATCCGTGCTCACCGAACTCCCGCCGCCTGCCGGCCACGACGGCCGCGGCGAGTTCGGGTTCGGGGTGCGAGGTGAAGTAGCGGAAAGGCGTACCGGCACCCCATTCTTCACCCATGAAGAGCATCGGCGTATACGGAGACGTGAGCACGAGCGCTGCCCGCACGGCGAGTTGCCCGCCGTCGAGATAGGCGCCCGGACGGTCGCCGAGAGCCCGGTTGCCGATCTGGTCGTGCGTGCACGTGTACGCGATCAGGGAACTCGCGGGCGTGCGGCGGATGTCGAGGGGGCGGCCGTGGATGCGTCCTCGGAACGTCGAATATGTTCCGGCGTGGAAGAACCCGTGACCCAACGTCTGGGCCAGACACTCGAGCGATCCGAAATCTCCGTAGTAGCCCTGACGTTCACCCGAGACAGCAGCATGGATCGCGTGGTGGATGTCGTCGGCCCATTGCGCCTGAAGGCCGTAGCCGCCACCGGAACGCGGGGTGATCATGCGCGGGTCGTTGAGGTCGCTCTCGGCGATGAGACTCAGCGGTCGTCCGAGATGCGTGGAAAGACTGAATGTTTCGACCGCCAGCTCCTCGAGGAGATGGGTCGCGGTGTGATCGAGGAGGGCATGGACGGCGTCGAGTCGCAGCGCGTCGATGTGGAATTCCCGGAACCAGCGGAGTGCGTTCTCCAGGATGTACCGGCGAACCTCACCGGATTCCTCACCGTCGAGATTGACGGCGTCACCCCAGATGCCCGGGGCGGGAGCGATATACGGCCCGAACCTGCCGAGATAGTTGCCCGACGGTCCGAGGTGGTTGTACACCACGTCGAGCGCCACGGCGATTCCCCGTGCGTGTGCGGCATCGACGAAACGCTGCAATGCGGCCGGGCCACCGTAGGGTTCGTGCACCGCATACCAGAGCACCCCGTCGTATCCCCAGCCGTGATCGCCGTTGAAGGCGTTGAGCGGCATCAGTTCGACGAACCCCACACCGAGATCGGCGAGTTCGTCGAGTCGGCCGATCGCGGCGTCGAGGGTACCTTCCTCGGTGAACGTTCCGATGTGGAGTTCGTAGACGACGCTGCCCGGCAGTTGCCTGCCCGTCCACAGCTGATCGGTCCACTCGTCGGCGTCGACGGTGTAGAGCTGTGAGAGGCCGTGAACTCCGTCGGGCTGCCGGGGCGAGCGCGGGTCGGGGAGCACCGTGCCGGCGTCGTTGTCGAGGACGAAGCCGTATCGGGTACCGGGTGGAACGTCGACATCCACGCGCCACCACCCTCGCCTGTCGCGCACCATGGGGTGAAGGGTGTCGTCGGCGTACAGCTGCACTGATGATGGGAGTGGGGCCCAGACCTCGAAGGTATGCACCACACCAGCATGCCGTGTGTTCACCTGTGGTGCAGCGTGTCACCCACGCAGCCACCCCTTTCGGCACCTCGGCGCCGGAGCCTGCTGCTGCTAGGGTGGGCGTGATGTCCGAGCCTGTCCGAAGAAGTTACAGCTCGCCGCTCAGAGAAGAAGCGGCGCGGCGGACCAGGGCCGCGATCCGCGGGGCAGCGTCGCGCCTGTTCGTTCGCGACGGATACGTCAGCACCACCGTGCGGCACATCGCCGAGGAGGCGGGTGTCGCGGTGCGCACGGTCTTCACCGCCTATCCCGGCGGGAAAGCGGACCTCTTCCGGGAAGCGCTCGACGAGGCGGTCGCAGGCCCCGGTGATGCACCGCCCGCTCCGGCGCGACCGCTCGTGCGGCGACCCGGTGACCGTCCCGCGACCGAAGCCGACCTGATCATCGAGCAGGTCGTCGACTACGGCGCCGCGATGCTCGAACGCGCAGGCGGATTGCTCATGACCTCCGTCGAGTCGTCCGGTGCCGACCCGGACATGCGCAGGTTCGCGGAAGAGGACGCCCGTGCGACCGCCGACAACGCACGCACCATCGCGGAGGGGCTGTACGAGGGTGGCTGGCTCCGCCCCGACGTGACCGCCGAGCACGCCGCCGACGTCCTGTTCACCCTTATCTCCCCGCAGGTGCACTCGCTGTTGCGCCGCGACTGTGGGTGGGACGTCGAGCATTACCGCTCGTGGCTCGCGTCGACGCTCCGCGCAACCCTTCTTCGTTGATCGGCTAGCGCTCGCCCGCCGCATCGAGGTAGAACCATTCGCCCTCCTCGCGCACGAACCGGCTGTGCTCGTGCATCGTCTCGGGCACGCCGCGATACGACGAGTGGGCACGGAACTCGACGGTGCCCTCCGTGTGGAGGAATCCACCGCCGGTGGTGTGCAGGATTTCCAGACCCGTCCACTGTGTGCCCGGATCCAGGTCGAGGGTCGCGGGCCGGGTGGACGGATGCCAGGTGCGAAGGAGGTAAGCGGCGTCGCCCACGGCGAATGCGGTGTACCGCGACCGCATCAACTGTTCCGCGGTGGGCGCGCTACGTCCGGCCAGGAACACCCCACAGCATTCGCTCAGGGGAATGCCGCGCCCGCACGGGCACGCGGTGTCGGCGGAATACACACGATTCTGACGGCGTCGGACCATCGCGCCATTGTCCCACTGCCGCGGATCCCTCACCGCGGCGCGTGTGGTGGTGCAGAATGCCGACCATGCACGCGCAGCGATACGTCGGGGTGGTCGGACCGGGTGACGCCACGCCCGAGCAGCGACGAGATGCCCGCACGCTGGGCGGCCTGCTCGCGGGTCGCCGCGCGATCGTGGTGACCGGAGGGCTGGGCGGTGTCATGGCCGCAGCGTCGAGAGGTGCGGTCGAGGCGGGTGGCACCACCGTCGGACTGCTCCCGGGTGACGATCGTGCAGACGGTAATCCGTATCTGACGGTGGCGATCCCCACCGGACTCGGCGAGATGCGCAATGCTCTGCTCGTCCGAAGCTGTGACGCCCTCGTCGCAGTGGGTGGTAGCTGGGGGACGATGAGCGAGATCGCCCTGGCGGTCCGGACGGGCGTGCCCGTGTTCGCGGTGGGTGGCTGGAAGATGCCGGCCGGCGGGGTGCTCGATGTCGGATCCCCGGCCGAGGCGGTGGAGTGCGTGCACGCGCTGTTGTGGCGCAAAGAGCCCCAATAAGAGGTGCAGCGCCGGCCGTTCGGTGGAATGACCGGCGCTGCAACGGATGCCGAGAAAGGATGCGGCCGCCGTATTCCTGACCGGGTGCGGGCGTCTACGAGTTCGCGAGTTCGTAACGCCGGCGGTATTCGGTCTTGGAGGTCTCGCTGATATCGACATCGGTGGCGCGGGCACGAAGAGCACCGACAGTCGCCTGCTCACGGGGAATGTGGGCGAACGGGTCCCAATCGAAGAACCGCGCGGCGTTGCCGAACGTGATCTTGTCGATCTCCTCGTCGGTGCACTCGGAGGCGACCAGTTCCTCCATGAGCATCTCGGGGGAGTTCGGCCAGGTCGAATCCGAATGCGGGTAGTCGCATTCCCACGCGATGGTGTCGATACCCAGATGGTTGCGGTTGTTCAGACCGCTCGGCTCGGTGATGTAGCACGCCAGGAAGTTCTTGCGCCACACGTCCGTCGGCGTCATGCCCTTGGGCAGGAAGCTCACTCCGGTCCAGGACTGGTTGACGATGTGCCGCTCGAGCCGGTCGAGCCACGGAGCCACCCAACCCACACCACCCTCGCTCATCGCGAACTTGAGGTCCGGGAACTTCTGGAAGACACCGCTGAGCATGACGTCGTTCGCCGCGATCGTGGAGATGAGCGGCGTCAGCACCATCATGTCGTCGATGTCGAAGCCTTCGGGTCGCTTGACCAGGCTGAATCCGCCACCGATGTGCAGGCTGAGCACGATGTTGTGGTCGACGCAGGCCTTGAAGATCGGGTCCCAGTAGCCGGACTTGAAGTCCGGGTAGCCTTCGCCGACACCGTAGGGGGTTTCGGGGATGCTGATCGAGC
>JAEZDV010000117.1 GCA_023417985.1 Actinomycetes bacterium | reverse complement strand
GCTCGACCCCCGTCGAGCAACCCGGCCTCGAATCGCGCGGCGTTGCGGGTGTTACCGGACTCGGGCCCGAACTCCCCGTACCGGACCCTGCCCCCGTCAGATGATGCCGCGCTTGAGACGCCGCCGTTCCCTTTCCGACAGTCCGCCCCAGATTCCGAACCGCTCGTCGTTGGCGAGGGCGTATTCGAGGCATTCGCCCCGAACTTCACACCCCAGGCAGATGCGCTTGGCCTCCCGCGTGGAACCACCCTTCTCGGGGAAGAATGCCTCCGGGTCGGTCTGCGCGCAGAGCGCACGCTCCTGCCACTGCTCGTCGCCCTCCATGAGGTCGCCGAATCCCGAAACGAGATTCAGGATCGGTGCCCCACTGTCCGGCTCGTCACAGACACCCTCGACTGCAGTTCCGATCCGAACGATCTCGAATCCCTCGCGCTCGTCGGCCATAGGTCGCCTCCTCAACTGCAGCGCCGATCTTTGGACCGGGGATCTCCCCCGCGGTCACCCGTCGAACCTTCGTTCGAATGCGGGTTCCCGCAGTCGATCTCGATCCGAAAACTCGGAATGACACGTATGTGATTAGACACGTCGGGCGTGTCGCGGTCAAGCTGTGCACCATTTGTCGCTTACCATCGACGACTTTGCCACTTCCGGTTTAGGACGTCACTGAACCGGGTACGAGCCGCACCCCCTAGGCTTGTCCCGTGAATGTGACTGTATTGGTCGGAGGTGTCGGTGGGGCCCGTTTTCTCACAGGTCTGCGCCAACTTCTCGGCATTTCCCCCGGCTCCGACACGAATCCGGACGCGCCCCACCGGATCACCGCGATCGTCAACGTGGGTGACGACGTCTGGATGCACGGGCTGCGGATCTGCCCCGACCTCGACACCTGCATGTACACCCTCGGCGGCGGAATCGACACCGAGCGCGGCTGGGGACGGGTGGACGAAACGTGGAACGCCAAGGAGGAACTCGCCGCCTACGGCGCGGTTCCCGACTGGTTCGGCCTCGGCGACCGCGACATCGCGACCCACCTGATCCGCACCCAGATGCTGCGCACGGGATACCCGCTCTCTGCGGTGACGGAGGCCCTGTGCACGCGATGGAAGCCCGGGGTGACTCTTCTTCCGGTGACCGACGACCGCAGCGAAACACACGTGGTGATCACCGATCCCGCCGACGGAATGCAGCGTGCGATCCACTTCGAAGAGTGGTGGGTGCGCCACCGCGCGCAGGTGCCCACGCACAGCTTCGCGCACATCGGCGCCGACGAGGCGAAACCCGCACCCGGAGTACTCGAAGCGATCGAGAACGCAGACGCGGTCGTGCTGGCACCGTCGAATCCGGTCGTGAGTGTCGGCGCGATCCTGGCCGTTCCCGGTGTGCGCGGCGCGCTGCGCACGACCGAGGCGAAGGTCGTCGGCCTCTCCCCCGTCGTCGGCGGCAAACCGCTGCGCGGCATGGCCGACGCGTGCCTCGACGTGATCGGCGTCGACACCACCGCCGAAGCGGTCGGCCGCTACTACGGCAGTCGCAGCGGAACGGGCATCCTCGACGGCTGGCTGGTGCACAGCACCGACAGCGCCGACGTGCCCGGCGTCGAAGTCCGATCCGTTCCCCTCCTCATGACCGACCCCGATGCGACCGCCGACATGGCGCGCGCCGCCCTGGAACTCGCTGGAGTGACCCTGTGATGTCCCCCGACGCCGCGCCCCACACGCCCGTGCGTGACCACGCTCCCGGCGGCCCCGTCGAAATCCTGCCGGTGGCCGGGCTTCCGGAGTTCCGCCCCGGCGACGATCTCGCCGGCGCACTCGCCGCCGCGGCGCCGTGGCTCACCGACGGTGACGTCGTCGTCGTCACGAGCAAGGTGATCTCCAAGGTCGAAGGACGGATCGTCCCGGCACCCACGGATCCCGACGCACGCGACGCACTACGACGCCGCCTCGTCGACCAGGAAGCGGTGCGCGTGCTCGCCCGCAAGGGCCGCACTCTCATCACCGAGAATCGGCTCGGCATCGTGCAGGCGGCGTCGGGGATCGACGGTTCCAACGTCGACAACGCCGAACTCGCGCTCCTACCCGAGAATCCCGACGCGAGCGCTGCAGCGCTCCGCGACCGGTTGTCGGCGCTGCTCGGCGTGACCGTCGCGGTCGTGGTCACCGACACCATGGGCCGCGCCTGGCGGAACGGCCAGACCGACGCCGCCATCGGTTCCGCCGGACTGCCGGTGCTGCACGAATACGCCGGCTCGCACGACAGCCAGGGCAACGAACTGCTCGTCACGGCGGTCGCGCTCGCCGACGAGATCGCGGCCGCAGGTGATCTCGTGAAAGGAAAGCTCGGCGGCGTGCCCGTCGCAGTCGTACGCGGGCTCGATCTCCCCGACGACGGATCCGACGCCCGCGCGCTCATCCGCAGCGGCGACGAAGACCTCTTCTGGCTCGGCACCGCCGAGGCTCTCGACCGTGGACGTCGCGAGGCATTGCTGCTGCGGCGGTCGATTCGTGAATTCGCCTCCGAGCCCGTCGACCCCGAGGATCTTCGGGAAGCGGTCGCAGATGCGCTCACCGCGCCGGCGCCGCATCACACCCGGCCGGTGCGCTTCGTGTGGGTCCGCACCGAGCAGGTCCGGCGACGGTTGCTCGACGCCATGCGCGAACAGTGGGCCACCGACCTCGAACGCGACGGACTCGATCCGGTGGCGATCGAGCGACGGCTCTCGCGCGGCGCGATCCTCTACGACGCGCCCGAGATCGTCGTCCCGTTCTGGGTGCCGGACGGCGCACATCAATATCCCGACGCCGGCCGAACCGCTGCCGAGGCAACGATGTTCACGGTCGCGGCAGGCGCCGCCGTTCAGGGGCTGCTCGTCGCACTCGCCACACGTGGGCTCGGCAGTTGCTGGATCGGGTCGACGATCTTCGCGCCCCAGGTGGTGCGCGACGAACTGGGCCTGCCGGCCGACTGGTCACCGCTCGGCGCGGTCGCGGTGGGATATCCCCTCGACGAGCCGACCCCGCGCGATCCCGCCGATCCCGGCCACGCACTCGTGGAGCTGTAGCAATGTCGGCCCGTTCCCTGCACCGGTCCGCGGTCGAGGTGCTCACCGCGTGGAATCCCGACTCCGCCGACGCGGACTCGTTGCGGCACACCATGCTCGCGTTCCTCGACTCCGCACCGGACGGGTGTCTACGCGCACACGTCCCGGGACACATCACCGCGTCGTCGCTCGTCGTCGACACCGACCACCGGAACGTGCTGCTCACGTTGCATCCCCGAGTCGGCCGCTGGATCCAGCTCGGCGGGCACTGCGAGGAGTCCGACGAGACGGTGGTCGACGCGGCGCTGCGCGAAGCCAGCGAGGAGTCGGGCATCCCGGATCTGCGGATCGACGCCGAACTGCTCTCGGCACATACGCATCCGATCACGTGCTCGCTGGGTGTTCCGACCCGTCACCTCGACCTGCGGTTCCTGGTGACGGCGCCCGCCGGGGCGGAACCGGTACGCAGCGACGAGTCGACCGACCTACGCTGGTGGCCAGTCGACGCACTCCCGCCCGGTGCCGAGCACGAGACGATCGACCACCTGGTCCGGCTCGCGGCGGCGCGGCGCCGAAATCTGCGCAGCCCCCGGGCTATGCCCCGATCCGGGTGAGCGCCGGGTACTTGGGCGTGATGCCGTCGCCGGACGAAAGTCCGCGCACGCGACGTCCCACCCACGGGATGAGGAATTCACGCATCCAGCGCCGGTCGTCGGCGCGCTGCTCGGCGCGCGTGAGCGGCACGGGTTCGTCGAGTCGCACGAGCGGGAGTGTGTGCGGGACGTCGAGCACGTCGAGGACCCGGAGCGCCATGTTGTGGTGACCGGCCGGTGACAGATGCAACCGGTCGGCGTCCCACATCCGCAGATCGCGGTATTCCGAGAACCGCCAGAAGTCGACGATGGTCGCGCCGTGCCGGTCGGCGATCTCGCGGATCAGTTCGTTGTACACGGCCCAGCGGCCACGCAGCGCCCCGAAGACCGGTGCCCAACTGCCGTCGTACGCCGTCCACATCAGGATTCGGGCGCCGGTGGCGGCGAGCCTGCCGATCGCCTCGTCGTAATCGGCGGCGAGTTCGTCGAAGTGCACCTTGGGCCGCATCAGGTTGTTGCCACCGGCATAGATGGTGACCAGATCGGGTCGCATCGCCACGGCCGTGTCGACCTGCTCGTCGATGATCGGGCGCAGCAGTCGTCCCCGGATCGCGAGATTCGCGTAGCCGAAGTCCGCACTCCCGAGCGCAAGCTGCCCGGCCACGAGATCGGCCCATCCGCGCACGCCGTTGGGGCGCGACGGATCCGGATCACCGACACCTTCGGTGAACGAATCACCCAGTGCCACATAGCGTTCGAATGCCACTTTGAACCCTCTCACACGTCCGTGCTGAACCGGATGCCCCCGTCGGGGAGCTTCACCCCCGGCCACACTCGCGCACCACGCAGCAATTCGCACCGGGCGCCGATGTCCGCCCCGTCACCGATCACACCGTCGCGGATCAACGCCCGCGGGCCGACGCGCACGCCGAAGCCGATGATGGTCCGTTCGATCACCGCACCGGCCTCGATCCGGGCGCCGTCGAAGACGACCGCGCCGTCCAGTCGGGCACCCGCACCGATCTCCGCTCCCCGGCCCACGACCGTGCCGCCGATGAGCAGCGCCCCCGGACCGACAGACGCGCTCGGATGCACCAGCGACTCGCCGCGGGTGCCTTCCAGCGCCGGCGAGGGTGCGATTCCGCGCACCAGGTCGGCTGATCCGCGCACGAAGTCCTCCGGCGTCCCCATGTCGCGCCAGTACGCGGCGTCGACGTGCCCGAAGACGCGCTTGCCCTCGGTCAGCAGGGCCGGAAAGACCTCCCGCTCGACCGACACCGGCCGCCCGGCCGGGATCTGCTCGATGATCTCGCGCCGGAACACGTAGCAACCCGCGTTGATCTGATCCGTCGGCGGATCCTGGGTCTTCTCGAGGAACGCCGTCACCCGCCCGTCGGCGTCGGTCGGCACACACCCGAAGGCGCGCGGATCGCCGACCCGCACCAGGTGCATCGTCACGTCGGCCTCGTTGCTCACGTGCGTGTCCAGCACGGCTCCGAGATCGGTTCCCCCGAGGACATCGCCGTTGAACACCATGACGTTCTCACCGCGCAACTTGGGCAGCACGTTGCGGATACCGCCGCCCGTGCCCAAGGGCTCCGATTCGGTCACGTACTCGATCTCGAGCCCGAAGTCCGAACCGTCGGCGAAGTGCTCCTCGAACACCTCGGCCTTGAACGAGGTACCCAGCACCACGTGCTTGATCCCGGCCTCGCGGATCCGCGCCAGGAGATGGACCAGAAACGGCACCCCGGCGGTCGGCAACATGGGCTTCGGCGCGGACAACGTCAACGGACGCAGGCGTGTTCCCTTGCCGCCCACCAGAATCACCGCATCGGTCTGCGGTGCTGCAGCACTGGTCATCGTTTCCCCTGTTTCGTGTCGTTGCCGGACGCCGCGCCGGGTTCGGCGCTCTCCTTGGTGCGCTCACGAACCGCGGCCGCGACCGCGAGCTTCGAGCGCACGAACAGCCCACCTCGAAGAGCCCACCGCAACGGTGCCTGCCACCGGTGCGGATGTCGGTCGGCCTGGAACCGGTAGGCACTCTCGTGATGCGCGGGGAGCATCAGTTCGGGATGCCTCCCGGCTGCGTGACCCTTCGCGTGGGTCACCTGCGCCGAGGGCACGAAAACGTTGAGCCACCCGGAGCGGCCCAGCCGGTCTCCGAGATCGACGTCTTCCATGTACATGAAATAGCGCGAGTCGAATCCGCCCACCGCATCGAACGCGGAGCGCCGCAGAAGCAGGCATGATCCGGACAGCCAGCCCACAGCCCGCTCGCTGATCTCCTCGTTCTCCTGCCGGTACCGCTGCGTCCACGGGTTTGCGGGCCACACGGTGCCGAGAAGCGCGTGCCCGGCGCCCGACACGAGCGTCGGGACGGTACGGGCGGACGGGTAGATGCTGCCGTCGGGTTCGTGGATCAGCGGCCCGAGCGAGCCCGCACGCGGCCACCGGCCCGCCGCCTCGATCAACGCGTCGAGCGAACCCGGCTGCCATCTCACGTCGGGGTTGGCGACCACCACGAACTCGACCGACGAATCGATCTCCGCGACAGCCCGGTTGACCGCGCCGCCGTAACCGATGTTGCCCCCGGTGCGCAGCAGCTCGACGTTCGGATGCGCGACCGCCGCCGCCTCCGGCGTACCGTCGGTCGACCCGTTGTCGGCCATGATCACCCGCGTCGGGCGTTCGGTCGCTTCGGAGAGCGAAGTCAGGAAGTTCTCGAGGTGCTCGCCGGGCGAGTACGTCACCGTCACCACGGCCAGCGTCGAATCCACGCGGGCAACCATAGCGACCCGCTCGGTGTGGGGCGAAACACAGGTTGCGCAGTCGCGCGTCATCCGCGCGTGTCCAGCGCTTCGACGGCAGCGTGCAGGGCCTCGCGCCACGGCCGCAGGGGGGTCAGACCGGACGACGCCCACGCGTCGCCGGCGAGTACCGAATACGCCGGACGCGGGGCCGGGCGTACGAACTCCTCGCTGCCACACGGCTGCACCCGCGCCGGATCGGCACCGACCTCCTCGAACACAGCCCGTGCGAGATCGCACCAGGTGGCGTCACCGCCGTTGGTGGCGTGCAGCACCCCGCCCGGAAGATCGGTGCGCCCGGCGAGTTCGAGCAGCGCGTCGGCGAGGTCGCGGGCATAGGTCGGGGATCCGCGCTGGTCGTCGACGACGCGAAGCGTGTCGCGCTCGCGCTCGAGGCGGCGCATGGTGGCGACGAAGTCCGTGCCCTCACCCGTGTACACCCAGGCGGTGCGCACCACGTGCGCCGAAGGCAGGGCGCTCAGCACCGCATGTTCGCCGGCGAGCTTGGTGCGCCCGTAGGCGGTGCGCGGCCCGGTTGCGGCGTCCACACCGTACGGCTCGGTGGCGTCACCGGCGAACACGTAGTCGGTGGAGACGTGGATCAGGTGCGCGCCCTTGTCCGCGCAGGCGGCAGCGAGCACACCGGGGCCGGTTCCGTTGACGAGCGCGGCGCGGTCCTCGTCGGTTTCCGCAGCATCGACCGCGGTGTAGGCGGCGCAGTTGATCACCACTGCCCCCGGTTCGATCACCGCCGCGGCGGCAACGGGGTCGGTGATGTCGAACTCGGTGGATCCGACGCCTCGAATGGGTACTCCGGCCACAGCGGCACGGGCGACGATCGCGCTGCCCAACTGTCCGTGGGATCCGGTGACGAGAAGGGAGGGCACGCTGTGAAGTCTGGCACGACGGAGTGGTGGCTGCCCGGGGAGCGCCCTCCCCAGTAGCCTTCGAAGAGAGTCCGGACACCGACAGCAGCCACCCGACAGCGATCCATCGACAGGAGAACCAGGTGCCGCCAGAGCCGCCCCGGCGCCGTACCGGCGGGCGACGTCCCACGGCCGGTCGCCGCACCCGCGCGGAGAATCCTCGGTCCGCAGCCGGGTCCGACTCGCCGACGGGCACCGGCCGGCGAGCCCGCAGAAGCGCGGACCGCGGCGCGGTCACGGCAGTTGCCGCCCCTCGCGTCTTCACCCGCCCGCCGTTGCAGCCGCTCGTTGCGGTCGCCGCGGCCCTGGCTCTCGTCGTCACCGGCATCGCCTGGCAACGGATCGACTCGCTGCGCTCTTCCCTCGCCTCCATCGGTGGCCTGGGCCTCGGTGGCGGCGACGACGGTGCCGTCGACCTCCTCCTGGTCGGCACGGACAGCCGTACCGACGCCCACGGCAATCCGCTCTCCCAACGCGAACTCGACGCGCTGCGCGCCGGTGAAGAGGTCGCCAACAACACCGACACCATCATCTTGATCCGCATCCCGAACGACGGACGATCCGCGACCGCGTTGTCGATCCCGCGCGACACGTACGTGGAGGTGCCCGACATCGGAATGTCCAAGATCAATGCCGCGTACGGCGCCACCAAGGAAACGACCCGGCTCGAACTGGTCGAATCGGGCACCGACGATGCGAAGGCGGAGTCCGAGTCGACGAAAGCGGGACGCGAAGCACTCATCGAGTCCGTGGCCGATCTGACGGGTGTGACCGTCGATCACTACGCGGAGGTCGGCCTGCTGGGTTTCGTGCTGCTGACCGACGCGGTCGGCGGCGTCGAGGTGTGCCTCAACGAGGCCGTCGACGAACCCCTCTCCGGCGCACGGTTCGACGCCGGTACCCAGACCCTCGATGGTCCCGATGCGCTGAGCTTCGTGCGGCAACGACACGATCTGCCGCGCGGCGACCTCGATCGGATCGTTCGCCAGCAGGTGTTCATGGCCTCCCTCGCCCAGAAAGTCCTCAGCGCGAAGACCCTGAGCAACCCGGCGAAGCTGAACCAGCTGACGGCCGCGGTGCAGCGGTCGGTCGTGCTCGACTCCGATTGGGACATCATGGATCTCGCAACCCAGATGCAGGGTCTCGCCGGAGGCGACGTGACGTTCTCGACGATCCCGGTCGAGGACATCAACGCGATGACCGACTACGGCGAATCCGTCGTGCAGGTCGACCCGGACGCGGTGCGCGACTTCGTGGCCGGTCTCATCGGAGCCGCGCCCGACGACCGCCGCTCCGAAGACGACGCCACCACATCGGCGAAGCCCGCACCGGAGATCGACCCGTCGACGGTGACCGTCGAGGTCACGAACGCGGGCGACGTGGCCGGTCTTGCCTCTGTGGTCTCGGCGGAACTGTCGTCCGAGGGCTACCTCGAGGGTGAGGTCGGCAACTACACCGGCACGTCGGTGAGTTCGTCGGTCGTGTACGGCGCCGACGCCGATGCGGACGAGACCCTTGCCGTCGCCGCTGCGCTCGGCGGGCTCGAGACCGATACCGACCCGACGCTCGACCCGGGCACGGTGCGTGTGGTGCTCGCCGACGACTACTCCGGCCCAGGCACGTCGTCGCTCACAGGCTCCGGATCGACGACCACATCGAAGTCGTCGGGTCCGACTCCCGTGGACGGTACGGCCACACCGGCTCCTGCGGCCCCTCCGATCGACGCCGGATCGGACGGACCACGGTGCGTCAACTGACCGCGCCGAACCCCTCTGCACGGCAAACATCCCGACCGGACGAAGAACGAGGTAGAAGTGACCACCCTGACCGACGCTCTGCTCGACCCGATCCTCTCGGCCGACCCGGCCGGACCCCGGATCACCTGGTACGACGACGCGACGGGCGGCCGGATCGAACTGTCGGCGATCACGCTCGCGAACTGGGCCGCGAAGACCGCGAACCTCCTGTGTGACGAGTTCGGAGTAATGCCGGGCGCGCGGGTGGCGGTGCTGTTGCCCGCGCACTGGCAGACCGCAGCGGTGCTTCTCGGCACGTGGTGGGCGGGCGCCGAGGTCGTCCTCGAACCCGCCGACGATGCGGAGGTCGCGCTCGTGACTCCCGATCGTCTCGCCGACGTCGACCACGTCGCGGAGGTCGCGGCGTTGTCGCTCGACGCGTTCGGCGCCCCGGTGAAGGATCTGCCGCCCGGTGTCACCGACTACGCGACGAACGTCCGCGTGCACGGGGACCAGTACCGCTCTGCAGGCGACGGCGGAGTCGCGCTCGACGGCCGTTCCGCCGCGGACGTTCTCGCGGCGGCCCGCACCGCCGCGGCGGGCTCAGGGATCGGCGGTGGGGACAGGGTGCTCTCGTCGCGGTCGTGGGAGACGCCCGACGACCTGATCGCCACCCTGCTCGCGGTCCTCGCCGCAGGCGCGTCGCTGGTGCAGGTCTCGCATCCCGACCCGGCCGCCGAGGAACGCCGGGTCGCGAGCGAGAAGGTCACCGTGCGCCTCGAGGGATGAGCGCCCGCTAGTCGCGGTGCGGTTCGTCGCCGGGTGTCCGGTAGCCACCGTCCGCAAGGCCGGCGGCGATCTCGAATCTGTTGCGGGAACCGGGGCTACGGACTTCCTCCCACCAGTACCGCAGGGCGAACCCGAGACCGTAGCGCGCCCATTGGTCTGCGTGTACCGCCTCGTGCCTCACCAACCGGCGGGACGGCCGGCCACGAGTGAGGAACACCCCGCCGACCGTCGTTCCCGAACGCGCGAACCCGCCGCGCATACCGGTGCAGACGTAGATGCCGTACTCGTCGTCGAACGTCACCGTGCCGCCCCACAATTTCGCCCAGCGCAGTGCCGCCGCCGTGGCGATGCGCACGGACGGCACACCGCGCGATGCCCGCACCGCTCGGCTCGGAACCCTGCGTTCCTGGCGCATGGTCCCGAGCCTAGCGACCGGACGGGTGGCCTCCCCGGAGTGCGCTATCCGGTCAGCGCCGCCACCGGGGACACCCGTCCGGCGCGGTGGGCGGGGATCAGAGATGCGACCACGCCCGCGATGCCACCGGCCGCCACGATGGCGAGCAGTTGCCCCCACGGCACGGCAGCCGGCGTGACATGAGCCGCACCGAGCACGGACGCGGTGCCGGCCGCACCGAGCAGCAGACCCAGCGCGACCCCCAGTATCGACGCGACACCCGCGATGATCAGGCCTTCCCGGATCAGCAGACTCCGCACCCCGGCTCGGGACAGGCCGAGCGCGCGCAACATCCCGGTCTCACGGCGTCGTTCGAGCACGGACAACGCCATCGTGTTTCCGACACCGATGATCGCGATCAGGACCGCGATCGACAGCAGACCACCGACGATCAGCAACATCGTGTCGAACACTTTCCCGAGCATCTGCCGATTCACCACGGCACCCGCGACCTCGCTGCCGGGGGCGATCTCGGTCGCCACCCGCTCGACCTCCTCCGACAGGGCGACGAGTTCCTCGTCGGTCAGACCGTCGTCCGAACGCAGCCATACGGTGTCGGCGGACGTGGTGCCGACGGTCTCCAGGTCGGCGAGCGTGAGCAGTTCGGGCACACCGGCATCGGTCACAGCAACGGTCAGTTCACGCGCCCCGACGTCACCGCGCACCGTGATCACCTCACCGTCACCCACTCCGAGGGTCTCCGCGGCCGAACGCCGGAGCGTGATCGTTCCGGGCTCCGGGAACCGGATGTCGATTCGGACTGCTGCGGCGATCGTCGCCGGATCCACTCCCAGCACGGAGAATTCGGTGTCGACGAGGTCGACGGTCGTGCGTGCGACCGTGGTACCCGAGCGAAGGCCGTCGAGCGCGACGAACCGGTCCACCGCACCGCCCGCGGCGTTGGGCACGGGCGTCACCGTGAAGTCGACAGGAAGGTTCTCGTCGATCACCTCCGGTGCGCCGGCTTCGAGCGTGCCGATGCCCACCACGATCGTGGAGGTCAGTGTCACGCCGATGAACAGCGCGGTCGCGGTCGACGCGGTACGCCGCGGATTGCGGCAGGCATTGCCTGCGGCGAGTTCGGCAACCGGGCCACCGAAACGGGAAAGTACCTGCCCCACGGCCCCTACCAGTGCGGGCACGATGCGGCGCGAGGCGAGAACGACGCCGACGAACAGCAGCAACCCACCGGGGCACGCGATCAGCACGTCGACCGACGCCACTCCTGTCGCGAGCAGCGCGGATCCACCGGCGATGGCCAGGAACCCGCACACCCTGCGGACCCAGGAGTCGCGGACCGGTTCCGGCTGCGCTTCGAGCGGATGCATCGCGGACACGGCGGACACTTGCGTCGCAGCCCGTACGGGCCCGTACGCGGCCACCACCGTCATCACGGTGCCCACGACCAAGCCCAGGCCGATCGCGCCGGGCGACACCGCGACGGTGGTGAGGGGAATCGGCACCTCCGCCGCCCGCGCCCCCACGACGACTACCGCGGCGAGACCGTATCCGGCCAGCACACCGAAGATCGCGGAGACGAATCCGACGATCACGGACTCCGCGCCCACGCTGCGGCGAACCTGCGCCGAGCTGACACCCACACAGCGCATCAGCGCGAACTCGCGCGCCCGGGCCGCCAGCAGGACCGCGAAGGTGTTGGCGATGACCATCCCGGCGACCACGACGGCGATGGCCGCGAAACACAGCAGAACGTTACGGAGAAGTTCGATGTCACCGACGTAGCTTCCGGCCACTGCGCTCGCCCGATCGGCGCCGGTCGTGATCTCGGCACCGGGAACGGCCGCGGCGAGTGCATTCGTGAGCGCGGACCCACCCTGGCCGGCGACCCTCACCTCCCAGTCGATGTACTCCCCCGCCCATGCCCGGACCTGTGTGGATTCGCCGAACACGAGACGCGGATCCAGCGCCCAGGACGATCCGTCGAGGACGATCGTGCCCACGACCTTCACTTGCGTGGGCAGGGGCTCGCCGTCGATTCGGGTGAGCGTCAAGGTGTCACCGATCGCAGTGCCGGCCGAGGCGCCCACCACGAC
>JAEZDV010000273.1 GCA_023417985.1 Actinomycetes bacterium | reverse complement strand
GACGATCTCCGGTGAGCACCCCTCAGTGCAGTTCGGTGATGCGGCTACTTCTCGAAGACGATGTCCTCGACGAGCGTGTGCTGCTCCACCGCGGACGGCGCCTGCATCCCCGGTGCCTGCTCGTCGGAGTGCGCGGCTTTGAACGAGTCGGAGCGCAGCCAGGCGAGGAAGTCGTCCTTGGAGTCGAACTCCATCGTCGACAGGTACGGGAGTCCGTCGGCTGCCGGACGCAGGAGCGTCGTGCGGTTGAGGCCGGGAACGCCGTCGAGGGTCGCGCGCATGCTGTCGACGAAGACCTTCTCGAACGCCTCGGCGGTCTCTGCGGGAACCTCGATGCGATTGGTGATGACGTACACGATGTCCCTTTCTCGGCAGGTGCAACTTCTTGGCGAATTGTACCGCCGCCCTTGTCGGAATCTGCGCGGTGAGTGGGGATCGGCTCGCGGAGTAACCTGCGCAACTCTCCACTCAGCGCGCGGATACGGCGTTCCGACCGCGTGCCCGGGCGACGGCGCGTGCGAACCGACCGGCAACCACCTCGAACCGATCCAGCTCCGCCCAGTTCCAGCGGACTACTTCCAGGCCGAGGTCGCGTAATGCGTCTTCACGCCGTTTCTCGGCGAGGAGGTCACGACGGTCGCGGTATTTGATGCTGCCGTCGAACTCGCCGACGATGCCGAGGCGGTCCCAGAAGAAGTCGAGGCGGTAGCGTCGCCCGTCGCGCACCACCACCTCGCGTTGCAGATCCGGTGCGGGTAAGCCGCACTCCCACATACGGATCCGCGACAGCGATTCACCGACGCTCTCGCTTCTCCCGTCGAGGAACTCCAGAACCGCCGCCGCGGTAGTCGTACCGGTGCGGTGTCGTGCCCGTTCGAGTACCCGGGCCGTTTGCCGGCATGTTTCGGGGTGACGGCGTAGTGCGGAGTCTCCGATTACCACCGCCTGGTCGCGCGGCAGTGTCCGGGCGAGATCGACAACTGTCCTGGCGATCGACGTGACCGCGATTCCCCGGATATCCACAACATCGTCGTCACCCCAGTTCGTGCGGTGCGCGTGCAGGTGTGGCGTAACCCGCCCGTTTCGCCCGGTACGCGACACGTGCACGCGAGCGAGAGGGACTTTCCAGATATCCAGACCGTGTAGAACCGCCGCAGATACATGGCTGACCGCTTCACCTGGTTCGAGACGCGAACCGACGTGACGCGCGTGCACGAGGTGCCGCCCTGCATCGTCGAGCGCTTCGTAATCTGTCCGCCGCAGGTAGACGCCACGCGCCAGCATCACGAGTGCGCCCGCGCGCAGCAATTTTCGAATGTCGTTGTCCGACGTGCCGGCCGCCGTGAGCGACGTCCTCGTCAGCGCTTCCGGGGCGTCCATGCAGGGATCGTGCCCGATCAGATCATCGGTCCGTCCTCACGAAGGCGCCTCGCCGTCGCCGCTGTGGACAAATGTCATGTCTGCGGACAAGTTTGCAAGGGTCAGAACAGACGCGGCGTCGCATGCGACCCATCTCGCGCTTCGACGACACGCGCATGCCACCGCTCGACGAGCCACATCTCGACCAGTTCCGGGCGCGTAGCCATGAGGCCGGCCCACGTGTTGAGCAATTCGACGTAGCGGTGGTAACGCCGCACAGTGAAGTCCGCAACCGAGGGGTCTTCGAGCCACCCTTCATGGACGAGTGTCGACACGCCGTACTGGTCGAGCATCTGCGCGGGGCCGGTGTCCGTGCGCGCCCCGACGGCCCACAGGTACGTCGCCATCAAGGGAACGCCGACGCCCGGCGTGTCGGGCCAACCCGACCAAGTCTGACGAGACGTATCGGGCAGGCTCTTCGTCTTGGCGCAGAAGTCCAGTACACCCTTGATCCTGCCGAGCGGATCGCGATCGTCGGCGACGCGGACGTCACGGACATCGGGGAACCGGCGCACGGCCCGCCGACGAGGATGTGCGCTACGCCAAGCCGCGCACAGGAACAACAATCCCAGAGCGTTGTGGTCCGCTTCTATGAGTTCGCTCCCGAGCCGAAGATCGTTGCGCTGGACCACCGCATCGCCCGTCGTGACGATGCGTCCGTCGAGGTTTCGACCCCGCAACCGGATCGCATGTCCGGCGCGCTCGAGATGCTCGTTCCACCACTGCAAATCGACAGTCACACCGTCGTCGAGCACCTGAAGATCGAAGGGTCGCGCCCGGCACCACTCCGCACACGCCTTCGGGGGCTCGAATCCCTCGTCGTACAGATGCATTCTCCGAGCCTGCCACGGCCGTGCGGCCCCACCGAGCCGACACACGCGGGAGAATCGTCACAGCTCGATTTGCATCGCCCCGAGGCGACGGGCCCAATCGAATTCCGCTTCGAGAAATGCGTCCCCTCCGGAAGCAAACGCGTCGCGAAGATCGGTGAGGGTGGCGATGAATTGATCGATGCGCTCGCGTGCGGATTCTGGCGTCCCCGCGGCTTTGCGGGCGTAGCCGGCGGCGAGTTGTCGGGCGGACTCGCAATCCCCGAAAC
>JAEZDV010000095.1 GCA_023417985.1 Actinomycetes bacterium | reverse complement strand
CCCGGGGACCGCGCGCTCGGCCGGGGCTCAGGTGTTGCCGAACAACTCCTTCAGAGTGTCGGCGATCCGGACGGGGCAGTCGTCGCGCAACGCGAAGTCCACGTCGGTACCTGCGAGTTCGACGGAGATCTGCGTGACGGGCGCGGCGTCGTCACCGATATCCAGGAGATGCGTGATACGTGTGAGAACACCTGCCGCGAGGGTCTCGTGGTCGGTGACCGTGTTCTTCAGGTCGACTCGCACGTACTTGCCGATGTGGGAAAGGTTGAGATCTTCGTGCGGTATTTCGTTCTTCGACATAGGTGAAATCTACGTCACCGGGTAGGGCAACGGGAGGTGGCCGAGCGAACTAGCGTGACCAGTACTGGACCATGGGTTCCTCGCCGAGGAGCGCGGAGCCTTCGGTGATCACCAGCGAGTCGGGCGAAATGCTGTACTGCACAGCGTCATTGGTTGCGATGAAGCCGTTGCCCGACGAGGTGGGGTCGTCGATTTCTATCGACGTGCCGTCGGCGACACGCATCCCTTTGTAGTACAGGCGTCCCACTCCCGTTTCGCACACGACGACGAGCGACTCGGCGGTCCGTCCGGCAGCGATCGCGGGGTCGGTGTGATTGCAGCGCGCCTGGGGAACGCCGACGAAGCCCTGAGCGTCGGTGTCGGCGAGGGTTGGACCGGACGACGGGGATTGCACCGAGGTCGGTGCTCTGCCGGGAGCGGGGTTGCCGGTCGGAGTCAGTTCGAGTCCCTCGATGCGCAGCGCGACGTCGTCGGGCAGGACGGTGAGGTAACTGTCGCCCTGCACGTTGTCGTTGGCGAGCAAGCAGGTGAAGTCACCCGTCAGGCAGGAGAGGCGTTCCCAATAACCGCCGTAGGAGCGCGTTGGACGCACCGCGTATTCGCCCGGCGCGATGTCCACACCGACCTTCAAGATCCCCTCGGTGGGGAGACCTTCCGGTTCGGAGGCCGGCGGCTCGGACGATGCCGGCGGCGACGCGGTGGGGGAGTCGACGGTGACGGTGACAGTCGGTGCAGGTGAGGCGGGGGCCGCAGCCTCGTCCGGCGCTGAGTCCGAGTCGCGCACGAGCACGACGGCGAGGCCGGCAAGTGCTGCGATGATCGCAGCGGCGATCACTCCGCCCACAATCCAAGGCCACTTCGGGCGTTCGGGGGGCCGCTGGGAAGGCTGTTCGAACGGGGGAGGTCCGTACACGTATCCGGCGGGGGGAGGTTGCATCGACATCCGGATTCCTTCGGTCGGGTGCTGTCCTTCAGGGATATCGGTGTCCGGGTGCGGGTGTTACCTAAGGCACGACCCGATTCTGTTTCAGTTGCTTCGGAGACTCGGCAGAACCTGTGACCCCGTCGCGATGTGCGCGTGGCGTCGGCTCAACCGGCTTCTGCGAGCACCTGCTGTTCGAGAGCCGGTTCGGGTTCGAGAATGGCCGAATCGAGCAGAGTCTCGGCCTGTTCGTCGGGAATCGACAGGGCCAGGCAGAGTTCGGTGAGCACGGGGCCACGTGCCGAGCGGAGCATCTTCTTTTCGCCGAGCGAGAGGCCACAGCGGTGCTCGCGACGGGTCAGGTCCCGGACGACGGCGGCGGTGACGAGAAGATCGCCGAGCCGCAACCGGTCCTGGTGCTCCTTGAATCGCCGCGACCAGCCGTTGTCCTCGACCGGTGTGGGGGCGTGCAGGACGTCGAAGAGTTCCTTCAGTTCCGAGGTGTGGGAGATCTCCCGCAACCCGAGTTCGTCGGCCTTGCCGACAGGAACGTCGATCGTGAGATCGGACCGGTGGACGGCGAGCCGGAGATAGGACACTTCGGTGTCTTTGATCTTCCGGTCGAAGATATCGAGGATGGTTGCCGGGCCGTGGTGGGGGTGGACGACGATCTGACCGGTCGAGAACTGCATGGAGACTGCTTTCTTGTGCGCGCGGGCGTCGGAATCGACCGTCCGGTGGGTGTTGTTCCGGCACCGAGACGGTTGCCGTGCCGCTCTCGGGGAGACGCAGTGGCACAGACACGGGGCGCCGCACCCATACGGATGGACGTGCCGGAGCCCGCGAGCCGACACTTCTATTGTCCCACCGGGTTCACACCACCTGGCGGGTGAGATCGCTCACCCGTGCGTCAGGGCCGGATTCCTGCCAGGAAGATCGAAATCAGTTGCGGCACAAGGTTGGGCGTCACCATGCGAATGGCCTCCGGCTGCGGTCGAGTGATCATGCCGATCGCCAGAACGAGTTCCAATGCGCCGAGGTCCGGGCGCACGAGACCTTCCGAACGCGCTGCGGCAAGCAGTTTCTCGACACCGGCGAGCGTCCGCACCTGCGAATCCCTCACCGTGCCGGAGATTTCGTCGGCCACGAACTCGGCCAGTGCCGCGGCGAGCGCACCGAGGTCGAGGCCGACGAGTCGATGTACGAAGTCGGCCCACGCGCTTTCCGGTGAACTACCGATGGATTCCAGTGCGTCGTCGGCGGCGTGCTGGATGTCGTCGAGAATGGACAGTGCCACCTCGTCGGCGAGGGCGGCCCGCGAGTCGAAGTTCCTGTAGAGGGTGGCGATGCCTACCCCGGCGGCCTCCGCGATCGTTTCGAGCGCGACGCCGCTGCCCTCGGAGGCGAACAAGCGCCGTGCTTCCCGAACGAGGGCCTGGCGACGTCTCGCAGCGTCGGAGCGCATGGTTCCTCTTTCTGTGGTGCCGGTGGTGACTGCACGGACTTGGTGCGGTTGTTCCATTGGACACCACGGAGAGAAGCGGAGGAAAAACATCCGCTACAATCGGAGGAATAGCATCCGGTTAGCCGCCGGTCCCCTCTGAGAGAAGAACCGATGTCACACCCCAACACCGATACGCCCGCTCGCGACACGGATCCGTCCGCGGCCGGAAGCAAGCGCAAGCCTCACTCGGCGTTCATGCTGCTGGGTATGACCGCCGGTCTCGGCGTGATTCTGGTTCTTCTGCTGATGGTCTTCATCATGCCGTTGCTCAAGAGCGGGGCTCACGACCTGAGTGTCGGTCTGGCCGGGACGCCCGCGGTCGTCGACGACTTCGAGCAGGCCCTTGTAACTGCCGCGCCCGACGCGTATGCGCCTCAGCGGTACGACTCGGAACAGGATCTGCGCGACGCGATCCTCGACCGCGAGATCGTCGGAGGGTTCGTCGTCGAAGACTCCGGAGTGCACGCGCTGGTCACCAGCGCCGGATCGGCCACCATCTCGGGCACTCTCGCCGGCACGGCCAACGCTGTCGGCCAAGTGACGGATACGGCGGTCACCGTGGAGGACGTGGTCCCGCTCCCGGCGTCGGATCCCACGGGAGTCGGAATCGGCGGACTGGCCTTCCCTCTCGTATTCGGCGGTATCGTCCCGGTCGTCGCCTTCCGCAAGATTCTGCCGCGCAGCAACGGCTTGTACCTGGCCGGATTGTTCACTTTCGCCGTCGTCGGCGGGACCATCGTCGCGGCCGTTCTCACCTACGCCTTCGGCAGCGTGGATACAGGATTCTGGGCAGTCGCAGCGTCTGTCGCCATGGGCATCGCAGCACTGGCGTTCCCGCTGGCGGGACTCCAAAAACTGTTCGGGGCCAAGGGTTTCACCATCGGAGCGATGGCGATGATGTTCCTCGGAAACCCGCTCGCCGGAATCTCCACAACCTCGGCGTGGCTCCCGAGCGGGCTCGGCACGTTCGGTCAGATCCTTCCCCCGGGCGCAGCCGGAACCCTCGTCCGCTCCGCGGCCTACTTCCAGGGAGCGGGTGGACTCGTGGCAGCGTGCACGCTCGCGGCATGGATCGTCGTCGGTCTGGCGCTGTACGCGGTCGGTATGCGTCGTGCCGGGTCGGCTGTGCCGGATGCGGCGGCACTCGCGGCCTGACGCCCGAAAAGGCTTTGCCCGGTCTTCCGTCCCCGCGTACCGTCCTTTCGGTTAGTCGAGCAAACGAAAGGAGTCACGCCGGCATGGACGCGATCACCGAACGAGACATCCGAGCGTCGTTCGTCAACTGCTCCAAGGGTGAGGCGAAACGGCTGCCGGCACCCCGCGACCTCGCCGACCTTCCCTGGGACGATCTGGACTTCCTGGGCTGGACCGACCCGTCCTTTCCCGGACGCGGCTACCTCGTCGTACCGCGCGAGGGCACACACGTCGGGATCGCCATGCGCTTCGAACCGAACGGTTCCGGTAAGTCGCAGATGTGCACGGTGTGCCTGACCACTCACTCACGAGGCGGAGTCGCGCTGATGACAGCCGCGAAGGTCGGCGACTCCGGACGAGCGGGCAACACGCTCGGCACGTACATGTGCATCGATCTCGCGTGCTCGCTCTACGCGCGAGGAAAGAAGAAGCCCGCACTCGGAAGCCGGTATCGCGAAGATCTCGGGCCCGAGGAGAAGACCGCCCGCGTGCGCGAGAATCTGGACGCTTTCCTCGACAGGCTCTACGGCTGACAAGGGCGGGCGCGCTCACGC
>JAEZDV010000053.1 GCA_023417985.1 Actinomycetes bacterium | reverse complement strand
GTCGTGGCGATGCCCAGGAGACGGCCGGCGGTCTCGGACGAGATGACCACCGAGTCGGCGCCGGACTGCCGCAGCAGGTGGGTGTTCTCGGATTCACGGATGGCGGCGACAATCTTGGCCTTGGGTGCGATCTCGCGGGCGCTGAGGGTCACGAGCACGGCAGTGTCGTCGCGGTTCGCGGCGACGATCACGGCGGCCGCGTGCTGCACACCGGCGAGGCGGAGCACATCCGACTTGGTGGCCGAACCCTGGACGGTCACGAGCCCTTGCCCCGCGGCCGATTCCAGGACGACGGGATCGGTGTCGACCACCACGATGTCGGACGGGGCGACCCCGTCGCCCAGCATTGCGTCGACGGCGGTGCGGCCCTTGGTGCCGTAGCCGATGACGACGGTGTGATTACGCACGCGGCGCCTCCATCGTTGGATCTTGAATGCTTGCCGGGAACTTGCGGTCAGGGCCGACAAAGTCGTCCCGACCAGCACGATGAGGAAGAACACCCGCAGTGGCGTGATCACGAGAACGTTGATCAGTCGCGCTTCGGGTGTGAACGGGGTGATGTCGCCGTAGCCGGTGGTCGACAGTGACACGGTCGCGTAGTAGATGCAGTCCAGCAGCGACAGCGCATCGCCTTGCGCGTCGCGATACCCGTCGCGGTCGAGGTAGACGATCAGCACGGCGAACGCCAGCGCGGCGAACGCGTAACCGATGCGACGCGCGATCGCGATACCGGGGCTCGTTTGCTCCTCGGGTACGCGGAGGACACCGACCAGCGCGAAGTCCGGGCGCTCGGTGAGCTGATCGGAGCGACTGAACCTCGCACGCAATCTACCGGGCATCGCGCTTACTCCACCTCGTCTCGATCCCCGGCGGGGGACCTCACTCCACCGTATCGATGCCCGGACGGCCATCGTTTCGGATCGCAGCCTACGCGCAGGCCGCTACTGTGGCGCCCATGTCCACAACCCAGCCGTCCCGGCGCCCGGCCCTGCGACTCGCGGCGTTGCTGCTCGGCGCAGGCACGATGCATTTCGTCCGCCCGGAACCGTTCGACGGCATCGTTCCCCGAGGACTTCCCGGTGACGCGCGCACTTACACCTATGCGTCGGGGGTCGCGGAGATCGTGGTCGGTATCGCACTCACGGTTCCGCGTACCCGCAGGATCGGTGGGGCGGCGGCCGCGGCCTTGTTCCTCGCGGTCTTTCCTGCCAACGCGCAGATGGCCGTCGCATGGCTGCGCAGCAACCGGATCCCGCCTGCTGCGAAGGCCGCCGCGCTGGCACGTCTGCCCCTGCAGATCCCTCTGGTCACCGAGGCACTGAAGGTTCGCCGGCTCGCACCGGGCGCGCCCCGCCGCTAGGACGATCCGGGCGGGTGCGCCGCCGGATCGAGCAGGATGTCGGCGAGTTCGGCCGGGCGCGCAAGTGCCACAAGATGTCCCGAGTCCACGACCAGAGGCTCCGTGCCGACCCGCGCCCGGGAGAGTTCGGTGAGGAACGGCAGCGGAAACAACCGGTCCCGGCTTCCCGCGACGACACGGACCGGCACATCCGGCCAGCGTTCGGCGTCCCAGGACGGTTCGAACGCGGCGTCCGACAATGCGATCTCTTCCTGGGTGAGCGCCTCCTCGGTGATGTCCTCGGGCACATCGTGGAAGAACAACTCTCGCATGTCGAGCGGCGCGTCCGGGTCCCGGCCGTCGGCGACCGCCTCGGCTCGCTGAGCTTCCTCGTGCCCGACATTGCCCCACCACTGCGCCGGCGACTCACCGGGTGCCGGAATCATCGGCGCGACCAGGACGAGTTCGTCGACAGCGCACCGCTGCGCGACCCGAACCGCCGTGAACGCCGACATCGACTGCCCGACCACGACCAGCGGCCTGCGCACATCGCCCAGTCCTGCCACGACCAGATCGGCGTAATCGTCCTGGTCTGCGTTCTCGTCGGCGTACGGAAGGTCGACGGCGACGACGTCGTGGCCACGCTCCTCGAGCAGAGGCACGACTCGCTGCCAGTACCACGAGTCCGAACCGGCGCCGGGCAACAGCACGAACGTCGACATCGCGTGCTCCTTCGGTGAAAAGTGCCCACGATGCTACCGGCGTGCGGCGCCTGCGGTGAGGCGTTCAGTCACCGGACGGCAGGGCCGCCTGTTCGTCGGCGGCGTCGCTTCCGGCTCCGCGCACCAACTGCTCGAGCGCGCCGGCGCCGGGCAGATCCTCGGGCGCGACGGTCCGGCCGGTCCGCACGTAATGGAACGCCGCACGCACCTTGTCGAGCGGCAGCTCGGCCGGTCGCCCGGTGATCCGTGTGATGCGGGCAGCCATGAGCTGCGCCCACGCCAGGCGGTACGCGGCGAGCTGCAACCCGACCGACGCGAGTTTGTCCGCGTCCGGTTCCGCGCCGGTCTTCCAGTCGATCACCGTCCATCCCCCGTCAGGGTCCTCGAACACCGCGTCGATCCGGCCTCGGATCACCGTTCCCGCGAGGGACGTCTCGAAGGGGACTTCCACCTCGACCGGGTTGCGTGCCGCCCACGGCGAGCGAAGGAACGCTTCCTGCAGCCGGTCGAAGTGGGATTCGTCGCCGCCGTCGTCGTCCGCACCGGGAAGCTCGTCGAGGTCGAGCAGGCGCGTCGCACCGAACCTGCGCTCGAGCCACGCATGGAAGGCGGTTCCCCTGCGCGCCAACGGGTTCGGACGGAACGGCAACGGCCGACGCAGGCGTGCTGCCAGCCCCTGCGGATCGCTCGCAAGGTCGACGAGCTGACTGACCGACAGCTGTGCCGGGAGCATCACTTCGGCGGCCCTCTCGAAGCGTTGTTCCCGTTCGGCGAGCAACGCGTCGACGTCGGCGGCCCACTCGTCCGGGTCGTCGTCGATGCTCTGCGGCGGCTCGGGTTCACCGGCGTCGAGGGCGGCGAGAACGAGCGCCGCACCCCGCTCGACGTCGGTGCGGCGCGAACCGAGTGGGTCCCGCGGCCAGGTGGCACTTCGCGGCGACTCCGTCATGGGATTGTGCTCGCCCGGCTCCGGATCCGGCTCCCACGTCTCGATGCGCCCCAGAGCCGTTCGCGCGGTGACCAATTCGTGCAGTTCCTGCAGGAAGTCGGAGGGGCCGCGCGGTTCGGACCCGGTATCACCCCAGTGATGACCGGAGACGAACAGCGCCCGTTCGGTGCGCGTGAGCGCGACGTAGAACAACCGGCGATCCTCGTCGAGCTTGCGGGCTTTGAGCGCAGCCTTGTGCCGGTCGATCGCGTTCTCGAGCATCTTGCGGTCGAAGATGTCGTCGAGTTCGAGGACCGGCACTCCGTCGGTGCTCGAGCCCGCGTCGTCGCTCGGCAGCGCGCGGTCGCCACGTAACTGGGGCGGCAGTTCGGTCACCGATCCCAGCCAGGTTGCGGCGGCGGACGAGGACGGGAAGATTCCCGCGGTGACGTGCGGTACCGCGACCACCTCCCATTCGAGTCCCTTCGCCGAGTGGACCGTGAGCACCTGCACCCGTTCGGGATCCACCTCCACCTCGCCGGGCGCGAGTCCCTTCTCGATCTCCTCCGCGGCCGCGAGATATCCCAGCAGTCCGGCGAGGGTCGCGTGGGTGCGCCCCGCGTACGATGCGACGACGTCGGCGAACGCGTCGAGATGCTCCCGTCCGGCGACTCCACCACGGCCCCCCACGCGCGCTTCGGCCTCGATACCGATTCCGAGGACACGTTCGACTTCGGCGACGAGTTCGGTCAGTGGCTGACCGAGGCGCTCCCGCAGCGAGGCGAGTTCGCGGGCCAGCGCGGTGATGCGCGCGAACCCGAAGTCCGAGTACTGGCCGGGATCACCCGGGTCGGAGATCGCGTCTGCCAGCCCCGCCTGGTCGGCATATTCGCCCGGCAACGCCGAATCCAGTGCCTCGTCGAGCGCGTCCGGATCGGTGACGACCCCGGCCACGCCGTACCGGTCCGCTATGGCGAGCGTCTGCGCTCGGCGCCACAGCGCTTTCAGGTCCGCCGCGCCGATCTGCCACCGCGCACCGGTCAGCACCCGCACTGCCGCGCTACCGGCCGACGGGTCGGCGGCCAGTCGCAGCATGGCGATCAGGTCGGCGACCTCGGGGGTATGCAGCAGACCTCCGATGCCGACGACCTCCACCGGGAGGTCCCTGGCGCGCAGGGCTTCGGCGATCGGGGCGGCGTCGGCGTTGCGTCGCACCAGCACCGCCGCACTCGGCGGTGGTTTTCCGGCCTCCCGCGCGGCCTCGTATTCCGCCGCGATGCGGTCGGCGACCCAGTTGCGTTCGGCGTCGACGTCGGAGTGCAGCGCCAGGCGCACGTCACCGGCGACGGCATCGGGCCGGGGTCGCAGGCGGCTGACCGCCACGCCGCGATCGCGCAACGGTTCGGAGGAGAGGTTCGCCAGGTCGAGCGCCTCGGGCGGATTGCGCCAGCTTGTCAGCAGTTCGAGGGTCGGCGCGAGACGCCCGCCCGGCAGCGGGAAGTCCGCGACGAACCGCGGCAGATTCGCGGCCGAGGCTCCCCGCCATCCGTAGATCGACTGCATGGGATCGCCCACCGCCGTGACGGCGAGGCCCGGGTCCTGCGCGCCACCGAACAGTGCTGCGAGCAGCACCCGCTGCGCATGGCCGGTGTCCTGGTATTCGTCGAGCAGCACGACCCGGAACCGTTCGCGTTCACCGGCTCCCACCTCGTGATGATCGCGGGCGACGCGCGCCGCGAGCGACATCTGACTGCCGAAATCGAGGGCACCTTCGCGGCGCAGTGTGTCGGCGAGCCGCTGGACGAGCGGCAGCAACTGCAGCCGCGCCTCCTGGGTGTCGAGGTATCCGAGGAGCGTCTTCGACGGCCCGCCCCGCTGGCCCGGTCCCGCCGGGAGCGAACCGATCAGCTTGTCGAGTTCGGTGTGGGCCTCGCGGAGATCCTCGGGTTCGACGAGGTGTTCGGCGAGCTGGCCGGACAGGGCGAGGACTGCCTCCGTGACCGACGCGGGGCTGCGGTCGGTGTCGAGTTCGCCGTCCCAGGCGCTCACCACCCGGTGGGCCACCTGCCACAGTTCGGTCTCGGACAGGAGCGTGGCGGTGGGCTCGATGGGCAGCAGCAGCCCGTGCTCGGCGAGCAGGCGCCCGGCGTACGCGTGGTACGTCCCTACCTCGGGCTCGCCCGAGAGGATTCGCGCGCGCAGACCTCCCTCCGGATCGAGATCGCGGACGAGTGCCGACCCCGCGAGCTTGGCGAGCCGGGTGCGGATGCGTGCGGTGAGCTGCTGGGCCGCTTTGCGGGTGAAGGTCAGACCGAGCACCTGTTCCGGCTCGACGAGACCGTTGGCGACCAGCCACACCACCCGCGCCGCCATGGTCTCCGTCTTGCCTGCGCCGGCACCCGCCACGACCAGCACGGGGCCCATCGGGGCCTCGATGACGGCCGCCTGCTCGGGGGTCGGCGGATGTTGTCCGAGAGCCTCGGCCAGCCGGGCCGCGCTCACCCTGGGCGGGATCATCCGTCTGTCACCTGTCTTCCTTCGTCGTGCGCGGGGCAACTCGACAGCACCGGGCAGTGCCGGCACCCGTCGTTGACGCGTGCGAGGAATTGCGGTCCCTGTGTCGCTGCGGCCGCCTCGTGGATCACCTCTCGCCAGTGTGCGAGACCGTCCTCGTCGAGCGGTGGTTGCAGTCGCTGGGTCGCACCCTCCTTGTTGTGGGGCTTGGCCACGAATACCAGGCGGGCTCCACCGGGAGGGGATGCCGGCAGCCCTTCGATGGCTCCGGCCGCGGCTGCCACCTGGTAGGCGGCGAGCTGCGCGTGATCGCGCGCGGCGTCCTTCGATACGGGGTTCTTGGCGGTCTTGACATCGACCACGACGGGTCGCCCGTCCGGGTCGCGCTCGAGCCGGTCGATGCGGCCCTTCAACCGGACGCGGGGCCTGTCGTCGGACAGCGGTTCGAGAATGCCGTCCACGCTGACCTCGACCCCGACCTCGGTGAGGTCGCCGCGTGTGCCCTGAAGCCACGTCGAGAACGTGTCGAGCATGCGGCGGGTGCGTTCGAGTTCGCGTCGCGCGAACCAATCGGAACCCAGATCCACGCCGTCCCAAGCCTTCTCGAGCGCCTGGTCGACCCGCTCGGGTGGAATGCGACCGGCCAACGCCTGCACGAGGGTGTGGACGAGCGTGCCGGTGACGGCGTGACTGTTCTCGCCGTCGGCGCCCCCGTGCCGTTCGAACATCCAGCGCAGTGGGCAGGTCGCGAGCTGTTCGACGGTGGAAGGGGACAACCGGACCGCATCGTCGTCGGGATCCCACAGCGGCGCAGAGGTACTCGGATCGGAGGTTCCGTACCAGTCGTCGGGATGCGCACCGCGCACACCGGCCCGTGCGAGCCGGGACAACTGCTGAGCCGCTCTGCGCTGCCGCTCCGGTTCGTGTTCGGCGACCAGCGGATCGCAGACCACGCTGCGCAGTTCGGCGACGAGCGCAGGCAACGCGAGAACCCGGATGTGGGTGGCCTCGGGGAACTCCTCGGGATCGGGCATCTCGTCGCCGGAAGTATCACCGGCGAGCAGTTCGTCGACGAACCGCGACCGTACGAGTTCGGTGTCGCCGCTCACCGAGTCGACCGCGGTGACCAGCAGGCGCTTGCGCGCCCGGGAGCAGGCCACCAGGAACAGGCGTCGCTCGTCGGCGAGCAACGGCGCCGTGCGCGACAACCGCACCGACGCTTCCTCGCCGCCGTCGGCGCCCGACACCGCGTCGAGGAGCGATTCGATGCCGAGCAGTGTGCCGCGGGCCCGCAGGCTCGGCCACAGTCCTTCCTGCACACCGGCGACCACGACGACGTCCCATTCGCGGCCTGCTGCGGAGTGGGCGCTGACCACCGTCACCGCTTCGGTCTCGGCGACCAGTCGCGTGCGCACCGTGCCGGGGATCTCCTGCTCGGTCAGGTAATCCACGAATCCCGCGATCTGCGCGCGGGGAAGGCGATCGACGTAGTCGGCCGCGGCGTCGAAGAGCGCGACGACGGCATCGAGGTCGCGGTCGGCCTGCGCGCCGACCGGGCCGCCACGGGCCGATGCCGCGGCCCAGCGGCGTTCGAGACCGGTGGCCTGCCATGCCTCCCAGAGCACGTCTTCGAGGCCACCGCCGCGCAACGCCGCCGAGCGGGCCTTGCGCAGCACGCCGAGGACCCTTTTCAGCGGGGCCGCTTCCACGTCGGTCAGGCCGCGTACTAGGTGCGCCGTCTCGCGGTCGCCGCTGTCGTCACCGTTGTCGTCATCGCCGCCGTTCTCGTCACCGCTGTAATCGTCGGCGCCGTCGGTGAGCAGCAGGCGCAGTAGTTCTGCCGAGTCGCGGTCGCGGCCGGATGCCAGTTCGACGCGCCGCAGACCGCGGCGCAGGCGGCGCAGAGCGACGGGCTCGGCGCCGCCGACGGGACCCGACAACAGGGCGAGCGCTTCCTCGCCGCCGAACCGGCGACCGGACACGGCCCGCAACACCAGCAGCAGACCTGCCACGCTGTGCTGCCGCGCGAGCGGAAGTTCGGAAGCGGCGGTGGTCATCGGAACTCCGGCAGCGAGCAACGCACGTCGCAGGGGTGCAAGAACTCGCGGCACCGAGCGGACGACGATCGCCATGCCGGACCACGGCACACCGTCGACGAGGTGGGCGCGGCGCAGTGTGTCGGCGACGAGCGCGGCTTCCTTCGCCTGCGACGGCTGCACCGCCACCCGCACAC
>JAEZDV010000368.1 GCA_023417985.1 Actinomycetes bacterium | reverse complement strand
GTCGTGTACCGCTCGTCGCCGAGTTGATCGTTCGTGGGGTCGAAGTCCAGCCAGGTGCCGTCCTGCAGCCACACGGCCGCCCACGCGTGCGTTGCGTCGACCCCGACCATGCGTTCCTTGCCGGGGGGCGGGTCGGTCGCGAGATAACCCGACACGTAGCGCGCCGCCAGTCCCTGGGAACGCAGACATGCGATAGCGAGGCGCGCGAAGTCCTGGCACACCCCCGACCGGGCGTCGAGCACTTCTGCCACCCGAGTGGACACCGATGTCGAACCGGAACGGTAGGTGAAATCCGTGAAGATCCGGTGAGTGAGGTCCACGATCGACTCGGCCAGGGGCCGGCCGGCGGTGAACGTCTTCTCGGCGTAGGCCCGTACGTCGTCGTCGATCTCCGGCGGGTCGACGTCGAGCACGAAGTCGACTGCGAGCGCACCGCCCGGGCCGGCCGGTCGCGCGGTTTCCCAGGGTGCCAGGCACGCCGGGGTCTGCAATCGTCCGGGGTCCGGCGGGGAGACCTCGACCTCGGAGCGGCCGGTCACTTCCAGCACGTCGTGCGTATCGGTGACGTGGAAGAAGAGGTCGCGGTTGCCCCACAGGTCCACACCGGTGGACATGTCCGCGGGCTCGGGGCTCACGGTGACCTCACTGGTGAGCACCCGCTGCAGGTCGGTCTCCCGGGGCAGAAGGTAGCCGCGGCCGTACGAGGAGGTCACCACGCCCGAGTATCTGTACGTGGTGCGGTGCACGATCCGGTACCGGCGCACGCCGGCCTCGACGGATCCGTCGACGACGGTCATGGAAGGTCCCTCCGCTCTGTTCCGCCCCACAGGGGACGGGTACCACCGGGCAACGACAGCGGCCCCTCCATCAAGACCACCGCAAGTTCGGTCAGACCGGCATGGGTCGAATCCAGCAGGCGCGCGAACTCCACGCGCACGCCGTCGGTCGCAGTCTCGAGGTCGGAGGGATCGCAACGACGCAGGGTGGCAAGGAGGTCGTCGACGAGCCGTTCCGGCAAAGACGATCCCGACGACTGCGGCATTGCTGCGAGATTCTCCCGCAACCGGTCGAGCACGTATGCAAGCGAACGCGGATTGCCGGGGTCGAAGAGCAGCAACTGCGCGACGGCTGCGACCCGCACGTTGGCGTTGCGCCGGCGGAAGGTCACCGAACTCTCCGCTGCGGCGAGCACCGACTCCATGAGCGCACGTTCGGTCGGACGGGTGTGCTCGCGTGTCAGGGTCGCGGACAGCAGCGACACCAGCGCGAGGCCACGCTCGATGCGTTTGCCGATGTCCATCACGTGCCAGCCCAGATCCCGCACCATCGACTCCGCACCGAGCCCCGAGAGAGCGAGCATCCCGGTGAGCACCGCCGACTGCGTTTCCCCGAGTTGCGCGCCGTCGTCCTCCGGATCCACCGCGAGGTCGTCGAGTGCGCGCTGCACATCGGCCAGTACCGTCCAGGTGTCGTGGGAGAGCTGGTCGCGCACAGCCCGGGCGGCGCGTTCGAGACCACCGAACGATTGTGCCAGCGAGCCCGGCCGGGAGCGATCCTCGGTGAGCGAGCCGAACTCTGCCGCAACGCTGCGATGGTCGTCCACGATCGACACACCCTCGCGCAACTGCGACGTCGAGACGAGCGTGCCGAGCAGCACCGGCAGACAGTCGCTCCCCTCGAGCCACGGCCTGTTCCGGTAGTCCTGGTAGCGCTCCCTCATCGAAATGAGCAGTCGCGCAGTGTCTTCGGCGCGCTCGCTGTAACGGCCGATCCAGAACAGGTCGTTGAGCACGCGGGGCGACGTCACCACATCGGACGGAGGCACCGCGAAGCGCGGCAACGATTCCGGCACGGCCGGTCCGGCCGCATCGGTGGTGGCACCACCTCCGACGGTCCGCACCCAGACGTCCTTCGCCGCGATCCTCGGAGTCGTCTCCGGCGCCCCGCCCGACACCAGGACCTCGCAGAGACCGCCGGGCATCGGCGTGTATCCCACCCGCTGGGCAACCGCGAACACGCGCAGACTCACGGGGGAAGCCGTCACCGTGGTTCCGTCGAGGCTCGGCGCATGGGAGTACTCGGCACGTTCCTGCGCGACCCACTCGCAGGGCCGCGCCTTCACACGAGCCAGCACCCCCTCACGCTGGGCAGCCGTCAAAGATTCGCCCACAACGGTTTCCGACGTGACAGTGGAGCGCAGGACCAGTTCGGGCAGACGCGACGTGAGCACCGAGAGCCCCGACGAGGTGCCACCCCAATGCGTCTCCGCCGACTCGAGCAGAAGATCCTCGTCGAGCAACGCCCGGGAGACGGCCCCGAGGTACCCCGTCAGCGCGGGGTTCTCGAGCACACCACTGCCGAGTGGATTGACCAGGGACACCCCACCGCGCCGGACGACCTCGACGAGGCCGACCACTCCGAGTCGCGAATCCCGCCGAAGGTCGAGTGGGTCGGCGTAATCCGCATCGATACGACGCATCACGACGTCGACCCGCGTGAGCGACCCCAGCGAACGCATCCACACTCGGCCCTCACGCACGGTCAGGTCCGCGGACTCGACGAGCGGTACCCCCAGAACACTCGCGAGATGAGCCTGGTCGAAGGCGGTTTCGGACTGTGCACCAGGACTGAGGACCACCACGAAGGGGTCTTCGACACCACTGGGCGCGACATCCCGCAGCGCGAGCTTGAGTGCCTGACCGCACGGAGCGAGAGGTCGCGGCCCAGCGGTCGTGTTGATCTCCGGCCTCGCGTGGGCCCCGACAAA
>JAEZDV010000268.1 GCA_023417985.1 Actinomycetes bacterium | reverse complement strand
GTGTGGGCATGGACCAATTCTGCCGCCCACACCCGCGGCGCCGCTCGACCGTTCTTGCTCTGTTTCAGCCCGGCCCCTGTTTCAGCCGACCGGGACTCAGCCGGGCAGCGTCTCTCCGCCGATGGGGGCGAGGACTTCTCCGCTGTAGTACGACGACATCGTCCCGGAAGCGAAGAACACGTAGGAGGGCGCGATCTCGTCGGGCTGCGCCGCCCGGCCGTACGGAGCCTGCTGTCCGAACTCGGACACCTTCTCCGCATCCATCGTCGCGGGGATGAGCGGAGTCCACACCGGTCCCGGTGCCACACAGTTGACGCGGATCTCCCGATCCCGGAGCGCCTGCGCGAGCGAGTACGTCAGGGCGATGACGGCACCCTTGGTGGCGGAGTAGTCGATCAGGGTCTTGTTGCCGCGCAGCCCGTTGATCGATGCCGTATTGATGACCGCGCCGCCTCGGGGCAAGTGCGGAAGTGCTGCCTTGGTGACGTGGAAGAAGCTGTCGATGTTGACGGCGAAAGTCCGGCGCCACTGCTCGTCGTCGAGATCTGCGAAGTCGTCGACGGGTTGCTGGGTACCGACGTTGTTGACGACGATATCCAGGCCACCGAGCGCTGCTGCCGCCTCGGCGACCACCGTGCGGCAGTGTTCGGGTTCCGCGAGGTCTCCGGGGTACAGGTGGCACGAACGGCCCTCCGCCTCCACGAGGGCGGCGGTGCGCTCGGCGTCCTGCTGCTCCTCCAGGTAGGCGATCGCGATGTCCGCACCTTCCTTGGCGAACGCCACCGCGACCGCCCGTCCGATGCCCGAATCTCCACCGGTGATCAAGGCCTTGCGTCCGGCGAGCAGGTCTCGTCCGCGATAGTCGCGCATCTCGTCCCGCGGACGCTCGGCCATGTCCGCCGTGTCGCCCGGATAGTCGATCGTGTGAGGTTTCCGTTCCTTGTCCTCGCTCATAGTGGGGCGATTACCCAGTGGGCGCGGCACCACACGCACTCGTTTCTCACCTGCTCTCCGCGGGTAGCCAGCCTGTATGTCCGACGCGATCCGGCCGTGCGATCTTTCCGCTACGTCTCTCCCGACCCCCCGCGGGCCGATCTCCGCCGCCGTCGTCGAGCGGCTCTGCGTACCCGCCGACCCCGGTCCCTGGCAGGTCACGGTCGGGCACGCCGACCCGTACGGCGACGACGTCCAGCTCGCGTTGACGGTGTTGTACGAGTTGCACTACCGCGGATTCGACGGTGTCGACGCGTCGTGGGAATGGATGGACGGGCCCCTGGGGCTTCGCGTCGAACTCGAGCGACTCTTTCTCAGTCGATTGCGCGCGGACGTGCCGGTCACCGACGACCCGGACGCAACGTTCGACGCGCTCTACCGCGAGCCGACGGACGCATGGGGCGTGTCGCACGAATTGGCCGAACGCGGCACGTGGGAGCACGTCCGGGAGTTCTTCGTCCACCGCTCCATCTACCATCTCAAAGAAGCCGACCCACACGCCTTCGCGATCCCTCGCCTGCGAGGACGCGCGAAGGCAGCACTCGTGGCAGTGGAGTTCGACGAGTACGGCGGGGGCCGGGCAGACAAGATGCATTCCCGGTTGTATGCCGATCTGATGAGGGCGGCCGACCTGGACGACGAGTACCTCCGCTACCTCGACGTCGTCCCGGCCGTCACCCTCGCGACCGTCAACTTCATGTCACTGTGCGGACTGCACCGTGCGCATATGCCGATGCTCGTGGGGATGTTCACCGCTGCCGAGATCACCACGGCTCCGAGCGCCCGGCGGATGGCCTCGGCGCTCGAGCGTCTCGACGCCGACCCCGCGTGCATCCTCTTCTACACCGAGCACATCGAGGCGGATGCCGTTCACGAACTGGTTCTGCGACACGATGTCGTGGGCGACATGACCGCCGCGAATCCGGCATGCGCGTCGGACATCGTCTTCGGCGCCGAGGCAGCGGAGTTCCTCGAGAGGCGGCTCGCCCGGCACCTCCTGGACAGCTGGTCGGCGGGCGCTCCTTCGCTCCTCGCCCCCCTCGACAAGAACGCTCCGATGGACCAGCCTGTGGGCTGATATCCACCGGAGCGACCGGACGAGATGGCCGGCGGGCGGGGTCAGTCGAGGACACCCGGCTCGTGGGTCGAGGTCCCGCCCGAACCACGCAGCCGACGGTGGCGGAGGTTGATCGTAATCAGCGCGATTCCCGTCGAGAGCAGCGCCGCGGCGATGACGACGGCAACCACTGTCCAGCCCGCGAACCCGTCTCCCGCAGCGAAAAGCGCCATGGCCACGACGGCGATGCTTGCAAGAACGCATGCGTAGCCGATCCACCCCGCGATCTGGGAGCTCGTGGTCGGCCGCTCGTGCCTCGATGTGTTGGTCATAGTGGTTTGTACCCCTTCGATCGACCGGACAAAACTCTGCGGATCGGAATCCATTTACGCCGCAGAGTGATCCGGATCATGGAGGGATTCGGGCTCCGATCGCACCGCGGGCCCGGTGTGCCTCGGCGTCCAGCCCGAGAGGCCGGCGGCCCGGTCGCATCGCAGCATCGGAGGGGCACATGCGGCACCATCGCACAGACGAATAGGGGCCGCGCGCCGGAGG
>JAEZDV010000252.1 GCA_023417985.1 Actinomycetes bacterium | reverse complement strand
GGCCGGCAGGGTCGAGGAAGAAAACTGGTTCGTGACCTCGAATCCAAGTATCTCGGCCCCTCAGGGTTGAGGATGGGAGGACCCCCGGGACCCGATGCGCGGTTTCGCTCCGAATCCGAGCGCAGGTTCCCGGGGTCGTAAACGGCTCGTGGATGTGCGGGCCCGCCCACCACAGGAGATTCGCGATGAAAGCAGCAGTCGTCACCGACTTCACAGCACCTCTCGAGATCCAAGATCTGCCTGTTCCCGAGCCCGGACCGACCGACGTTCTGGTGAAGATGGAGGTGACCGGGCTCTGCCACACCGATATCCACGCAGCACACGGTGATTGGCCGGTCAAGCCTTCGCCGCCGTTCGTACCCGGGCACGAGGGCATCGGGCGGGTCGAGGCGGTCGGATCGGAAGTCACCGACCGTTCAGTGGGTGAGCGGGTCGCGATCGCCTGGCTGGGATACGCGTGTGGTGCATGCCGGTACTGCATCTCCGGCTGGGAGACTCTGTGCGAGAAGCAGCGCAATTCCGGTTACTCCGTCAACGGCAGCTTCGGTGAGTACGCCGTCCTCCCCGCTGCTTTCGCAAACCCCGTCCCCGATGGTGTTTCCTCCGTGGATGCGGGCCCATTGACGTGCGCGGGCGTGACGACCTACAAGGCGGTGCTGGTCGCGCAGGTGCGTCCCGCGCAGACCGTCGCCGTCTTCGGTATCGGAGGACTCGGACACCTCGCAGTGCAGTACGCACGGATCGCCGGCGGTTTCGTGATCGCAGTCGATGTCGAAGACGAGAAGCTCGAAATGGCGCGGCAATTGGGCGCCGACCACGTTGTCAATGCCAAGAAGGAGGATCCGGTCGAAGCGATCGCCCGACTCGGGGGAGCGGATGTGGCACTCGCGCTCGTGGCCTCGGCCGCGTCCTTCCAGCAGGCTTACGCCTCGCTGCGTCGCGGCGGGCGACTCGTCTGCGTCGCGCTACCGGCAGGCGACGCCTCGCTGCCCGTTCCGATCTTCGACACCGTGCTCGGCGGCAAGTCCGTGATCGGATCGATTGTGGGGACGCGCAACGACCTCGCCGACGTCTTCGCCCTGCATGCGGCAGGGCGTACCAAGGTCATCTCCGAAACGCGGCCGCTGGAGACCGTGAACCAGTCGATCAGCGATGTGCTGAGCGGATCCGTTCCCGCTCGGGTGGTCTTCGAGTTCTGATCGACCCTCTGCAATTCCGAGGGACGCCACCGGCACCCGGAACTGCAGTACCGAGAATCACGAAAGCCCCGGACCGGAAGATCATCCGGCCGGGGCTTTCGTCTGAGCCGATGACGGGAATCGAACCCGCGTATTCAGCTTGGGAAGCTGATGTTCTACCATTGAACTACATCGGCACGCTGGGCTTTTGCCGGTTTTCGCCGGCTCCGTCCGAGCTAGGAGCAAACTTTAGCAGACTCCCCGATCGGTCGCCGCACCCCTATACGAGGGGCTGACCCTTCCGGATCCGCCGACGCATATCGGCGAGCAGCGCACGGTACGGCAGTTCCCGCACCGGGACCGGCAGGAGCCTGTTCACCGCGCCGAGCACCTTCATGAGCTGTTCGAAGCGGCGTTGGTCGCGGGGCGTCCACGCCATCAGCATCTCGTCGCGGAACCGCTGCGGCAGGTAGCCCGCGGTGAAAAAGAGGTTGAGCCGTCCGAACAGGAACGGGATCGGCTGGGGCAGGAATTCGATCCGTGCGATCGACAGCAGGTGCTCGCGGACGACCGGATCGATGCGGACGTTCTCCAGGCCCTCCTTCCAGTACTGCTCGAAGGCGTCGCGATCTTTGGGCCATTTGGACGGAGGCACCTGCAGCGTGGTCCCGAACGCGGCGCCGCGCTGGTAGAAGTAGTCGACGGCGTGCTCGGGTATCGGTCCGTACAGCGAGCGCTGGACGTCTTCGAACCCGCGGTAGATGCACGCGGCGACCCAGAGCTGGAGTTCGTGGTCGAAGGCGTTGTACTTGACCGGGCTGGCGCCGGTGGACCGCACCTGCGCGTGGGCTTTGTTCACGCCGTCGCGGAAGAGTCTCTTCTCTTCGTCGGTGCCTCGTACGGCGACCGCGAGATAGGTGAGGGTGGTACGGGTGCGCTTGACGGGGTGGTCGAACAATCGTCCGGATTCGACACGGCTTTCGAAGACGCCGTATCCCACCTGGGGCCAGGACAACTGCATGATGATGTTCGCGGCACCTGCGGCGAGGCCGAGGCCGTCCATCGTGTCGTCCAGGCCCGGGGGTTTCTCGAGGGTCGTCATCGTGCTCCTTCTGGGCCGGCTCAACTGAGCACGACTGTACGCAGATAAGAGTGAGACGTAAAGGGGATCTGCGAAGATAGGCGTATGGCGACAGGACGGCTCTACGGTGGACGCGCGGGTGAGGAAAGGCAGGCCGATCGCAGGGCTGCACTCATCGAAGCCGGACTCGACCTCCTCGGCGCAGCCGATGGTGAGCCCTTCCTGACTGTGCGCGGCGTGTGCAAGCGCGCAGGCTTGGCCTCTCGGTACTTCTACGAGAACTTCGCGGACCGCGACGAACTCACCGGAGCGGTATACGACCATGCGGTTCAGCGAATCGCCGAAAGCACGCTCGCCGCGGTCGTGGGGGCACAGCCCGGTGACGACCGCACAATCGTCCGGGCGTGCGTCGAGAACATCGTCCGCGAGATCAGCGACGACCCGCGGCTCGGCCGCATGCTGTTCTCGGTGAGCCAGGCCAATCCGCAGCTGGCCAAGCGCCGTCTGGAGTCGTCGAGAATGTTCGCGGGGCTCGTCACCGCGCAGGCCGAGAACATCTACTCGCTCACGCACACGCCCCGGCTCGACCTGGCCGCACATTACGTCGTCGGCGGGCTCGCGCAGGTGATGACCGCGTGGCTCGACGGTACGGTTCCGCTCGACGCGCATGAGGTCGTCGACGAATGCACCGAACTCCTGCTGACGATGTCCGCCCAGCTGCGGCAGGACCCGGAGAGCTGACGACGTCCTCATCGCGCTTGCACGACGGTTGTTAACCTTTACCCCGTGCTCCTCTCCGATCGTGATATCCGCGCCCAGGTCGCTTCCGGCCATCTCGGCATCGACCCCTACGATCCGGAGCTCGTGCAACCGTCGAGTGTCGACGTCAAACTCGACAGTCTGTTCCGCGTCTTCAACAACACCCGTTACACCCACATCGACCCTGCGAAGCAGCAGGACGAACTGACGACACTCGTGCAGGTGCCCGAGGGGGAGTCGTTCGTGTTGCATCCCGGCGAATTCGTCCTCGGCTCGACAATGGAGCGCTGCACCCTGCCCGACGACCTCGCCGGTCGCCTCGAGGGCAAGTCGTCGCTCGGCCGCCTCGGACTGCTCACCCACTCCACGGCAGGCTTCATCGACCCCGGTTTCGACGGGCACATCACGCTCGAACTGTCCAACGTCGCGAATCTGCCGATCACGCTCTGGCCCGGAATGAAGATCGGCCAGTTGTGCCTGTTCCGGTTGACGAGTCCCGCTGAGAATCCCTACGGCAGCGCGAAGGTCGGATCCAAGTACCAGGGGCAGCGTGGACCGACGCCGTCGAAGGCATATCTGAACTTCGTTCACGAGCACCCCGACGCCCGTCCCAGCTGACCCGTGGCCCGGCCGCCCCTGCGTCGTTCCGGTCTTGCAGTCGTTCCGGTGCTGTAACGGAATGCTTCCGGATCTCGATGGCTCGATCGGGAGGGAACGGACAAAACGGAAGGTCGTAGAGGCGTGGCTGCACCGCTGAAAGCGCTGTTCGTGAACGAGAACATCGGTGGCCACGCAACGGTCCACCACTCCTTGCGTCGCGCGTTCGCCGAGCGCGACGACATCGACGTCGAATTCCTCGATGCGCCCGGACCGAGCCTGCTCGGCCGGATCATGCGGGCGCCCGTTCCCGGCCTCGGCCGTCTCGACCTCGATCTGCAGGCACTGAGAGGTCAGCTCGTGCATTCGCGCGGGGTACGTCGGCACCTGCAGGAACGCCTCGAGGCGAGCGACTTCGACGTACTGCACGTATACACACAGAATTGCATGCTGGCATCCGCCGCCCTGGTCCGCGGACTCCCCACAGTCGTCACCACCGACAGCACGAACGAACTCAACGCCTACCTGCTGCCCTACCGGCAGCCCACCCGATTCACGCCCCTCGCGGTACGCGCCGCGGCGCGGTTCGAACGACCGGTGCTCGACGCGGCCGTAACGGTGGTCGCCAACGGCCGGCGCACGGCGGCATCGCTGATCGGGAAGACCTACGGCCAGCCCGACGACAAGGTGACGACGATGGCCCCTGGGATCTGGTCGCCGTTCCTCACCGGCGAACGAGCGCTGCCCGATCGGACGAACCGAGCACGGCCGGTGATCGTCTTCATCGGCACCAGCATGGAACGCAAAGGGGGCAACAGCCTGCTTCGCTTGCACCAGGAGTATCTCGCCGACACGTGCGAACTGGTGCTCGTGACGAAGGATGCCGTGCCGGAGAGCCGGGCGGTGACGGTGATCGGCGACCTCGACAGCGGCGACGACCGGCTGTGGGACATTCTCGCCACCGCCGACCTCATGTGCTTCCCGTCGGGAATGGATCAGGCACCCAACGTGATACTCGAGGCAGGCGCCTCCGGGCTGCCGGTGATCGCGTCCAAGGTGGGTTCCATCCCGGAAATGGTGGTCGACGGCGAAACCGGCCTGCTCATCGACCACGACGACGAGGACGCGTTACTCGCGGCGCTCCGGCTGCTGCTGGCCGACGGTATACGTCGTCGTGAGATGGGGGCGTCGGCTCACGTGCGCATCGCCGAACACTTCGATATCCGGACGACGGCTGCCCGCCTGACCGAGCTGTTGTACGAAGCCCACGATTCGGTCGCCGCCCGGTGACCGAACCGCTGCTTTTCGTCGCACACACAGGGCAGCGATCGGGCGCGGAGAAGGTGATGCTCGCGCTCGTCGATCACGCACTGGGGCAAGGCCGGCGTGTGATCGTCGCGTGTCCCGACGGGCCACTCGCCGACGCCCTCCCACAGCGTGTCTCCCGGCTGGTTCTCCCGCCGCTGGGGATGGCGGGGCAGGAAGGGGTCCGCCGTCTGCTGGGGTTGGCGTCGATTCCGCTGCGGTGGGGGAGAGCAGGCTACCGAATCCGCCGTCTGAGATCCTCGGAACATGCTCGCATAGTGTGCAATTCGCTGTTCGCATTGCCGGCTGTGGCCGTTGCGGTCGCGGGGACCGGGCTGGCGGCACACACAACCTGGCTGGTGCACGACACCCTGTCGTCACGTCGTCAGACCCTCGTCGCCCGGCTCGGCCGCTACGGAGTGGGTACCGCGGTCGCGGTGTCGTGTGCCACCGCCGAACCCGTGCGGGAACTGGGATTCCGCACGGTCGTCGCGCGCAACGGGGTTCCCGTCGGCGCGCCTCACCGCGACGTGCCGACCACGTTCCCCCAGCGGGTCGGGATCCTCGCCTCGATTACCGAATGGAAGGGGCATCGGGTTCTCCTGGAGGCGGTGTCGCGCATCCCGGATATCCATCTGGATATCGCGGGTACACCGTTTCCCGGTGACGAACCCTTCCTCGACGAATTGCGTGCGCGCGCGGCGATGCCCGATCTACGCGGGCGCGTGGCCTTTCTGGGGCACGTTCGCACGGCGGACGTTCTCGACGCGTGGGATGTGATGGTCTCGGCGAGTACATCACCGGAGGCGGGGCCCCTCGGAGTGCTGGAGGCGATGGCGCACGGCGTGCCGGTGGTGGGCACGGAGCACGGCGGTACGGCGGAATATCTCGCAGGCGGCGCCGGTGTGCTGGTGCCGCCGAGCGATCCCGACGCGCTCGCCGCGGCTCTGGTGCGGGTCCTCGGCGACGCCGAATTGCGGCGCGATATTGCCGGCATCGCCAGGCGACGCGTCGAATCCCTGCACGATATCGAGCAGACCCTGCCGGAAATGGCGGCGGCGCTCTGGCAGTGACCGCACTCGCCGCCGGCCGGTCAGATGGGAGCGGAATCGGGGGCGAGTTGTGGCAGGTGTGTCCGAACGATGCAATTCGTGGTTCGTACGGTTACCTTCGCGCGTGCACTGGCTACGTGTGGATCTGGATCGGGCTCGTCGTGGTCGCGTGACGGCGCTCGCAGATCTGACCTCAATTCTCGTCGCCCGGGTCCTCGCTGCTGCGGAGCTCGAAGAGGAGTGGATCGAGTTGCTGCGCGCGGAGTGCGACATCCGCCGCCCACTGCTGGTCTCATGACTCCCCGACTCGGTTCCTACTCGCGTACTCGCGAGTAGCAATCCCGTAGGGATAAAGTCTCTTACGCCGTCCTCCTGTTCCCCCTGCGGGGACGGTGCGCAGGCCGGTAACCCCCATCGCCGGTCTTCGCAGAAGCCCCGGCCGACTCCACCAGTGTCGCCGGGGCTTCGCCTTGTCCTCTCGATAGTGTTCTCGGTATGAGTGGGAACGGACCGCGAATCACGATCACGTACTGCACGCAGTGCGGATGGATGCTCCGTGCGGCATGGATGGCGCAGGAACTCCTCCGCACGTTCGAGACGGATCTCGGTGAGGTCGCCCTCGTTCCCGGGACCGGCGGCGTCTTCCGGATCGCGATCGAAGACACGCTCGTGTGGGATCGTAAGAAAGACAACGGATTTCCGGACATATCGGTTCTCAAGCAACGTGTGCGTGATGTCGTCGATCCGGGCCGGGATCTGGGGCATGCCGACCGCAGGAACGTTTCGGAATAGTTCGGTTGTCGCGACACCACCCGTCGGCACCGGTCAATCGGCGGCATCCCTCAGGGGTGCCGCCGATTCGCTCGCGCGGTCGTGGAGAATACGGGCATTTCGTATCGAGCGAATGCGATGCGCCCACGAGCAGGAGGATCACGAGTGACACCCGGTTCCATCGCAGGTACCGCCGTCACGCTCGACGTCCTGCGCCGCGCATACGGACGCAGTATGCGGCCCCTGACTTCTGCCGGATCCTACGAGGAAGGCGACGGCTGGTGGATCGGGATCACCGGTGCGCCGGACCCCGACTACAATCTCGCGCTGGTGTACGACGGTGAGGTCGCCGCGTGCGCGCAGAACGCATTCGATGTCGTTACCGCAGCGGGTTACCCGTCGATCGTGCTGCTTGCCGGACGAGGACTCGCCGCCGCACAGGTTCTCGCCGATCGCGGTTGGGTATGTGCCGGTGCCCTCGACCTCACGGCGCTCGTGCCGGCCGACGCGCAGGAGGACGACTCGCTCCGGGTGCTGGGACGCGCGGAGATGTCGGACGCGCGTGATCTCGCCGCAGGTGCCTTCGGGGTGTCGCCGGGGACGGCGGCCGTCGCGTATGCCGACGAGATCGCCGACGAACCGGGCTTGACGGTGGTAGGCATCTTCGACGACGCCCAATTGCAGTGCTGCACACTCGTGTCCGACGGTGGCGAGATCGAAACGGTGTGGTCGCTCGGTACGAGGAAGGGGCGCCGACGCCGCGGCTATGCTCGACGCCTCGTGGATGCCGCTGCGGCGCGCACCTATTCCCGGCGCGGAGCTGTTCCGATGTGCGGTCTCACCGATCCCCGGGTGACGCCGCTGTACCTGTCTGCGGGAGCGCAGGTGCTCGAGAACTGGCAGATGTGGTCGCGCCCGCGCTGGTTACTCGGGGTGTAGCCGCGAGACCCACGGTGCGGTAACGTTCGTCCGGATTTCGCGACCTATAAGCGACATTCCCCCATATACGGCTGTTCCGCGAAAGGGTCCGCGACGTGCTTGAAGGAAACATCCGCGATGCCGAGTTGCGCCGCGAATTGGGCGTGCCTCCGGCCGTCGATCTCCTCGGGCACGCCCGCGAACTGGTCCGCGTCGCGCTCCCCGCACTGGTCCTGGCGTTGCTTCTCGCGCTCACGGTGTTCTTCGTCCGCGACAGCGGGCCAGGAGTCTACGAGTCCACCGTCGTCGTGGAGATTCGCAGCACCGACGCGGTTTCCGGATCCGACGCTTCGCTCGGCCAGCTGATCGCGCCCTACGTGGCGCTGTCGGAGGATTCGCGTGTGGTCGCCGCGATCGCAGCGGAAGTCGGTATGGATCCGGCCGAGTTGTCCGGGAACATCTGGGTGGACTACGGGAGTTCTCCGACACTTCTCACGGTGACGGCACGCGACGGGTCCCAGGAGGACGCCGACCGCCTCGCCCAGGTGGTCGTGGCGGCGCTCGATCAGGCCCAGAGAACCCGCAACCGCACCGCGCTGGAATCACGCATCGCCGATCTCGACGGAATCGTCGCGGGTCTCCGCGCCGATCTGGCCGCCGGTGCCGGTGACAACGAAGACGGCAGTCCGGACCCGGTGTTGCAGGCCGAACTCGACTCACGTCTCGACCAACTCCGCGCCGTGCGGTCCGGTGCGGGCACCGAGCACCTCCAGGTTCTTGCGGCACCCGCAGGCAGCGGTGCAAAGGTGTCGCCGCAGCCGAAAGCGGAGGCCGCCGTCGCGTTCCTGCTCACCCTGGTCGTCGTCGCCGAACTCCTGGTCGCGGCGAACGGCCGGTTCGGCAGGACCGTCACACCGGCATGGGCGCGGCGTATTTCGCGCCGGTACCGCACCGCGGTGCAGATCGTGGCTCCCGGTCCCCCGCGACTGCCTCTCGACACGGTGGTGATGCTGCATCAGCGCGCTGTGCTCGGTGAAACGATCCTGATTCTCGACGGCTCCGGCGTCGAGGACGAGCCCGATGTCTTCGGCGACGCCGCTGCCGAGCGTGTCATCCGATGCGGGCTCGGCGAGCAGTGGTGGAAGCGCCTGCGTGCGGAGAAGCCGGGCCTTGCGCTGATCGTCGTCACGGTGGGTAGCGACGAGCGTTCCGCGGTCGAGGACAGCCTGCGGGCGCTCGCCGAGATCGAGGTGCCGGCCCGGATCGTGGTGTTGGCGCCGGAGAAGGCACCGGTGCCGTCGAAGGGCGAATCGCTGCCGGTCGCCGCGACGCCCGACCAGGGTGCAGTCCCGCAACCGCTCGAGCCGGAACCCTCGCAGTCCTCGCCGCAGCGTCCCCGGTCCCCCCAGCCTCCCCGATCCGCACAACCGCCCCGGCAACCGCACTTCTTGTCGGCACCTACGCAGGCGCCGTCTGCCGGATCGTTCCCCGACGTCGATCCGGCGCCGCCGACCCGCCCGATCACGGTGCTGCCGAAGTCGCTCTTCGAGCCGCTCGAGAACCAGTCCCATCCCCTGAATCGGAACGGCGACGCCCATCCCGGGCGGCCGCAGGGGCAGCCGACTTCCGGCGACGAGGCGTATACGCCCGTAAGCGAGTCGGTCAATCGCGAATATGCCCAGGAGATCGTCCGGAAGAGCGATGACAAGGGGCCCCGTACGTCACCCGACGGGTCGGCGCCGGCGCCCGACTCGGCGTCCTGACGGTCTCGTAGGCCACCCCGCCGAGTTGTATCCCCACGGTCTCCCGATATAGTGATGGAGGTCACTCCGGGGGTGTGGGTGGCCTGCGCGCCGAGCATGTCGGCATCTGGACGAAGGACCGAATTGACTACCAGCATGGCCGGTACAACGCACGAGAACGACGCGACACCGGGAAGTACCGCATGGATCAAAGCCCACCTCGCACGCATGGACGACCTCCGGCCGGGCGATTCGACCGTCGACCTCGATCGCGAGAGCGCGGAACATCAGCCGGTATAGAACACGCCCGGGCAGGCACCCGAATTGCGGCAGCACCTCTCGCTGCCGCACGGGATCTGCGCACGCCATCGAAAGGAGTGCTGCATGAGGGAAGTGTTCAAAGGCGAACTGAACGAGCTGCTCGAACGGCTGGGCGAACTCGCCGCCTTGGCCGCTGAAGGGCTCGAATCCGCGACCGAAGCCCTGTTCGGGGGCGATCTGCTCGCCGCGCAGAAGGCATTGGACCTCGACGTCCGTCTCGACGAGCTGACCGTGGACTCCGATCACCGGGCGATGAAGATCCTGGCGTTGCAGGCACCGGTCGCCACCGATCTCCGGCTGGTGTTCTCCGCGGTGCGGATCAGCGGCGACCTGAGCAGGATGGTGCAGCTGACCCTGCACATCGCTCGCGTGGCCAGACGCCGCTTCCCCGACCTGCTCGTGCGCGGCGCACTGCACGACGACCTCGTCGTCATGGCAGATCTCGCATCACAGATCGCGGGGGTGCTGCGCGACGCGTTCACCCACCTCGACCTCGATGCCATCCGGGGGGTGCGCACGCTCCAGCGCGAGCTCGACGCGGTGCACTCGCGGGTGCTCGCCACGGTCGAGGGCAAGGGCTGGGACGGCGATGTCCCCACGGCAGTCGACACGGTCCTCGTCGCCCGGTTCTACGGGCGGTTCGGCGATCAGGCCGCTGACGTGGCAGATCGCCTCATCTTCTTCGTCACCGGGGAGCGACCCGCCGAGGTCGCCTGAGTATTCGCCGAGCGGTCCACCGCAAACCGTGCCATTCTCAGCTCGACTCGAACATGAGGATGAACGGCGGTAGCGATGAACACCGACGAGTACCTCTATTTCGTCGATCGAGCATTCGACGGGATGCTGGCGGCGCTGCAGCAGCTCGGTGACGACCGCGCGAACGCGGTACCACCGCTGCACGGCGCCAACTCCGTGTGGGCGATCGTCTATCACTGCAGCGCGGTCGTCGAGTTCTGGGTGGGGCACGTCGCCCTCGGCCGTCACAGCGACCGCGACCGCGAATCCGAGTTCGGCGCGTCGGGCACGGTGGCGGTGCTGGCGAGCCTCGTCGACGAGCAGCGCCGGCAACTGAAGCTGGATCTCGCCGGACTGGACCCGGCCGCGCCACCGGCGCATGCTGTACCCGAGAGGTATCGGGACGGCGTGGTTTCGGTCGGCGGGGTCCTGCTCCACGTCCTCGAAGAACTCGCGCAGCACCACGGTCAGATCGAAATCACGCGCGATCTGTTGCTCTCCACATCCGAGGGGGCCCGATGAGCGAAGCCTTTTTCCCGGGATTCGACGATCTGGACGTCGCCGAACTGTCCTCGCGCGCGGGAGCGAAGTGGGCCCGAGCCGTCGACGAAGGACTGTTGCCGGCGTGGGTCGCCGATATGGACTTCCCCGTGGCACCGGTGATCCGGAGTGCGCTGCACGAACAGATCGAGAGCGATCTCGGTTATCCGGATTGGGTGCGCGGGACGCCGTTGCGGGAGGAGTTCTCGGCGCGGATGCGCAACCGCTACGGATGGGAACCCGATCCGGAGTCGGTGCGGGAGCAGACCGACCTCATCCAGGCACTGCAATTGATACTCCACCTGAGTACCCGCCGTGGTGACTCGGTGGTCGTGCAGACACCCAACTACCCGCCGTTCCTCGCGTCGATCCGCCGGATGGGACTGCAGCAACTCGACTTACCGTTCGTCGACCGCGGCGACGGGTGGGTGCTCGACATGGAGGTGTTCGAGCAACGGGTCGCGCGGCATCGCCCCCGCGTGCTCGTGCTCGTCAATCCGCACAATCCCACCGGTCGCGTCCACACGCGCGAGGAACTCGAGCAGATCGCCGACATCGCAGAACGTTTCGACCTGCTCGTCGTCAGCGACGAGATCCACGCCGAGATCGTCTATGAGCCCCACGTACACATTCCGTTCGCATCGCTGAGCCCGGACGCGGCGGGACGCACCGTCACGATCACGTCCGCAGGAAAGTCGTTCAACCTGGCCGGATTACGGTGCGCAGTCGTGCACTACGGACCGGAGCGCCTGCTCAGGCGGCGCGACGCGGAGCCGTTCGACCTCTACGGCGCGGTGTCGGTGCCGGGAGTGGTCGCCACACTGGCGGCGTGGCGACACGGGGACGCCTGGCAGCGCGATCTCCTGCAGGTTCTGGAACGGAACCGGCGACATGCCGACGCCGTGCTCCGTGAACGGATCCCCGCTGCGCGGCATCACCTTCCGGAAGGCACCTACCTCACCTGGATCGATGCCGGTCCGCTCGGGATCGACGATCCGGTGGAGCGGGTGCGGGAGCACGGCAGAATCCTGGTCGAGGGAGGGCTGCGCTTCGGCAGCGGATGCCGCAATCAACTGCGCATCAATTTCGCCACCTCTGCCGGGCTCCTCGACATGATCCTCGATGGCGTCACCTCGGCGCTCGACAGCGGAATTGCCCCGCCGCGGGCGCCGGTTTCGGTCCCCCGATCCCTGTAGAGCCGGCCCGGTTCCGTGGTCTCGAGCCGGAATTCTCCACCTCCATGGCACTGGGCGCGGTAACGCTGCGTTGTCCGCCTACGATCGTTCTCGGGAGGCGCGCATGCGTGCCGCCTCGCGAGCCCGGCTCGCGGCACGCATCGTCGGCGAGAAGGAGCTGGGTACATGGGCAGCCGGCACACCGAGAACGACCGGCTACCCCGGACGGATCGCGGGCGGCGGCGACCGGCGAGCGGCGGTTGAGGCAGTCGGCAGTGAGCTTCGAGATCGTCGACGGGCGAGCGGCCGAGGCCCTCGTACCGGAATGGTCCGACCTGGTGCGCCGGGTGGGTGCGCGGGTCGCGGCACGACCGTCGTATGCGCTGAACTGGCACCCGACCCTCGGCCGTGGACGACTCGCGGTGTGTACCGTCCGGCGCGGTGGACGGCTGGTTGCCGTGGCTCCACTACACCTCCGTAATCGTCTGGGCGTAGCGACGCTCAGATTTCCGGGCCACGGGCTCGGCACGATCGGGACGTTCGCCGCCACCGACGGCGATGCTCTCGGCGCCTTGGTGGACGGTATCGCCACATCGGGAAGGTCGCTGCAGCTCACCCATGTCGAGGTGGAGGATCCTCTCGTCGACGCGCTGCGACGGTCGCCGTTGTGGGACGTCGACCTCGAGGTCGACGAGCAGGGCCTCACCATCGATCTGAGCGCGGGCGACGGTGCGGCGACTCTACGCGGCCGCCGCACCCTCAAGACGCTTCGCCGCCTCGAACGGGGGCTCGCCAACGCCGGGACGCCCACCGAGGTGGAGGTGATCCGCGATCCGGAGCACTTCGAACGACGCTGGGACGACATCGTCGCGGTCGCTGCCGCCGCCGACGAGCACACCGACCGGGACAATTTCTGCGGGCCACCGTTCGCGTCGTTCACCAGACCGCTGCTCGAGGCAGAGGCACGTGCGGGCAACCTCCTCGTGGTGGGGCTGGTTGTCGGGAGACGTTGGTGCGCTCACGAAATCATGTTCCACACCGGTGGCGTGGCCGAGATGTGGATGGCTCGTTTCCATCCCGACGTGCGTCGCCACCAGCCCGGTCAGCTGTTGCATCGCTGGCTCGCCGATCACCACGACGAACTCGGCATCGATCGATTCGACTTCATGGTCGGAACATCGGAATTCAAATCGCACTGGGCCAACGGCGGGTACCGGCTCGGAACCGTCGTTGCCACCCCCGCCCGGTACCGTGCCGCCCGGGGCATGATCGAACTCGCCGAACGCGGCAGCGACTGGGTGCGCCCGGCACGCCGCCTGGTGCGCGATGCACTCCGGCCGGCTGGTAGGGCCGGCTGAGGTGGTGGATCAGATGCATCCGGAAGTGGTTGCAGCGGTGCGCATCACGTGCCATGCGGGTTTCGGATCCAGGGAATGGTCGATGATACCGAAGTTCTGTTCGCGATCCGACTCGTCGGTGCCGCGATCGACCAGGCTGTAGACGAACAACTTGTCGACGAAACCGAGGCGGCGCTGCTCGGTGATTCCGTCGCTCAGGATCTCCGCTTGCCGTTCGGCGTCCACCGCATCGATGCCGCTCCCGGTCGGTGATCCGAATTCGGTGGCCCACACCGGTGTGCCGTCGTCGCCGTGTCCGATCATGATGTCGCGCATGTCGCGCATCCGGTAGAAGGAGTTCCAGGCCTTCGTCGAGGCGTCCGACGGCAGAGCGGGGTAGCTGTACGGATGCATCCCCACCACATCGAAATCCGGGGCAGCACCTAGTTCGTAGAGTTCGGACAGGAAGGTCGTCGGCGCGATATCCGTACCGTTGTCCGTCGCGGGTGACAATCCGCCGCTGACGATCACTGCGCCGGGCACCACCTCCCGGATACGCCGCGATGCCGATTCCAGAAGCGCCGCGTACGCCGCAGGATCCGGCCGCGGCCCGAAGAAGACCGCGAGATTCGGCTCGTTCCAGATCTCCCAGTGTGAGATCCGGTCGCGGTATCGCTGGGCGACATCACCGCTGAACCTCCCGAACTCGAGGGCATCGGCCGGACGGCCGTGCGTGTCCGAGGCATCGGCGACGCGGGCCCAGTCGGGGGTGTGGGTGAGCAGTCCGAGGATTTCGAGTCCGTGGGCGCGCGCCGCGTCGACGACCCGGTCGGTTCCCGACCAGTCGAACTCCCCGCGAGACGGTTCGATGACGGACCAGTCGAAGTCGAAGCGCACCCAGGTCGCGCCACTGTCGGCCGTGGCAGCGAAGTAGCGGTCGAGATCGGCGTCCACGAGGGTGTCGAGGCCCGATCCCGTCGCCACGCCCAGGCTGTCGGCCGTCAGGTCGGTGCGGCACGCCGCAGCCTCGGTACTCCCGCACGCGACGGTGAGCGTCGCGACCAGCACCGCCACCACGCTCACAAATCCGTTGCGCACCGTCATTCTCTGCACCCGCTTCACCGCGATTTCACGAGACCGACGAGACCCAGCCCGCCGGTGATGGGAAGGAAATGGACCCCGGCGAACACGCACAGGGGAGCAATCACCGCGGTGATCGGCCACGGGACACCGAACCGGTCGGCCAGCAGCGACGCCCACACTGCCACCGCGACACCCAGCATGACGATGGCCGACGCCTGAGCGAAGGGAAAGAGCCGCCCGACCGCGACGGTGCGTGCGACCACGACCCAGATCGCCACCACCATGACTGCTTCCGTGAGGAGGGTCGCCAGCGCTGCGCCGTCGAACGACATGCGCGGAATCAGCACCAGGTTCAGGGCGACGTTCGCGACGAGCGCGGCGAGTGCCACCCACGGATAGACCCGGTGCCGCCCGGTCGCGATCAGCACCATCAACCCCAGTTCGGTGAGCATCGACAGCGCGCTGCCCGCCACCAGCATCCGGGACGCGTCCGCAGCCTCGGCGAACCGGTCACCGTAGAGGAGCGTCAGCACACCGTCGGCCGTCGGCCAGAACGCGGCAGTTGCGGCCGCTCCGAGAACAGCGAGCAGCATGGCGGCTTCGCGCGTCCGTTGCCGGAACTGCTCGCTCTGCGCGGGCCACGTCGCGACGAGCAGGGTGGTGACAGGGCCGACCACGGTGGAGGCGACCATCGACAACAGGTCGGCGAACTTGTATCCCACGGTGTAGAGACCGACCGAATCGAAGGTGTCCATCCGCCCGATCATCAGAACATCGATCTTGGACAGGATGGTGAGCAACGCGAAGCCGATGGACAGCGGCACCGCCTCGATGAGCATTTCGCGCCAGCGCCACAACTGGGCACGCGCGGCCGGCAGTGGCCCGGCTTTGCCGGCGCGGACGCCACGGACCTTCAGGACCGCTGCGACAACCTCGTTGATCACCGCGGGCGCGACGACCACCAGAAGGACCGGCTGCCAGAGGACCGCCGCGACCGTGCAGAGCAACTGGGCAAGCTGGCCGAGCGTCTCGGCTGCGGCGACCGACGCCATCCGCAGGCGGCTCTGGTACATCACCGAGAGCGCATTGCTCGGTGTCGCGACCACCACGACCAGCCCGGCCACGACCGTCGCCCACACCACGTCTGACGGATAACCCAGCAGCACCACGTATCCCACTGCGAGGCCGTAACCGAGTAGTCCCAGTAGTCCGCGTAACGCGATGAATGCCGTGGTGACGTAGGAGACTTCCCACGGGTTGCACTCGACGAGTTTGGCGAGCACGACACGGCCCACGCCCAGATCCGTCACCACGGACAACAGGCCGAGCAAACCGAAGACGAACGAGAACTTGCCGAAATCGTCCGGTGCGAGGACGCGCGCCAGAATCATCGACCCCGCCCAGCCCATCGACGCGATGGCGAGCCGGCTCGCAAGCATGGCCACCGTATTGCGCCGCGCCGCGCGTCCGTCCAGTTCCGGCGTGCGCGGTTCGTGCAGCGTGCCGTCGCGGTCCTCGTGGACCTTCGCGACGATCCGTTCCATCAGGACGGTCTCCGCGACGAGGTCGATGTGCAACTGGCCGGTGTTCGTCATCGACGGGTGCGCGTACCCCGCGAGAGACGGCGAATCCCAGATCTTGGCGTGGCGGCCCGACGGCCCGACGTCGGGGGGAAAGTCGACGATCTCGCCGTCGTCGACCTCGTCCGGGCGCGAATGCCTACCCACCGGGCGTCACTCTCACAACCGGAGGCCGGCGTTGCGATAGGCGCCGACGGTCAGTTCGGCGGTCCGCGCCCAGGTGAGCGCCGAGGCGACCTCGGGGCCGCGTCGCCGCAGCGCACGTTCGGTGTCGCCGTCGAGGAGAGTGGCGCGCAACGCCGCCGTCCACGCCGGCACGGTGTGTGCGGTGACGAGTAGTGCCCCGTCGTCGGCGAAATCGGGAAGGGCGCCGACGGCACTCGACACCACCGCCCCGCCGCACGCCATCGCTTCGAGCGGCGGAAGACCGAACCCTTCGTACCGCGAGGCGTACGCGACGACACTCGCCGCGGCGTAGAGGGCCGGAAGGTCGGAGGTCTCGACGTACCCGAGCCCGAGGGCACTCGACGGCGCGTCGCGTCCCGTCGAACCGGCACCGGCGAGGACGAACGGCACGTCGAGATTCCGGCAGGCCTCCGCCACCAAGGCCACCGACTTGCGTGGTTCGACGGTTCCGACCTGCAGCACGAACCGGTCGGGGAGAGCGAAGCGGGCGCGCACCTCCGCGATCCGCTCGGCCGTCGGCGGTGACGCCCACGGCGCGGGAGCGAGGGGGGTGACCACGGATTCGCGGCCGGACAGATCATGAATGCGTTCGGCGGTGAAGTCGGAGACGGCGACGAGTACATCGGCGCGGCGCATCGCGTCGCGCAGCAAGCGGCGTTCACCGGTGGCGCGGAAGCGGCTGAACGCCCACGGCGTGTCGAAGACCGACAGGTCGTGGAACGTCGAGACCGTCGAACCCCGTTGCCCGAGTGGAAGGTCCACATCGAGACTGTGGAACAGGTCGACCGAGGGAACCGGCACCGCGTTCCACAGGACGCGGCGCACACCGCTCGCCACGGGGCGCCGGGACGCAGTGATCTGTGCCGGAAGCTCTCCCACCGCGTCGCGCTGGACCGTCGCACACAGTCCGGCGCCGGGGAGAAAAGCGGGCAGTGCCCTCAGCAGTTCGCGGGCATAGGTTTGGACTCCGCTACCGGAAGGCCGGAGCGACATTGCTCCGAACCCGATTCGGTATCCGGACGGCGAATCTGCGAACGATTCTGTGTGAGCGCACATCCCACGATTCCTAAGAGTAACCAGAAGTAGACGTCGAGCGGGAAGATCTCGAGGTAGGTGGATACGGTGGACGCGACGGCCACCGCGACCACCGACGCGCTCACACCGAGTGCGAGCGCGGCGTCCTGGCCGCGCATGATCCGCGCGGCTCGGAGGGTCGATACGGCAGCGCAGATCAGGACGAGCACGAAGAGCCATACTCCCACCGGTCCGAGCTCGACGGCGAGTTTCATGTAGTAGTTGTCGGGCTGGTAGGGCATGAACCCGAATGTCACGGCTGCCTGCAACGACATTTCCGAGAGCATCGGGTTGCTTCCCGAAGCGGCTTTCGCGGCGGCGGAACCGGTGGCACCGAGGCCCTGCCCGAACGGGTGCACCCACAGCGACGACCACGTCTCCGACCAGCCGTCGCCGCGTTCCCCGAGACTCGACGACGAGAACAGCGGAGTCAGCAACGAACCGGGCACCACGAGGAGCGCGATCGGTGCGGCGAGTGCGGCGGCGCCGAAGCCGAGCAGCAGAGCGCGGTGACGGTGGATCGCGAGCCAGAGCAGAGCGAGCGCAAGGCCGATGTAACTGGCCCGAACGATCGTCACGCCCATACCGAGCAGCATGATCGGTGTCGCGCACAGAAACAGCTTGTTGCGCAATCTGGCCGGGTCGGCAAGGGCGATCGCGCCCCCGACGACGAGGCTGATCATCACGAACAACCCGAACGCGAACGGGGTCGTGAAAGTGCTGAAGCTGCGTAGGATCCCGCCCGTGGTGCGGAGATGGTCGTCCCATCGGTACCCGAGCGC
>JAEZDV010000211.1 GCA_023417985.1 Actinomycetes bacterium | reverse complement strand
ACCCTGCGGATACCGGAAATACCGTCGACGGCCGCCCCGACAGGCACTGTGCCCAGGCACAGGGCCGAACTCCGGTGGACGGGTCCGCCGACGAACAAGGCCTTCGGGGACGCCGAAAGCCGGGTCCAGCGCGGCAGCATCGCGTCGACGGAAGTGTTACTGATGCGGTTGAGCACGACACCGAAACTGCCGGAGTCGGTGTGCTCGACGATGTAGACGACGCTACGGCGGAAGGTGGGTTCGGTGAGGTCGGTGGCGGACACGAGGAGACTTCCGGGCCGCACCCTCGGAGTCACAGGTGCGGTGCGGTCCTCGGGTTCCTCCTGGTGCTGCGCCACGGAAAACATTCTGTCACCGTGCTCGCCCCGATGTCGGACGGAACCCGGCGGTCTGTGCAAGCAGTGCGAGGTGGTAGTCGAACACCGATTCCGGGTCCGTGAAGGTGCCGGTGCCGTACTGCCCGAACACTTCGAAACTCACGGCGCCGAACAACGTCGGCCACACGAAAAGTCCCCGCGCGAGAACCTCGTCGGGCAGGTCCGCGCCGATCACGGCGCGGATGCGGTCGAGGTCGGCTACGAGACCGGGCGTGGCTCGTGCCCCGGTCGTCGGCTCCAGAGATCCCGCCCGGTGCGCCTCGTCCAGGATGCGGACGAGACGCAGGACGACCCGGGTTCCCGGTTCGTTGGTCCGGTCGGCGGGCGCGTGATAGCCGGGCACGGGGGTGCCGAAGATCAGCGCGTATCGAGCGGGCTCTGCGAGCGCCCACGCGCGCACCGCGCGGCCCAGAGCAAAGAACTGCGCCCGGTGGTCGTCGGGGTCCGAAGCCGCGACCGCAGCGTCGACGGCATCGCCGAGATCGTCGTAGGCATCGATCACGAGAAGTGTCAGAAGCTCGTCGCGGCTGGCGACGTAGCGGTACACGGCCGACGAGACCACCCCGAGGTCGCGGGCGACCGCACGTAACGAGAGTGCCTCGGCCCCGCCGGCTGCGAGGTGCTTACGGCCGATCGTCACGATGTCTGCCAGGGTGCGGGCTCGGGCACGCGCGCGTGGTGTCGTCACGCTCCCAGCGTGCCCTACCGCGAGCAGCGCAAACAAATGTGAGCGGCGCTCACGGCAATCGAGTGTGAGCGCCGCTCACGACGTGCGGAAGGAAGCACCTGCCGGCCGGTCGATAGGGTCACGGTGTGCGGGATTCCCGGAAACAGGCGTGGCGATCGACCGCAACGGCGTTGCGTCACTCCCCGGGGCTCGCGCGACTGACCGCGGTGCGCTTCGCCGGCCAGTTCGGGGACGGGCTCTTCCAGGCGGCCCTCGGCGGAGCGATCCTCTTCAACCCGGAACGGCACACGAACCCGGTGGACATCGCCGTGGGGTTCGCGGTTCTCCTGCTGCCCTACTCGGTGATAGGCCCCTTCGCCGGAGCACTGCTCGACCGCTGGGATCGTCGGCTCGTCCTGTTGTGGGCCAACGTGGCGCGCGGTGTGCTCATCGCGTCCGCCGCGGCGGTGCTGCTCGCCGGAGGACCCCAATTGCCGCTCATGCTGCTCGCACTGGCCGCCGTGGGAGTGAGCCGGTTCGTTCTGGCCGGGGTGTCGGCGTCACTACCGCACGTCGCGGCCCGACCTTGGCTCGTACCGGTCAATTCCGTTCTGACTACAGCCGGTTCGGTGGTCGCGGCTGCGGGCGCCGCGGTCGCGGTCGTCACGATCGGTGCCGTCGGCGCGGGCGACACCGGGTCGGGTGTCGCGGTGGCGCTCGGCGTCAGCGGTTCGATCGTCGGCGCCGTCGCCGCCGGAGGGTTCGCCCGCCACACGCTCGGACCCGACGGCGCGCGTCCCCGGTCCCCGGTACGTGCGGTGCTCGCAGGCTTGCGGACGGGCGCCGGCGCCGTGGCCGAGCATCCCGGTGTCACCGCCGCGATGCTCGGTATCGGGGCACACCGCATCGTGTTCGGCCTGAACACCCTCATCACCCTGCTCGTCCTGCGCGCAGCCGAGACCACCTCGGACGGATCGGGTGGGCTCGTCGAATTCAGCGCCGCCGTTGCCTTCACCGCGGCCGGCATGCTCGTCGCGGCGGTGCTCACACCTCTGCTCCTGCCCCGGCTCGGCCGCCCTCGCACGGTGATCGCGGGATTGATCGCCGCGACGGTCGTGCAGTTCGCGTTCGTGACCCCGTTGACGATCGAATCGCTGCTGGTCGCCGCGTTCCTCCTCGGACTCGCCGGCCAGACCATCAAACTGACCGGCGACGCGGCGATGCAGATCGAGGTCGACGACGCGCGACGCGGGCAGGTGTTCGCATTGCAGGACACGGTGTTCAATCTCGCGTTTCTCGCCGCCATCGCTGCGTCGGCCTTCGTCATCGCACCCGACGGTCACTCCCCGGGGCTCGCGGTCGCCGGTGGGCTGATCTACATCTGCGCTCTGGTTGCCGCCCTCGTCCTGGGGCGCGTACGCAGCTAGGGGCGCGGAGCAGGCTCCGGGAGCACGGCGCGATGAATATGTACTTCCGCGGCTTTGACCACGAACCACACCGCCGAGCCCTGTTCGAGGGCGAGGTCGGCGACGGCGGCGGGGGTCACTTCCGCGGCGAGGCCGCCCGCGGCGCGCACCAGCACCGTCGCCCCCCGGGCTTCGAGTTCGGTCACGGTCACCGCGAACGCGTTGCGCGGACTTCCGTGCGGTTCTTCGACATACACGGCGACAGCCGCCGGGGCGAACACCGCCGCAGCGGCGTCACCCGCCACACACTCCTCGTCGACGACTCCCCGTACCGTGCCCACCTCGGTGCGCAGTCCGCCGCTCGTGACGGTGCCGGCGATCAGGTTCGTTCCCGCAATCCGCGCGGCGAAGGCACTACGTGGGCGAGTGAGGACGTCGCGCACGGTCCCGTGCTCGACGACGCGCCCCGCCTCGACGACCGCGACACGATCGGCGAGGGCGAGCGCATCGAGAGGGTCGTGCGTCACCAGCAGCGCGGTACGTCGCTCTTCGCGCAGTATCCGCCTCAGCAACGACCGGATCGACGGGGCCGCAGCAACATCCAGCGCTGCCATCGGCTCGTCGAGCATGAGCAGTTGGGGATCGGCGGCCAGAGCACGGGCGATCGCAACCCGTTGGGCCTGGCCGCCCGACAACTGATGGGGCTTGCGGTCGGCGAACTCCAGGGCGTCGACGGCTTCGAGCCAGCGCAGTGCCTCCGCGTGCGCGGCGCGTCGGCGCATCCCGGCACTGCGCGGCGCGAACGCCACGTTGCCGACGGCGGTCAGGTGGGGGAACAGCAGTGCCTGCTGCGCGAGCAGAGCAACCGACCTCCGGTGCGGCGGCACCGCCATGCCCGTTTCGGTGTCGGTGAGAACGCGACCGCCGAGTTCGATGCGCCCGTCGTCCGGCTGCACAAGTCCCGCAACCAGATTCAGCAGCGTGGATTTCCCGGCCCCGTTGGGTCCGAGAATCGCGACGACGCTGCCGGGCGACACCTCGAGATCCAGGTCCACCGACCTCGCGTCGACCCGCGCCCGCACGCGCAGACCCGTCACAGTTCGCCGCCTATCCGCCGTCCCCGAGCGACCACCACGATGAGCACCGCCACGACGACCAGCAGCAGCGACAGCGCGACGGCGGCGTCGGGGTCGGTTTCGCGCTGGAGATAGATCTCGAGCGGCAAGGTACGGGTGACGCCCTGGAGACTGCCTGCGAAGGTGAGTGTCGCACCGAACTCACCCAGCGCCCGGGCGAAGGCCAGAATCGCACCCGACACCAGTCCGGGCAGTACCAACGGCAGGGTTACCCGGCGAAACACCGTGGTGGGCCGGGCACCGAGTGTCGCCGCCACGGCCTCGTAACGCCGGCCGGCGGTTCGCAGCGCTCCCTCGAGACTCATCACCAGGAAGGGCAGCGCCACGAAGGTCTGGGCGATCACAACGGCGGTGGTGGAGAAGGCGATCCGAATCCCGAACGCCTCGAGGTGTTCGCCGATCAACCCGCGCCTGCCGAAGGTGTAGAGCAGCGCGATGCCGCCGACCACCGGTGGCAGCACGAGGGGCAACAGGATCAGCGAACGCAGCACGGGCATCACGCGGGCAGTGCTGCGCGCGAGGACGGCAGCCATCGGGACCCCGAACACGATACACAGGACCGTGCTGACGAACGCCGTACGCAGACTCAGCAGGAGTGCCTGGACCGAAGCCTCCGAGGTGACCAACTCGGGGAATCGCTGCCAGTCCACGGACAGGACGATCGAGACCAGCGGCAGCACCACGAACACTCCGCCGACGATCGCCGGAACGTAGATCCAGGCCGGCAGGCCGGTCGGGGTGCGGGCGGCTGCCGTCATGGGGCGTCGAACCCGGCGTCGGCCAGAATCTTCCGGCCCTCCGCACCTGCGACGTAGTCGACGAACATCTGTGCAGCAGCCGGGTTCTGCGAGTCCTCCAGCACCGCAATCGGGTACGTGTTGACCGAGTCTGCCGACTCGGGAAACGGCACCGCGGTGACGTTGTCGCCTGCCGCGCGGGCGTCGGTGGCGTAGACCAGCCCCGCGTCGGCCTGTCCCGAGGTGATCTTTCCGAGTACATCCGTGACGGAGGATTCTTCGCTGACCGGCGCGAGTTCGACACCGGCGGCCTCTTCCGCGCGAACGGTGGCCGCTCCACACGGCACCTGCGGCGCGCAGACGACCACCGACACCTCCCGCCGGGTGAGGTCACCGAACGACTCGATGCCCTTCGGATTCCCGGGCTCGGTCACGATCGTGAGTGTGTTGGCAGCGAAGGGAACGGGATCGCCGGACACGAGACCGTCGTCCACGGCCCGGTTCATGGTGCCGGTGTCGGCAGGGGCGAACACGTCGGCGGGCGCGCCCTGCGACAGTTGGGCCAGCAGGTCCGACGAACCTGCGAACGCGAGATCGACCGTGGTGCCGTCGTGCACTTCCTCGAACCGCGCTGCGATCTCCGTGAAGGTGTTCTTCAGTGACGCGGCAGCATAAACGGTGAGCGCGCCCCCGGGAGAAGACCCGTTCGCACCATCGGAACCGGTGTCCGTTCCACAGGAAACCGAGGCCAGAGCCACGGCCGCCAACAGGATCGATGCCGCGCGTGCCCGCTTCACGAAAGCCCTCCGGGGGTTTCGATGATGACGGTCGTCGCCTTCACCACCGCGACCCCGACACTGCCCGGTTCGAGGCCGAGTTCCTGTACCGCCTCGGTACTCATGAGCGAGACGACACGGTGCGGGCCGCACTGCATCTCGACCTGCGACATCACCGGGTCGGACACCACCCGGGTGACGAGACCGACGAACTTGTTGCGGGCCGAACTGCCGACGCCGAGCAGGTCCGGCGCCGCATCGGCCTGCTCACGGGAGAACGCGGCGAGTTCCCGTCCGTCGATCACCTTGCGTCCCGCGTCGTCCTTGGTCGCGGGAAGCGCGCCATGGTCGATCCAGCGTCGGACGGTGTCGTCGCTGACGCCGAGCAGGCCCGCGGCGTCGCGGATACGGAAGTAGGTCACCGATAAGTCCGCATACGAGTCATACAGCCGACGATACTTCCGCAGATGCGGATGATTCAAGCCACTGGGCGACCCGCTTCGAGCACATCGGTACGGCGAAGGCCGGCCGGTTATCGGCCGACCGGGCGAATCGCCACGGCGGTGATCTTGTACTCCGGGCACCCGGTGTCTTCGTCCGTGCGAGCGGAGGTCAGGGCATTCACCGGTGCGTGCGGGAAATGGAAATCGCAGAACGCTGTCCCGGGAGCGGTGTCGTCGGTGACGGCGACGGTCAGGCACACGGTGCCGCGCCGACTGCGGACCTCGACGGTGCCACCGGTCTGCACTCCCATCGCTGCAGCGTCGTGAGGGTGAAGATCGAGGGACTCGCTCGGGGTCAGGTCGATGTCGGGTGTGCGCCTGGTCATCGAACCGGTGTTGTAGTGCGTCAGCCGTCGGCCGGTGACGAGTACGAAGGGGTAATCGGCGTCGGGGGCTTCACCGGGCGGAAGGTAGGGCCGAGCCGCGAGATGGGCCCGCCCGTCACCGGTGGCGAACCGCTCGAGATACAGGACGGCCTGCCCGGGCTTCCCACGGTCGGGACACGGCCAGTGCAGCGGGCCCTCGAGGTCGAGGCGGCGATGCGAGATGCCGGCGAACATCGGCGCAACCCGAGCGCATTCGTCCATCGCGTCCGAAGGAGTGACGCAACCGAGGTCTGCGCCCATCGCACGAGCAACACCGGCGATGATGTCGAAGTCCGTCCGTGCCCCGTCCGGCGGTGCGACCGCGGGCCGCACACGCTGGAATCTCCGATCGAAGTTCACGAAGGTTCCTTCCTTCTCGAGGAAGGCTGCGGCCGGAAACACGATGTCTGCGACACGAGCCGTCTCGGACGGAAACAGGTCATGGCAGATGAGCAACTCACATGATGCCAATGCTTTCCGGACGTGCTCGGTGTTCGGGTCGGATGCGGCGACATCCTCGCCGATGACGTAGAGGGCGCGCAGTTCGCCTGCGCAGGCAGCATCGAACATCTGCGGTATCCGAAGGCCCGGGTGGGGTGGTACCGGACTGTTCCAGACATCGGAGAACCGGCTTCGGGCCGCATCGTTCGTGAGGGGTTGGTATCCGGGCAGCAGATCGGGTAGCGCCCCCATGTCGGATGCGCCTTGCACATTGTTCTGCCCGCGCAGGGGGAGGACGCCACAGCACCGGTCGGTGCCGATCGCGCCGCGCAGAAGCGCCAGATTGACAAGAGTGCGGACGCCGTCTGTGCCGTGCAGGTGTTCGGTGACGCCGAGGCCGTAGACGATGATCGGACGCCGCGCTTCACCGAAGAGCCGTCCGGCTTCCCTCAAGGGATACTGCGGCACGTCGGCGATGTCGGCGACACGTTCGAGGTGGTAGTCCTTCACAAGTTCGGCCAGGTCGGTGAATCCGGTTGTTCGCTCGGCCAGGAAGTCCCTGTCGATGTAACCGTGTGTGATGAGCAGATGGGCCAGGGCATTGAACACGGCCACATTGGATCCCGGCCGTGCCTGGATGTGGACGTCGGCGAGGTCGGCGAGTCCAGTTCTGCGAGGATCGATCACGATCAATTTTGCTCCGGCGAGCACACGTTGGGTGATGCGGGCACCGACGACCGGATGTGCCTCGGTGGGATTGGCGCCGGCGAGGAGAATGCAATCTGCGCGGTCGATGTCATCCATCGTGTTGGTTCCGCCGGCGTAACCGAGCGAGCGGGTCAGCCCCACCGCCGAGGGTGCGTGACACAGCCGTGAGCAATTGTCGATGTTGTTGGTGCCGAGTACGACTCGGGCAAACTTCTGGGCGAGATAGTTCTCTTCGTTGGTGGCGCGAGCCGAACAGATGACACCGATCGACTGCGCGCCGTGACGATCCCGGATCCGGGCGAGTTCGCCGGCGGCATACCCGATCGCCTCTGCCCATGTGGCTTGCTGCAGCGGACCGGAACGGTCCGATCTCAGCAAGGGGGTGTCGAGGCGGTCGTCGGCGCGGAGGAACCCGTGCGCGAATCGTCCCTTGACGCATGCGTGCCCGCGGTTGACCGGTCCGTCGAGGGCAGGAGTGATCGCCGCGACTTCCGCTCCTCGGGTTTGTACGTTCAGTGTGCAGCCGACCCCGCAGTAGCCACACGTCGTGCTGGTCGTACCGTTGATCGGACGTGGATCGCGTAACCCGGGCTCGGTGAGCGCGCCGGTCGGGCACGAATCCACACAGCTGCCGCAGCTCACACACGGCGAATCGATCCATGCGCCACCATCTCCGGCCGACACGACGGTGTCGAACCCGCGACCGCTCAGTTCGAGCGCAAACGTGCCCTGGACTTCCGCGCACATCGATACGCATCGGCCACAAGCGATACACAGGTCGCGATCCAGCCTGATGTAGGGGTGCGAGTCGTCGACTCCCCGCCCGCGTTCGACTGCGTTGCCGGGCTTCCGGTCCACACCGAGCAGGTCGCATGCTTGCACCAATTCGCTGCGATCGGCGGGGATCTGCAGGGCCCGGTCCGGCAACTCGGACACGATCAACTCCAAGGCGCCGCGTGCGATCGACGAGGCGATCGTATTTTCGGTCTCGATTACCACCCCGTCGTGAACCGGGGTCGTGCATGCAGCGACGATGTCGCCGTCGGCAAGGACGAGACAGACCCGGCACGAGCCCCGCGACGAGACTCGGTCGTCGTGGCACAGGGCGGGGACACGGACGCCTGCGGCACGAATCGCGGAAAGAAGGTGCGTGCCGTCGGGTACCTCGACATTCGTGCCGTCGACGATCGCCCTCATGACTCCTCCGTTCCACCGAAATCCGCCGCATAGACACGGAGCAGGCTGCGCACAGCGCCTGCAATTCCGCGCCCGAAGGCACACAAGCTGCCCCGCTCCATCGTCTGGAGCAGCCGTTCCGGCGGTAGACGGTCATCCGGTGCCGAGCACAGCTCCAGTCCCTGCCTCGATCCGACCCGGCAGGGGGAGCAGGCACCGCAGCTTTCCGCATCCGCGAAGGTCCACAGATGGTGCAGCAACTCCCGTCCGCTTACGGTGTCCCCGATCGCGACGATGCCGCCGTGCCCGAGTGCGGCGCCCGCTTCTGCCAGCACGGGCGCGGACAGTGGGACGTCGAGATCCTCCGATCCCAGGAACCCGCCGAGCGGGCCGCCGACCTGCACTGCCCGCAGGGTCTGCCCGTCCCGCATCCCGCCCCCGAGCGTTTCCACGATCGTCCGGAGTGAGGTGCCGAACTCGACCTCGTAGACGCCGGGACGGCGGAACAGCCCGTTCAGGCTGACGAGCTTGGTCCCCTTCTCCTCGGGCAGCCCGAGCGCCGCATACGCCGATCCTCCGTGCTGCACGATCCACGGCACGGCGGCGAGTGTTTCGACGTTGTTGACCGCGGTCGGCCGAGCCGCCAGACCACGAGCAGTCGGGTAGGGCGGCCGCGCCTGTACTCCACCCCGCAGCCCCTGCACGGATCGGAGGAGTGCGGTTTCCTCGCCCGCCACATAGGACCCGGCTCCCACCAGGATCGTGACATCGAAGTCGACATCCGCGCCGTGCACCCGAGACCCGAGATGACCGGCGCGCCGGGCCTCGTCGACGGCGGCACGCATCGCGTCGAACGCGGCGGGATACTCGGACCTGACCAGGACGTAGGCATGCTGTGCTCCCACCGCGTAGCCGGCGAGGGCCAAGCCTTCCAGCACGCGCGCTGGGTCGTACTCCATGAGCAGTCGATCACAGTAGGATCCGGGATCGCCCTCGTCCCCGTTGGCGACCACATACCGGGGCGGGTCCCCGGCCCCCGCGGCGCTCCATTTCGCCGCGATGGGAAAACCAGCGCCGCCCCGGCCACGAAGTCCCGCCCGGAGAACCTCGTCACGGATGTGCTCTCGAGGCGTCGTGCTCACCACCTCGGGCCATACCTGCCACGATCGAGCAGCGCCGGTGAGTCCAGCGAGCACCACCGCTTCCGAGCCGGCGGCCCGGAACGGAATCACCGGCAGATCCTCGCGCATATCGGGAGCGTTCCCGGCAGTGAGACGACTACCCACTACGGGGGTCGCACCGTCCATGGCGGCCGGAGCCGCATAGCAGTATCCGAGACAGTAGACGTGCTGAACCGACGCCGAACCACCAGGATCGCCGTCGAGGTGGGACTCGTCCACGCTGCCGCCTGCGGCGACGAAGCACGCCGTGCCGCGGCACATTCGCACGTGCCGTGGACGCCGCACAGGGACGGCGAGATCCGCGTAGAACGCTGCTGTACCGGCGACCGCTGCAACCGGCATTCCCAGATCTCGCGCAACCGTCCTGACGTCCGAACGCGCGATGGTGCCGTGATCGGTCTGTGCCTCCTTCAGACGACGGACGATCTCGGCGCCGTCGACGCCGAAACGCGTCTGCCAATCGATGAATGCGTCGCGTGGAGCAGATCCCATGGCGACCCCTCACTCGGACGTAGCCTTCGTGGTGATGATCCTCCGCGCCTACCGCGTCGATCAACCTCCCGCGGCGATTCGTCCCGAACGCCCGCATATGGAGTGTCGTTCAAGGGCAGAGATGCCGTGTCCCCTTGTGCCACCCCATGTCACCGACCTCAGGATCGCTCCCGCGCACTTCGCTCTCGTCCTGCACCCGAAACCTCCGGATCATCGACAACCCGCATACTCGTCTGCCCGGCGTCCGCACCATCGGCAGACGCGACATGCGGTGTCGGCATTATCACCGAAAGCCCTGCCGCCTAGTGTTTTTCGCGAACCCGGCAAGGATACTTCCATCAAGGGGAGGAGCACCGTATCCTTTCGGCGCCACCATTGCCGGTCATCGGAGCACGGGTCGATCAGTAGACGTCGCGCACGTACCGCTTCTCCGCGACGAGTTGATCGACGTAGGCCGCGGCGGCATCCTGATCGAGCCGTCCGTGCGTCTGCACCACCTCGCGCAGCGTCGCGTCGACGTCCTTCGCCATCCGCCCGGCGTCGCCGCACACCGCGAAATGGGCGCCGTCCTCGAGCCACCGCCACAGATTCGCACCGTGCTCTCGCATACGGTCCTGGACGTAGACCTTCTGACGCTGGTCGCGAGAGAACGCGAGTTCGAGCTTGGTGAGAAACCCGTCCGCGTGCATCTGCTCGATCTCGTCGCGGTACAGGTAGTCGGCCTCGGACCGCTGATCTCCGAAGAAGAGCCAGTTCCGGCCGGTATGCCCGGATTCGCGGCGATCGTGGAGAAACGCCCGGAACGGGGCGATACCCGTGCCCGGCCCCACCATGATCATCGGGGTGTCGCCCGAGGGTGGCCGGAAGTGCGGGTTCGACTGCACGAAGATGGGGATGTCGACGCCGTTGCTGTGATCGGCGAGGAAACTCGAGCACACGCCTGCCCGATCACGGCCCTCGACACCGTAGCGGACCACCGACACGGTGAGCTGGACCTCCCGCGGGTTCGTTTTCGGGCTGGACGAGATCGAGTACATCCGGGGTTGCAACCGCGTGAGGACGGGGAGCCATTCCTCGAGCGGTGCCTTGAAGGGGTACTCGGCGATGATGTCCATCGCCTGCCGCCCCCACAGCCACCGTTGCAACTCGATCTTGTTGCCGGGCCGCAGCAACTTGGCGAGTTCGGCGCTCCCGCTCTGGCGTTGCACGAAGCGCAGCAATTCGGTGGTGGGCCTGGTGATGTCGAGATAGCGAGCCGCGGCTTCCCGGAGCCCGACGGTGGGCCGGCCGGCGGCTTCGACGGGTGCCTCCGGATCCAGTGCGGTCACCTGGAGCCATTCGTCGACGGCCTCGGGACCATTGGTCGGCATCACCCCGAGAGCATCTCCCGCAACGTACTCGAACTCCGGGTCGAACACCTCGAATCCGAACTGCCGCACATCCTTCGTCGATCCCGGTCCGCTCAGCGCCGTGTTGCGCGTCAGCCGGGTGACCAACGGGGACTTGCGGATGTAAGCCGGTGCTGTCACCGGGGAGGTGGGCACCTCACCGCGCGCCACCAATTTCTGTACCGTACCGACCCACTCGTTCGCCTTGTCCTCGAAATCCGGTTCGCAGTCCACGCGGGGCACCATGCGAGTGGCTCCCAGGTCGGCGAGTCGCTCGTCCAGTTTGCGTCCGTAGCCGCAGAAGTCGTCGTAGCTCGAATCGCCGAAAGCCAAGACCGCGTAGCGGGTACCGGCCAGATCGGGGGCGTCGTCGGCGCTGAGGCTCTTCCAGAAAGCGGAACCGTTGTCGGGCGCGTCCCCGTCGCCGAATGTACTTGTCACCACGAGCAATTCCCGCACTCGGGCAAGGTCGGTGACGCTCATCGCCGACATGCCGACGACGTCGGCCGACCGCCCGGCGGCGCGCAACCGCTCGGCGCAGAGCTGGGCGAAGGTTTCGGCGTTGCCGGTCTGCGACGCCCACGCGACCACGACAGACTCCGAATCCTCCGCCCCGCCCGAAGTCGTCCCGGCCGCGTCGTCGGTTCGGCCGTGTGCTGCGTACATCCCCGCGAGGAGCCCGTCGAGCCACGCCCGCTTGGCCGGCGGGAACGGTGCCGAACGTGGCAGGGTCGGAGCGACAGTGATGTTCGACGAACGCAGACCAGCGAGAAGCCCTGCCAAATAGCCCTTTTCGTCGTCGTCGAACCGGGGGACCGCGACGTCTTCGATCCCGAGTTCCGCCGCGATCCGGCCGATCACCGAATCGTCCGAGGCGACGGGAACCGGCACCGGCGTAGCCGTGGCGACCTTCACCAGAGCAACCGCACAGACCTTCAATTCGGGTTGCAGCGACGCCGCATCGACGGCGTCGTTGGTCACCGCGTTGATCGCACGGTCGTCCCCGAACAGGTCGTTCCAGTGGAACGGGGCGAAACAGTTGCCCGGCATCACACGGTCGGTCACCACCGCCGGAAGGACGGCGCGGCCCCGTCGCGAGGTGATCTCCACCGCGTCACCGTCGGAGATCGAATACCGCACCGCGTCCTCGGGGTTCATCTCCACGAACGGTCCGGGGTCCAGCCTGCCGAGTTTTGCGATCTTGCCGGTCTTGGTGAGCGTGTGCCATTGATGTTGCACCCGGCCGGTATTGAGGACGAACGGGTAGTCGTCGTCGGGTAGTTCCTCCGCCGGAAGATGCGGCCGCGGGAGGAATCGGGCTCGCCCGTCGGGGGTCGCGAAAGCCAGTTTCGGCACGGCCCCGTGCTCACGGACCACCAGCGACCGGCTGTTCCCGTCGTTGAGGTACCGCACCGGATTGCGGTCTCCGGTGTCCGGGGCACACGGCCACTGCACCGAACCCTGCCGTAGCCGGTCGTACGACACACCGCGCAGGTCGTACCCGGTCTGCGGGTTCCAGAACTGCTTGATCTCCTCGAAGACCTCTTCGGCCGAAGAATAGGTGAAGGCGTCGGCGAATCCCATCTCGCAGGCGACGCGCGCAATGATCTGCCAGTCGGGCAATGCTTCCCCGACCGGTTCGACGGCCTGCTGCAACAGGTTCAGGGTCCGGTCGGAACCGATGGTCACGTACTCCGACTCCGCCCACAACGCACCCGGCAGGAGGATATCGGCGTACGAGTTGGTTTCGGTCTCGAGAAACACGTCCTGTGAGATGACGAGATCCGCTTTCTCGAGACCCTCGAGAACGGTCGTCCGGTTCGCGACCGACGCAACCGGGTTCGTGCAGATGATCCAGCAGGCCTTGATGTTTCCCTGCGCCATCTCGCGGAACATGTCGACGGTGCCGGTTCCCGGCTCGGGGCGGAGCGTGCCGGGAGGCAGCGCCCAGCGTTCCTCCACGAAGACCCGGTCCGTATCGGAGAGCACGCTGCGCTGACCCGGCAGACCCGGTCCCATGTAACCCATTTCGCGCCCGCCCATCGCGTTGGGCTGACCGGTGAGGGAGAACGGGCCACTGCCGGTACGGCAGATCGCGCCCGTTGCGAGATGCAGATTGCAGATGGCGTTGGTGTTCCAGGTGCCGTGCGTGCTCTGGTTGAGACCCATCGTCCAGCAACTCATCCATTCGCCCGCCTCGCCGATCCAACGCGCGGCAGTGCGGATGTCGTCCTCCGCGAGACCGGTGATGCCGGCGACGAGAGCCGGAGGGTATTCGGCGACGAGCGCCTCCAGTGCCGCCCACCCCTCGGTGTACTCCTCGACGAAGGCCCGATCGACGTGCCCGTTCTCGACGATCAGGTGAAGAAGTCCGTTGAGCAGCGCGAGGTCGGTTCCCGGCGCGATCTGGAGGAACAGGTCGGCCTTGTCCGCGGTCGCGGTGCGGCGAGGGTCGACGACGACGAGTTTCGCGCCGCGCCGGACGCGTTCCATCATCCGCAGGAAGAGAATCGGATGACAGTCCGCCATGTTCGAGCCGGACACGAAGAACAGATCGGCGTGGTCGAAGTCCTCGTAGGAACCCGGTGGGCCGTCCGACCCGAGCGACTGCTTGTAGCCGGTGCCCGCCGACGCCATGCACAACCGTGAATTGGACTCGATGCGACTGGTGCGCAGAAAGCCCTTCGCGAGCTTGTTCGCAAGATACTGCGACTCGAGCGACATCTGACCGGACACGTAGAACGCCACCGCGTCGGGGCCATGCGTCTCGAGGATCTCCGACAGACGGCGCGCGGTTGCGGTGATCGCGGCGTCGACCGATACCGGGGAGAGACTTCCGCCTCGTGCGTCCCGCACGAATCCGGTCTCGAGCCGGCCGCCCGCCGCCAGCATTTCCGCACTCGTCGCGCCCTTGGTGCACAACCGGCCGCGGTTGGTGGGGTGATCCCTGTCGCCGTACGCCTTGACCACCCTGCGGGTCCCGGTATCCGGATCCGTGGCGACGTCGAGCACCATTCCGCACCCGACACCGCAGTAGGAGCAGGCGGTCTTCACCGTGGTCATTGCGTCCTGCATCCGAGTCTCCTAGCCGGCACCGCGGAACCGCCGGCGCCGTCGCCGATCCGACGCCTTCCATGCTGCGGACTCGGTGTTTCGGATGCGTCAAACGGGATGAGCACGCGGTGACATCCAGCTCACGGACGACGCACGGAGTTGTGAGGTGCCGGAAACAACCTCAGGACTTCGGTTGCTGCTCCCACCACTTCAGAAGCTCCGCCTCGGCTTCCTCGCGATCGAGCGGACCCCGGTCGAGCCGCAGTTCCTTGAGGAACTTCCACGCGCGGCCCACCTCCGGGCCCGGGGGAAGGCCGAGGATCTCCATGATCGCGTTGCCGTCGAGATCGGGCCGCACCTTCGCGACGCCCTCCTCCTCCGCCAGCCGCGCGATGCGGACCTCCAGGTCGTCGTAGGTGGCCTGCAGCGCGGCGGCGCGACGCTTGTTGCGGGTCGTGCAATCGGCTCTCACCAGCTTGTGGAGCCGGGGGAGGAGGTCACCGGCGTCGTGCACGTACCGGCGCACCGCCGAGTCCGTCCACTGGCCCTTGCCGTAACCGTGGAAGCGCAGATGCAGGAACACGAGCTGGCCGACGTCCTCGATCATCTGCTTCGGGTACTTCAAGGCGCGCATCCGCTTGCGCACCAGCTTCGCCCCGACGACCTCGTGATGATGGAAGCTGACTCCACCACCGGCTTCGTTGCGTTTGGTGCCGGGCTTTCCGATGTCGTGCAGCAGTGCCGCCCAGCGGAGCACCAGGTCGGGATCACCGTCCTCGAGATCGATCGCCTGGGTGAGCACCGTCAGCGAATGCCAGTACACGTCCTTGTGCTGGTGATGCTCGTCGATCTCCAGCTTCATCGCGGGGATCTCGGGGATCACCCGCTCTGCCAGACCGGTCTCCACCATGCACTCGATGCCCTCGACCGGATGGTCTCCGAGGATCAGCTTGTCGAGCTCGGCCCGCACCCGCTCCGCGCTGATGCGCAGGATCTCGTCGGCCATCTTCCGGATCGCCGTCTGCACCCGGTCGGCGAGCGTGAAGCCCAGTTGCGAGACGAAGCGCGCCGCGCGCAACATCCGCAGCGGGTCGTCCTCGAACGAATCCTCCGGCCGCGCAGGTGTGTCGAGTACACCCGCGAGCAGCGCATCCATGCCGCCCAAGGGGTCGACGAACTCACCGGCGCCGTCCGGGCCGATCCGGACGGCCATCGCATTGACGGTGAAGTCGCGTCGGACGAGATCGTCTTCGAGACTCGTGCCGTATTCGACGAGGGGATGCCGGGTCACGCGGTCGTACGCGTCGCTGCGGAACGTGGTGATCTCGAGTTGCTCGGAACCCTTGGCCGCGCTGACCGTGCCGAAGTCGATACCCGTGTCCCACTGGTGGTCCACGAACCCGCGCAGCAACTCCTGCACCTTCTCGGGACGCGCATCGGTGGTGAAGTCGAGATCGGTGCCCAGCCGACCGAGCACGGCGTCACGGACGCTGCCACCCACGAGGTACAGCTCGTGGCCGGCCTCGGCGAACCGCTCACCGAGAGGGGCCAGGACATCGGACAACGAGCGCAGAGTGACGTCGGCTCCGGCGAGCAACCGGGTTCGGCGGTCGGGGTCTGCGGTGGGTGAGTTCACGTCTTCGCACCTTACCGAGCAGGGCGTTCGTGTGGTTGAGCCGGGACCGACGGCGCTACATCTACTATCTATTAGGTGTCGCCCGCCGAACGTGCCAATCGCAACCGCCGCAGCTCGCGGCGTCGTGGCACGAGCGCGAAAAAGGCTGCTCAGGGGGGAGCCCCGGGCGCTCCGGTCCCGCGCCTGCGGACCGTCAGGGAGACCTCCGCCGGCGGGCTCGTCGTCGACGGACTCGGTGGCCCACCCGACAAGTTGTGCGCCGCACTGATCGGACGCACCGATCGTCGCGGTCGCCTCCTGTGGTCGCTGCCGAAGGGGCATATCGAGAACGGCGAGACCGCTGAGATGACGGCGATGCGCGAGGTGCACGAAGAGACCGGGGTCCGCAGCACGGTGCTCGCCGAACTCGGCAGCATCGACTACTGGTTCGTCACCGAAGGCCGTCGGGTCCACAAAACGGTGCACCACTACCTTCTGCGTTACCTCGGCGGCGAACTGTCGGACGCGGACGTCGAAGTCACCGAAGTCGCATGGGTGCCGCTTCGAGAGCTCCGGTCACGACTCGCCTACGCGGACGAACGTAAACTCGCCGACGTCGCAGACCAGCTCATTGCGGAAATGCATCCCGAGGTGCGTTCCCGCACCGACGAACCGGGGGCCCATCTCGGATGACGGTGGTGGTTTCCCGGACGGGTGCCGCGGTTCTGGCCGTGCTCGCGCTCGTTCTCACGACGATCGGTGTGGCGTTTCCCGCACCCGGGTCGGCTCAGCCGACGTCCGAGAGCCCCGAGTTCCTCGAGCTGGACATCGCCCGGATCACCCCGTCGGTGGTGTCGCTCACCAGCGAATCCGTGGTCACCGTCAAGGGCACCGTCACCAATGTCGGCGACCGCGACGTCGAGGACGTCTGGGTGCGGCTCCAACGGGCGCCCGTCATCTCCGACCCCGCCGCATTGCGCACCTCGCTCTCGCTCGACCAGTCGGGCTTCGACACCGTCGGTGAGTTCGAGGAGGTCACCGACCGGCTCGGCCAGGGCGATCGTGTCGATTTCACGATCGAACTGCCGCTGCGCTCCGACGACGAGCCGTCGCTCGGTATCGACACACCGGGTGTCTATCCGTTGCTGGTCAATGTCAACGGCTCACCCGAGTACGGCGGCCAGGCGAGGCTGGACGATGCCCGCTTCCTGCTGCCCGTACTCGGTATACCCGCAGGCCAGGAACCCGACAGTCCACGCACCTCTACATCTGCCGGGTCGAACGGGACCGACGCCACCACATCACGCAGCGCGGCCGACACCTTTCCCGCCGTTCCGCCCGACGTGTCTCGTCCCGTCGCCTTTTCGATGCTGTGGCCCCTCGCCGACACGCCCCGACTCGCATCGGGTGTCCCCGGCTCGGTGAGCGACCCGGTCCGTCTCGTCGACGACGTGCTCGCCACGTCGCTCGCCGACGGAGGACGGCTCGACGGGCTGTTGCGTGCCGCCGAGCAGGCCCTCGAGTCGGACCCGCGCATCACGGAAGGGATGTGCCTGGCCGTCGACCCCGACCTGCTGGTCACGGTCGCCAACATGACCCGGGACTACCTCGTCGTGGACGACCCCGCCGATCCGATGGGCGACGCGCAACCGGGCACGGGCACCGAGGCGGCGATCGCGTGGCTCGAACGGATTCGGACTCTGGCAGCCTCCATGTGCACAGTCGCCCTCCCGTTCGCACAGGTCGATCTCACCGCGCTCGCCGAACTCGACGACCCGTCGCTGAACGCTCCCGCGCTGGAGTCCCCGCGCACCATCGTCGACACAATCCTGAGAACCACGTCGCTCCCCGGTGTCGTCTGGCCCGATTCGGGAGTCCTCACCGAGAACGCCGGACTCCTCGCTGCCGCGAACGGCCCGGTCACAGCGCTGCTCGCGGATACCGCGGTGGAGGACGGGCGAGCCGGCATGAGCGGTCTGCCCGCGCGCAACGCTCTCCGGGTGTCAGGAGTCGACGGATTGACCGCGGGTCTGTTCGACGCCTCGGCGGCAGCCGCGCTCGCCGGGATGGGCGAGGAACCGGCGACCCCGTCGTTCGTGACCAAATCCGCGCGCTACGACCTCGCCGGCGACTCCGCGACCGCGCGCCTCCAGGACGCGCTCGGCGCGCTGGCCTGGCCGGCGCTGGTTCCGTCCGTGAGCGAAGCGACGGGTCTGCCTCAGCCCCCCGCGGACCGTTCCGTGCTGTTCGCGCCGCCCCAGGTGTGGACACCGTCCCCGGAGGAGGCGTCGGCCACTCTGTCGATGCTCTCGTCCCTGGTTCGTTCCGGCACCGCGACGGCGCGTCCGTTCGCCGAGTTCGTGGCTTCGGCCGCCGCGACCGCCGACGCCCCGAACGCTTCCGTTCTCTCCTACCCGGAGCAGGCGATCACCGACGGGGTGCCGGCAGAGGTACTCGCGATCGCTGCCGAGCAGCCGCCACGGCTCGACGCCCTCCAGGCCGCGATGATCGAGGATCCCCAAGCTCAGCTGACACCACAGGAGTTCCTCGCGCCGCTGCGGGAGGACCTGTTGCGCGCGATGTCGTCGTCGGCACGTCGTGGCCAGGATCCCGGCGCGGCGGCCGCCGCAGCGGATCTGCGCGCTGCGGAAGTCGTGGAGGCTGTGGACGGAATGTTCGCGGGAGTGACAGTTCTCTCACCGGGTGGTGTGTACACACTGACTTCCGAACAGAGTCCCCTACTGTTGGTGGCGCGCAACGATCTGCCCGTGGGCATCACGGTGCGGTTGAATGTGGACGCGCCCGCGGCGATGGAGATCACCGATATCGGACCGACCCAGCTTCCTCCGCGCGGTAGCCGCACCCTGACGGTGCCCGCTCGGATCAGCGACTCGCGGAAGCTTTCACTCGAGTTCTCGCTCACCACGGACTCCGGCCTGTCTCTCGGCAGTCCGACGAACGTGACGGTACGTTCCAATGCGTATGGCCGGATTCTCGCCATCGTCACGGGCTGTGCGGGAGCGCTGCTGCTGTTCCTGGCGGGCAGGCGGCTTCTGCACCGCTTCCGCGGGGAACCGGATCCAGCCGACGAAGGGTACGAACGAGAATGACGGGGAACGCGACCCGCGACGACGTGAAGTCACCGACGACTTCACCGGACGTCACCGGTGCAGGTCCCACCGCCCGGAAGACTCCGAGCCTGCTCGCCGCGACCGGCTCCATCGCCGTCGCCACACTGGTCAGCCGCATCACCGGGTTCCTCAAGCAGCTTCTGATCCTCACGCTGCTCGGTGCGAGTGTCGCGTCCTCGTTCACCGTGGCCCACCAGATCCCCAACATGATCTCCGAGCTCGTCCTCGGCGCTGTGCTCACCTCGATCGTGGTGCCGGTGCTCGTGCGGGCCGAACGCGAGGACCCGGACGGGGGTGAGGCGTTCGTCCGGCGTCTGTTCACCGCGGCGCTGGTGTTGCTCGGCGGTGCCACCATCCTCGCCGTGGCCGCCGCGCCGCTCCTCACCACCCATGTGTTCCTCGACGACTCCGGCAAGGTGTCGACGTCGCTGACGACGGCACTGTCGTACCTGCTCCTGCCCGCGATCGTGTTCTACGGCCTGTCGGGCCTCTTCACCGGCATCCTGAACACCCGGCAGGTGTTCAAGCCCGGTGCCTGGGCGCCGGTCGCGAACAACGTCGTCGTGCTGACCGTGCTGGTCGTCTACTACCTGATGCCCGGGGAGATCACCCTCGATCCGGTGCGCATGAGCGACCCGAAGTTGCTGGTCCTCGGTCTCGGTGTGCTTCTCGGCGTCGTAACCCAGGCGATGTGCCTGATTCCCGCGCTACGCCGCGAAGGCATCAACCTGAAGCCGCTGTGGGGCCTCGACGACCGCCTGCGGCAGTTCGGCGGTATGGCCGCCGCGATCGTCCTGTACGTCCTGATCAGCCAGATCGGCATGATCTTCGCGACCAACATCTCGTCGGGTGCCGACGCGGCCGGCCCGGCCATCTACAACAACGCGTGGCTGCTGCTGCAGTTGCCGTACGGCGTTCTCGGCGTCACCGTGCTGACCGCGATCATGCCTCGGCTGAGCCGCAACGCCGCCGAAGGCGACACCCCGGCAGTCGTCGACGACCTCTCCGTCGCGACGCGCATGACGATGATCGCGCTCGTTCCGATCGTCACGTTCCTCACGATCGCCGGCACGCACGTCGGCACCGCCCTGTACGGGTACGGCAACTTCGGCGCGGGCAACGCCTCACTCCTCGGCCAGGCCGTGAGCTGGTCTGCCTTCACCCTGATCCCGTATTCGCTGGTGCTCATCCACCTGCGCGTGTTCTACGCACGCGAGCAGGCGTGGACGCCGACCTGGATCATCCTCGGCATCACCGCCGTCAAGATCGGCCTGTCGGCCCTCGCACCGGTGGTCGCGGCCAACGATCAACAGGTTGTCGTCCTGCTCGGCGTCGCGACCGGTATCGCCTTCACGTGCGGTGCGTTCATCGGCGGTTTCCTGTTGCACCGCACCCTCGGCGACCTGCGGATGGCCAATGTGGGCCGCACGATCTGGCACGTGGTGCTCGCGTCGGCGGGTGCAGCCGTCGTCGTCCTCGTCTCCGACAGACTCCTGCAGCTCGACGCCCTCGCCGAGCGCTTCGGCGGCCTCGGCTCGATGGTGCGCGTCGCGATCAGCGGTGTGCTGATGCTGCTCGTCGCCCTGGTGGGCATGTATCTGCTCAAGGTCCCCGAGGTCATGGCGATCGAGGCCGCGGTCCGGCGCAAGATCACCGCGGTGCGCGGCGGCGGTGCGGACGAGCCCGACTCCGAGGAAGCCGATTCCACCGGCACTTCACAGGACGACAGGGCGATGGCTCCTCCCCGCCGGCGCTTCGTCTACGACGCCTACCCCGAGTCGGATGTCGAGAGGACCGTCGTCCTGCCGCGCATCGACTACGGCGATTACGGGGTCGGACCGTACGACGCGATCACCGAGATCATGCCGGCGATCAGAGACGTGCCCCGTCCCGGCGAGGCGCAGCAACAACTCCCGTACCCTGGTCAACAGCAGATTCGACACGGGCGCCGTGGTCCGCGGTACTTCGCGGCCCCCACCGGCGATCCTCGGCTCCGCACCGGAAGTGGACGAGTCGACAACGAAGGAGTGAGGGTGAGCGACGACGACCACGCTGCCGGAAGGTCCACGATCGACGCGTCACAGCAGGCCGGATCGCCGCCGGCCGGCGGCGAGCAGCAGCCGACGCCGCCCAGGCCGCCGCGCGACACCCACCACGACACCGGAGTCATACCGATCGGATCACCGCAGCTCCCGCCCGTCCGAGTGCCCGGTTCGCCGCCGCGCCGCCCTATGCGCGGACCCGAGCTCATCGCAGGCGCCTCCGTGGCGGGCGGACGGTACCGTCTCCTCTCACCCCACGGCGGTGCGCGCGGGCTGCGGTTCTGGCAGGCACTCGACGTCAAGCTCGATCGCGAAGTCGCCCTGACGTTCGTCGATGCCGACCAGAGTGCGGCCGACGGCACCGGTCCGGACTCGCCGCAAGCCATCCTGTCCCGCACGCTCCGTCTCGGCCGCATCAATTCACCCGGCTTGGCGCGCGTCCTCGACGTGGTCCGCGGAAGTTCGGGTGGCATCGTCGTCGCCGAGTGGACGCCGGGCCGGTCGCTGCGCGAGATGTCGACGACCGAGCCGTCGCCTCTGGGTGCCGCACGTGCCGTCCGTGCTCTCGCGGCTGCCGCCGAAGCCTCGCACCGAGCGGGCAGCGCGCTGTCGATCGACCATCCCGACCGGATCCGGATCAGTGTGTCCGGTGACGCGGTGCTGGCATTCCCCGCAACGTTCTCGGACTCGGACGCCATCTCCGACGTGCACGGCCTCGGTGCGAGCCTCTACGGGCTCATCACCGGCCGCTGGCCGCTCGACGAACCGACCGCACCCGGCCGGCCCCCGGCACCGCATCACAGCAGCGCTACCATCGGTGGGATGCCGGAGGCGGACCGCGGCGCCGACGGAAAGCCGGTCGAGCCCAAGGTGCTCCGTCCCGACGTCCCGTTCGAGATCTCGGCCGTCGCCGTGCGAGCGCTCAGCACCGACGGTGGTATCCGCACCGCCGCTACCGTGCAGCACATCCTCGATCAGGCGTCGGTGGTCGATCAGAAGACCGACTTGATTCCCGCCCTGCGCATCGGCCAGCGCACGAGCATGAGCGAAACCCACGCTCTCGCTGATCCGGAAGCACTGGAGCAGAAGAAGAAGCACTCACAGCGCATGCTCTACGCGCTGATCGGACTGGGTATCACAACGGTGGTGTTGCTGTCGCTCATCGGCTGGTGGATCACGAACCTGCTCGCCGGCGACGCGACCGACACCCCTTTGACCAGCCAGGAGTTCGGTCTCACGCCGACTGCCGAGGCACCCGCGTCACCCGAGTCGTCTCTTCCGTCGGAGGCTGCTCCCGCAGCCGCCGGGGGACCGGTCTCCGCGGCTTCGGTGTCGGTGTTCTCCCCGCAGGGCACTCCCGATTCGCCCGCGGCGGCGTCGCTGGCGATCGACGGCGATCCTGCGACGTCGTGGAGCACCGACGCCTATTTCGATCCGTTCCCGTCCTTGAAGAACGGCGTCGGCCTGCTGGTGACGCTCGAGGACTCGGCGAACCTGTCGTCGGCGAAGATCACATCGCAGTCGCCCGGGACGGTTATCGAGATCCGCAGCGCGCCATCGGATTCGACTTCTCTCGACCAGACGCAGGTAATAGGTTCGGGCACACTGCAATCCGGTGAGACCGAGATTCCGCTCGATACCGACGGCGGCACGTCTCACGTACTGGTGTGGATCACCGGCCTGAGCAACGACGGCGGGAGCAACAAGAGTTCGATCTCCGAGATCGAGTTCACCGGCTCCGAGTAACCAGCCCCCAGCCATAAGCCGGGGCAAGATTCGCACGATCGGCTACCATCCGCGCGTGCGAATTTTCGGGGGGATCGCAAAAATCGCCGTGCCCGACGACTCTGTGCCCACAGAAGTCTCGGGTACGTCCGCGTCGGACGCCGCGTTGCTGGCGGCACACGTGGCCGGCGATCAAGACGCATTCGCGACGTTGCTGTCGCGCCATTACGACCACCTGTGGCAAGTCGCGCGGCGAACCAGTTACTCACACGAGGACGCGGCCGATTCGTTGCAGGAAGCCCTGTTGTCGGCGCATCGCATGGCTGCGAACTTTCGCCAGGACGCCGCGGTGCGAAGCTGGATGCACACCATCGTCGTCAACGCGTGCCTCGACCGCATCCGCCGGAACAAGGTTCGGCCGACGGTGCCCCTGTTCACCGATGAGTCCGAAAATCCTCGTGCAGCAAGGGATTCCATCCACGACACGGAGCTCTCTCTCGACGTGAAAACAGCGCTGTTCACTCTCCCGCCGGATCAGCGAGCCGCGATTGTCGCGGTGGACGTGGAGGGATATTCGGTACGCGAGGCTGCCCTTCGGCTGGGCGTTCCGGAGGGAACGGTGAAGAGCCGATGCGCGCGGGCGCGTCGCAAACTCGCGGTCGTGCTGGGTGACCTTCGGGAGTGAGGGAACCGAACTCGAGCCCGAATCGTCTTACTCTGGTGAGGACACCCGATCCGTCGAGGAGAACGCGCATGAACGAGGACGAGATACCCCGTCCGCCGTACTCGCACGACCTGCTCGCCGATCTGCACGCGGGCGTCCTGGACGACGACCTCGCCGAGCGCCTCCGGCCCCTGGTGCGTGCCGACCCGGATGCCGCCGAGGTCCTCAGGCGTCTCGACGCGGTCCAGGCCCGGCTGGGCCGGCTTCGCGACAGCGAACCACCGGAGCCGATTCCTCAGGCGGTCGCCGCCCGCATCGACATCGCGCTGACGACTGCCCGGCGACGCACGGCCCGCAAATGGATGGCCGGAGCGGGTGTCGCCGCTGCCGCGGTGTTCGCAGCCGTATTCGCGATCGTCCTGATCGATTCGGCACCGGGTGGAGACGACACCGGCAGCGACGCCTATGCCGCGCCGCCCAGCGATGCCGTGTTCGATCCCGTCGCGTTGCGCTCGATGGTGGGCGAGACCTCGCTCGGTCCTCTCTCGGACGAGAGCAGGCTCCGAGAATGCTTGAAGGCGAACGGTTTCGATTCCTCATCTCCGTTGCTGGGATCGCGGCAGACCGAATTTCGTGACCGCGAAGCGATTCTGCTGCTTCTCAGCGGGCCCAACCCGCCGCGGCTGACGGCAGTGCTCGTCGGAACGGAATGTGACGCAACCGATCCCGCTACCCTCGCGATTCATACCATCGGGTAGCAGCCGGGTGACTCGACCGTCACTCGGCGATGGTCAGCAACAGATGAAGTATCCGCTCGCGTAACGCCGGAGTATCGTCCTCGGCAGCGATCAAGCCGGTGAACAGCGCGGTCCCCGCGGCCATGACGAGTGCCGCTCGCGCATCGAGTTCCGCATCCGTGTCACCGCCCTCGGTGAAGAGGGCGGTGCTGGGTCCACTGAAGTTGCGCCACAGCGCGTTTCGCAGGTCTTCGTGGTCGCGCAGCGCCGCGAGCAGTCCGGGTAGTGCGGCACGGACTTCCGGCCGCGAGAAGAGTTCGTTGCTGCCGGCGACCACCCACTCGATCCACCCTTTGCGGTCGATCCCGTCGTACGGCGACAGGTCGGGCGCCGAACCGAGCAGAGCGTCGAGCACCAGGTGCGCTTTGCTGGGCCACCGGCGGGTCAGTGCCGCGCGCCCGACACCCGCGCGGGCGGCGATCGCACGCATGCTCAGGCCGTCCCACCCGTCCCGAACGAGCATTTCGCGGGTGACGGCGAGAACTTCACTGTCGATACGGGGGTCGCGGGGACGACCGGAGGGGGCAGCGGGCATCGGCTTCTCGCAGGAGTGGGACCAGGCATCGCCTGGAGTGGGATCGGGGTTATAGTCGGAGAAATTACGATACCACTGGCATCGAAAGTAGGGTCATGACTGCGCCCCGATCCACCGTCTTCGAACAGGCTCGTCTCGGTCCGCTCACCCTCCGCAACCGCATCATCAAGGCGGCGACCTTCGAGGGCGTCATGCCCAAGGGTGCGGTCACCGACGAACTCGTCGAGTTCCACGCAGAGGTCGCGCGCGGGGGCACCGCCCTGACCACCGTGGCCTACTGCTCCGTCTCGCCCGCCGGCCGAGTCCACCGCGACACCCTCGTACTCGATCGCGACGCCGTACCCGGGCTCACTCGACTCACCGAGGCCGTACACCGCGAGGGTGCGCTCGCGTCGGCTCAGATCGGGCACGCGGGTCTCGTCGCCAACCAGTTGTCGAACGGGATGAGCACAACCGCGCCGTCGACGCGGATCAGCGCCCCCGCCATGGGCCTCGTCCGCGGTGCGACCCTCGCGCAACTCGACGCGATCGTCGCGGACTACGTCTCGGCGGCACGGTACGCCGTGGAATCGGGCTTCGACGCGCTCGAGGTGCACCTGGGACACAACTACCTGCTCAGCTCCTTCATGAGCCCGAACCTCAACAAACGCAGCGACCACTACGGCGGGAGCATCGCGAACCGCACGGCCTTCCCGCGACGTGTGCTCGCAGCGATCCGGGAAGCGGTGGGGGACTCGGTCGCGGTGATCGCGAAGTTCAACATGACCGACGGCGTGCCGAAAGGCTTGTGGCTCGACGAATCGCTCCCGATGGCGAAACTGATCGAATCCGACGGCACCATCGACGCCATGCAGCTGACGGGCGGAAGTTCACTGCTCAATGGGATGTACTTCTTCCGCGGCGACGTGCCGATGAGGGAGTTCGTGCAGTCCCAGCCGAAGGTCGTCGGGTGGGGTCTGAAGGTCTACGGGCCCAAGATCTTCCCGAAGCTGCCGTTCGAAGAGGCATTCTTCCTCCCGATGGCCCGGCAGTTCCGGTCCGAGTTGTCGCTGCCGTTGATCCTGCTCGGCGGCATCAACCGCATCGAGACCATCGACAACGCCCTGCACGAAGGATTCGAGTTCGTGGCCATGGGCCGGGCGTTGCTCCGCGACCCGTACCTCGTCGACAAGTTCCGCAACCGGACAGCCGACGAGGGACTGTGCATCCACTGCAACAAGTGCATGCCCACGATCTACACCGGTACGAAGTGCGTGATCCGGGAAACCCTGCGTGAGGCCCCCGGAGCAGTCTGACGCCCGGGCCGTCCGACACCCGGAGGCGGGCGGGGCGCCTGCTGTGGTGTGACGCACGGTGCGGGGGGAACAACACCGTTTACCCTGGTGTTGACATCTGTGTATGCTGCCGAGCCGCTTTACCGGCCCGCGGCCACTACGACAGTCTCGCCCGCCGACCCGGAAGGCCATCGCCGCATGACGACCCCGCCCACCATTCACGATCTCATCATCATCGGTTCGGGACCCGCCGGATACACCGCCGCGATCTACGCGGCCCGCGCGGAACTGAAGCCCATCGTGTTCGAGGGAACACAGTTCGGTGGCGAATTGATGACCACCACCGAGGTCGAGAACTTCCCGGGCTTCAAGGACGGCATCATGGGTCCCGAACTGATGGACCAGATGCGCGAGCAGGCCCTCCGCTTCGGCGCCGACATCCGCACGGAGGATGTCGAAGAAGTCGACCTCGCCGGACCGGTGAAGACCGTTGTCGCGAACGGGGAGACCTACAGCAGCCATGCCGTCGTCCTCGCGATGGGCGCAGAGCCCCGCTACCTCGGTGTACCGGGGGAGGAGCGACTCCTCGGCCGCGGTGTGTCCGCGTGCGCGACCTGTGACGGCTTCTTCTTCCGCGATCAGGACATCGTCGTGGTCGGTGGTGGCGACTCCGCGATGGAGGAGGCAACCTTCCTGACCCGCTTCGCACGCAGTGTGACCATCGTCCACCGTCGCGAGGAGTTCCGCGCATCGAAGATCATGCTCGAGCGCGCCGAGGCGAACGAGAAGATCCGTTTTCTCACCAACACGAGGGTCGTCGAGGTGAAGGGCGAGAACAGCGTCTCGTCGCTGACCGTCGAGGACACACTCACCGGAGAACTCAGTGAACTCCCGGCGACCGGTCTCTTCGTCGCCGTCGGCCACGACCCGCGCAGTGCGCTCGTCGCCGGGCAGGTCGAGTTGGACGACGAGGGCTACGTCAAGGTCGTCGGCCGAACCACGGCGACGTCGCTGCCGGGTGTCTTCGCAGCCGGCGACCTCGTCGACCACACCTACCGTCAGGCGATCACCGCAGCCGGCAGCGGCTGTTCCGCAGCGATCGACGCCGAGCGCTGGCTCGTCGCGCGTCACGAGGTTCCGCCCGCTGTCGTGCCCGCCGAGGTCTGACAACACGGTCCGGCAGCACCACTCACTCATCAATTCCCGCTCGACACAGGAGATATCGTGGCCGTCAAGGACACCAACACCGTTACCATCACCGATTCCTCGTTCGTCGAGGACGTACTGCAGGCCGACAAGCCCGTGCTCGTCGATTTCTGGGCCACGTGGTGCGGTCCGTGCAAGATGGTCGCTCCGGTTCTCGAGGAGATCGCGGGTGAGCACGGCGACAAGCTGACGATCGCCAAGCTCGACATCGACGCCAATCCGTCGGCGGCCCGCGACTACCAGGTGATGTCCATTCCCACGATGATCCTGTTCTCCGGCGGCAAGCCCGTGAAGACCATCGTGGGCGCGAAGGGCAAGGCGGCGTTGCTCCGGGACCTCGCGGACGTCCTGTAGTACGGTCCCGAGGATCGCTTCTCGGATGCGCCCGGGGCCCAGGCTCCCGGCGCATCTGAGATAATTCCGTTCGATGCTGCCCTGCCCCGCGCTGGGCGCAATCCGGTCAGCACGGAAAGGCCCAACGCATGCGCCCTCTTCGTCACGGCGACCAAGGCCCGGCAGTCGCCGAGATTCGGAGCACTCTTGCCGGCCTGGGTTTCCTCAGCGCTCGTCCCGACTCCGCCGACGGCTGGATGGGCTCCGACGTCGTCTTCGATCGTGAACTCGACGGCGCAGTGCGTGCCTTCCAGCAGCAGCGAGGTCTCCTCGTCGACGGGATGGTCGGCCCCGCGACGTACCGCTCGCTCAAGGAAGCTTCGTACCGGCTCGGCGCACGCACCCTGATGTACCAGCTGTCCGCACCGCTGTACGGCGACGACGTAGCGGCGCTGCAGACGCGGTTGCAGGACCTCGGCTTCTACGTGTCCCGGGTGGACGGCTACTTCGGGCAGAAGACCCACGAGGGGCTCAGTTCGTTCCAGCGGGAGATCGGTCTCGCCGCCGACGGCATCTGCGGACCCGAAACGTTGCGGTCGCTCGAGTTGCTCGGCACCCGGGTGTCAGGTGGCTCGCCGCATGCCATCAGCGAAGAGGAGATCGTCCGACGGTCGGGTCCTCAGCTGAGCGGAAAGCGGATCGTCATCGATCCCGGTCTCGGTGGGCGCGACCACGGCATCATCGTGCCGAGCGCACACGGTCCGATTTCCGAAGCCGACATCCTGTGGGATCTCGCGCGGCGGCTCGAGGGCCGGATGGCGGCCACCGGCATGGAGACGTTCCTCTCACGCCCGTACCACTCGAACCCCACCGACGTGGAGCGCGCCGGCACGTCAAACGCGTTCGGCGCCGACCTCATGATCTCGCTGCGCTGTGACTCGAGTTCGAACCCGCACGCGAGCGGAATCGCGAGCTTCCATTACGGCAACTCGCACGGCTCGGAGTCGATGATCGGGCAGGTACTCACCGGCTTCATCCAGCGCGAAATCGTCGCACGTACGTCGCTGCAGGACTGCCGGAGCCACGGGCGCACCTGGGACCTGCTGCGCCTGACGAACATGCCGACCGTCCAGATCGACCTCGGCTACCTCACCAACGAGCACGACGCCTCGCTACTCGCCGACCCCAAGACCCGCGACGTGATCGCCGAGGCAATCCTGGTTGCCGTGAAACGGCTGTACCTGCTCGGGCAGGACGATCAGCCGACCGGCACGTACACGTTCGCCGAACTGCTCGCCGAGGAACTGTCCATCACCGAGACTCGCTGAGTCCGGCCTGCCTGCCCGTTCTCACGTGCCGGGCAGGGTCAGGTGCGAGCGTCGCTACGGCACCGCCACCGCGGTGCGGCCGGTGACATCTTCCACGGTCAGTGACGCCGCTTCGATCAGGCGCTCGAGAGCCGCTTCGACTTCTTCCTTCCACCCGTGATCGCGATCGAGTTCTAGTCGCAATCGGGGAAAGCGCGGATGGGGTGCTACCACCTCGAAACCCATGTCCTCGAGAAAGTCGGCGCCGATCATGCACTCGGCGGGCGAGCATTCCCGCACCGAGGTGGTGCTGGGCACGTGCCCCGGGGAGGGCCTGTCGTCTTCCTGAGGACGAACTCCGAACGCCTCGAGGGCCCGCACGTTACGGCGGACGAGGTCGGCCACGACCGCACGGATGAGATCGGCACCCACATCCAGATCCGACGCGTGGGGCTCGATGCGCATCGTGGTGAGGAGAATCGCGTCAGCGCTGACCGGTGAGGTCGGGAACAGCCGCGCCCGGGGCACCATGTTGGGCGGCGCGTAGAACGCAACACCGGCCACCTTGTCGTCGGAGTCCCCGAACATGGCTACCTGCGCACACGATCCCCACTCGAGCATGACCATCGAGAGCCACGCTTCCTTCTCGAACTCGGGGTCGCAGAAGTCGCGGCCGTCGCCGTCGGGCGCCGGATCCATTTCCCAGAACACACACCTGCGCGGGTGCCTCGGCAACAGCTCGATCGCACTCAAGGACAGCGGCGTGACTCGCGTCGACACGGGATACTTTCGCCTCCACGTCTTTCTCTAGCAGACTTTGGTCCTGCCCCGACCGGGAGTCAAGACGGACGGATCTCGTTCGTCGTCGCGCCCTCGCCGGTCACGCCCTGGGTCTGCATCATCGCCACGATACGTTCGAGATCGTCGACCGACCCGAACTCCACCACGATCTTGCCCTTGCGCTTGCCCAGGCTCACGGTCACACGGGTATCGAACGAGTTGGAGAGCCGCTCGGCGACGTCCTGCAAACCGGGCATCTGGATGGGCTTCCGCCGCGCCGGGGGAGGCGCGTCTGGTGTGCCGCCCCGGTTCGCCAGCATGACCGCTTCCTCGGTCGCCCGCACCGACATGCCCTCGGCGACGATGCGCATCGCGAGCGCTTCCTGGGCGTCGGCACCGGCTTCGAGGGCGAGCAGGGCCCGCGCGTGGCCGGCACTCAGCACGCCGGCGGCGACCCGGCGCTGGACAGGAATGGGCAGCTTCAGCAGCCGGATCATGTTGGTGATGACCGGACGGGAGCGTCCCAGACGCGTGGCCAGTTCCTCGTGGGTGACCTCGAACTCCTCGAGCAGCTGCTGGTAGGCGGCGGCTTCTTCGAGAGGATTCAGCTGGACCCGGTGAATGTTCTCGAGAAGAGCGTCGCGGAGCAGCGCGTCGTCGTCGGTGTCACGGACGATCGCGGCGATGGTGTCGAGACCGGCCTCCTGCGAGGCGCGCCAGCGGCGCTCGCCCATGATCAGCTGAAAGCGATCACCTTCGGCCCGTCGCACGACGATCGGCTGCATGAGACCGAACTCGCGGATCGAGTGGACGAGTTCGGTCAGTGCCTCCTCGTCGAACACCTGACGAGGTTGCTTGGGGTTCCGGTCGATCCGGTCGATCGGAATCTCGAGATAGACCGCCCCGGCAGGGGAGGGGAGCGATCCGGAAGCCGCTTCGACGGGTTCGGTCTCGTCGCCCACCTCGTCCGCCGGAGCCGTTTTGCTGTCCCCGATGATGAGGTCCGCAGCGGCGGATCCGAGTCCCGACGGTGAGAGCGTCATTCCCGGCGACACTCCGGGACGACGACTGGGCGCCGGCTTCGCGGGAGGCGCCGAGGCGGGCGTTGAGGGAGCAGCGGTGGTGGTCGTCGAGGTCGATCCGGCGGTGTCCGATGCGGGTACATCCACCGGAGGGCCGGTCGGGATCAGTGCGGCCAATCCTCGGCCGAGCCCGCCTTTACGTGTCGCGCTCATTCGTTCCCCTGCTTCTTCCGTATCCCGCGTGCCGCCAATTCACGTCCGGCGTCGAGGTAGCTCATCGCGCCGCGCGATCCCGGATCGTAGTCGAGCACTGTCATCCCGTACCCGGGAGCTTCGGAAACCTTCACGCTTCGCGGGATGACGGAACGCAGCACCACGTCGCCGAAGTGGGCGCGCACCTCGGCGGCGACCTGGTCGGCCAGTTTCGTTCGTCCGTCGTACATCGTGAGCAGCACGGTGGACACGTGAAGATCGCGGTTGAGGTGCGACTGCACGAGTTCGATATTGCGGAGCAGTTGCCCGACACCCTCGAGCGCGTAGTACTCGCACTGAATAGGGATGAGAACTTCTTTGGCTGCCACGAGCGCGTTGACGGTCAGGAGTCCCAGCGACGGCGGGCAGTCGATGATGACGTAGTCGTAGTCGCGCGACCCCAGCGCCTCTTTTGTGAGAGCGTTCCTGAGGCGGTTCTCGCGGGCGACCATCGAGACGAGTTCGATTTCGGCACCGGCAAGGTCGATCGTCGCCGGAATGCAGAAGAGTCGCTCGCTGTGGGGACTCTGCTGAACAGCGTCTGCGGCCGACACCTCGTCCAGAAGGATCTCATAACTCGACGGAACGCCGGAGTGGTGCGGTACACCGAGCGCGGTGCTCGCATTGCCCTGCGGGTCGAGGTCGACGACGAGGACCGTCAACCCCTGGACCGCCAGTGCGGCCGCAAGGTTGACCGCGGTCGTGGTCTTGCCCACCCCACCCTTCTGGTTGGCGATGGTGAGGACTCGGCGCTCGTGTGGCTTCGGGAGAGAAATCGCCTCGCTCGGATGAAGCACCTGGCTCGCGCGATGGGCGGCGGCACCGATGGGCGTATCGATCCCGGAGAAGCCATCGAACGGGACGGGGGAGAATTCGTCGTTCATTGCCTCGGTTTCACGTGAAACAGCGGATTCAGATCCACCCGTCATAGAACGCTCCTTAAACGATTGATCCGCACGGTCCGCACGCTACATCCTCTTCGTTCCGCGGACACGGTGCATTTCACATCGCGATCGCGGCGACAGGAGGGTGAGACATGATCCGAAGAAACAGGCGCAGTATCGACGCGTGGTGCCACGGTCCACTTCCTCGGTCGGTTCAGTATTCCATCCGCATTCTATGTGTCGTTCACGCGATCGCACGGCAGGACGTTCCACGTGAAACATGGCGTCTCCGTTTCACGTGGAACCCACCGAGCACGACCGACCGGTGCGCTGGGGTCGTTTCACGTGAAACATGCTCCGCCGGTCACCGGAAGGCACGGTCGAGGGATTTCGTCATGACATTTGAGTCAGAAGATGTTGTGGCGCAGTAGTTTACATATCGAGCAAGACGTAAGTAGTTGCCCGCCAATATATTCGGCTTTGGCTACCGAGGCGATCTCGACGCGCAATTTCCATCGTCACAGTGACGAAACGAACGCGGGGTGCAGGCACCGGGAAAACCGGGTTCTGAAAGTCTTCATGCGCGCCGTTTCGATACTCGAGAGAGTGACTCGAGCTCGAGACACGACGCGTTACCCGAACGTGAATCCGGTCGTCCATACAATGCCCGGCATACCGGGAAAACGAAGAGCCCCTCTCCGTTCCCGATCGGGGAGAGGAGAGGGGCTCGTTTCACGTGGAGACATTACCGGTTCTTGCGCCTCCGCGAAGGGCGGGGCATCCGTTCCGCCTTCACCACGAGGGTCGGGACCGGAAGGATGTCGTGACCGCACTCGAGCACCTCGAGATTGCCGGCTCCGAGACGAGCAAGTTCGTCGCGATCACGTTCGATCTCTTCCTGAGCCGACGCGCCCTTCAACGCGAGCATGCGGCCACCCTCGTGGATCAGGGGGAGGGACCACTTGGCGAGCTTCGCGAGCGGCGCGACAGCACGGGAGGTGACCACGTCGGCGCCACCGGCTTCCTGGAGCACGCTCGGTTGCTCGGCCCGGCCACGCACCACCAGAACGTTGTCGAGGTCGTTCGCCTCGACGAATTCCGCCAGATACACGGTGCGGCGCAGGAGGGGTTCGACGAGGGTGATCTTCAAGTCGGGCCGCGCGATCGCGAGCGGAATACCGGGCAGTCCCGCACCGCTACCGACATCGACGACGGCCTCGTCCTCCTGGATGAGTTCGCCCAGAACCGCGCAGTTCAAGATGTGGCGTTCCCAGAGCCGGGACACCTCGCGCGGGCCGATCAGTCCACGCTCGACCCCGTCGGTCGACAATGAGCGGTGGTACCGCTCGGCAAGCTCGAAGCGATCGCCGAAAATCCGCTGTGCGTTCGCAAGCAGGTCTGTCTCGTCCTGTTCCACGTGAAACATCCTCTCCTGCCGCCGATGCGTCACCGACACCGGCACGGGGTTTCCGTCGGGCCTCCATCGAATGAAAAAGGGACCCCGACGGTTCAGGGTCCCTCTTCGAGCCGTAAGCGGTCGGCTCAGTCCTGCACGATCACGACACGCCGATGCGGTTCGGCGCCTTCGCTCTCGCTGGAGACCCCGTCGACCTTCGCGACCGCGTCGTGAACGATCTTGCGCTCGAAGGGAGTCATCGGCGCGAGTTCCTCCCGGACACCGCTCGCGAGCACACGCTTTGCGGCAGAGGTACCGAGCTCGGTCAGTTCGGCACGCTTACCGGCGCGCCAGCCCGCGATGTCGAGCATCAACTTGCTGCGCTCGCCGGTCGCCTGCTGCACGGCGAGCCTGGTGAGTTCCTGGAGTGCGTCGAGGACGTCTCCGTTGCTGCCGACGAGCTTGCTCAGATCCTTGCCACCGTCGATGCTGACAACCGCCCGGTCGCCCTCGACGTCGAGGTCGATGTCACCGTCGAAGTCGAGCACGTCGAGCAACTGCTCGAGATAGTCGCCGGCGATTTCGCCCTCTTCGATCAGGTCTTCGTCGTCGACCACATCGGCGTCGAGTTCGGGGTCGTTTTCGAGTGCAGGCTCGCTCGGCTCGCCGGTCACCTCGATGTCCTCCTGTGCCTTGTCCAGGTCACTGGCCATGATCAGCTCTCTTCTACTTCGGTCAGCGCCGCTTGCGCTTGGAGTTCTTGGGACGGCTACCCGGTTTCGGAGTCGACGAGCCCGAACCGGAGGTCGGCGTCGTGTCGCCGGGCGTTCCGGTCTCGTCAGCGTCCTTCTTCGTCAGTGAGACTTCCGACGCGCCGTCGGCGCTCGTATCGCCCACCTGGGCGCTGTCTGCGGAAGCAACGGCACCCTTCTTCTTCTTCGCCTTGTTGGGCCGCGCACCCGGCTTCGGGGCATTCTCGTTCCGGCGTGCGAGCGCCGCGGCGCGCTTCTCTTCTTCCTCCTGATCGATCTTCCGGAAGACGAGATGCTGCTGTCCGTACGTCCACACGTTGTTGCTCACCCAGTACAAGATGATGGCGATCGGCAGGAACGGACCACCGACGAGGACGCCGAGCGGGAACACGTAGAGAGCCAGCTTGTTCATGATCGCCGCTTGCGGGTTCGCCGCAGCCTGGGCACTCTGCCGGGCGACCGACGCGCGGGCGTTGAAGTGCGTGGCGATGCCGGCCACGATCATGAGGGGCACGGCAACGGCTGCGATCTGCCACCGCGACGGAATGTCACCGAACGGGGCGAAGGCCTCGAGGGATGCGATCGGCTGCGTGATCCAGGAGGAGATAGGGGCACCGAACAGACGCGCGCTCAGGAAGGATTCGACGTCTTCCGGGCTGAACGCGTAGTTGCCGAGCTGTGCGTTCTGCTCCGGCGTCAGGCCGAGCTGTCCGAAGCCGGTACCGGTCCGGTTGAACGAGCGCAGGACGTGGAACAGACCGATGAACACCGGCACCTGCAGAAGGACCGGCAGGCAGCCCATGAGCGGGTTGAAGCCGTGCTCCTTCTGGAGCTTCTGCATCTCGAGCGCCTGGCGCTGCCGGTCGTTCGAGTACTTCTTCTGCAGCGCCTTGATCTGCGGCTGAAGCTCCTGCATCTGCCGGGTCGTGCGGACCTGCTTGACGAACGGCTTGTACAGGATGGCGCGGAGGGTGAACACGAGGAACACCACCGACAGCGCCCACGTCCAACCACTGTCGGGCGCAAGCACGAACGAGAAGGCTTTGTGCCAGACCCAGAGGATCCAGGACACGGGATAGTAGATGAAGTCGAGCACGGCTCTATGTACTCCTCGGGTCGTCCATGTCGCCACGGAGAGGCGTCGGTCTCAGGTCTTCGCTCCGGTCAGGTACCCATGTGGGACGACCGATGACTCCGCTCGGGTACCGGATCCCATCCTCCAGGATGCCAGGGAGCGCATTTGAGCAGCCGCACCACAGTCAGCACCGTTCCGACCACGAACCCTCGCTTGCGTAACGCTTCGACCGCGTATTCGCTGCAGGTGGGGACGAACCGGCACGTCGGCATGCGTGTGGGCGAGACGTACGTGCGGTAGAGCTCGATCAGGAATACGAGGCCACGCGCCGGCGCAGACCGGATCGTGTTCCAGGTCGAATGCGGAGTGGTCATGCGTGCTTCCCAGGATCGGCGACAACCTCACCGACGGTGTCCGGGGTGTCGAGAAGGCCGAGACGGGCCAGGCCCGTACGGACCTGCTTGTCGAGTTCCCGTGAATCCGCGGTGGCCGCTCCGGGCAGGGCTCGCAACACCACATCGGTGTTCTCCGGCACACGCCCGACGAGCGAGGCACAGATATGACGAAGCCGGCGTGCGACTCGATGTCGAATCACCGCCGGCCCGACAGCCTTATTCACGACCAACCCGAAACGGGGGCCGTCGACACTCACCAAGAACTCGGACCGATCACGCTCGAGAGCGTGAATCACAAGGTCCCGCCGTCCCTGACGGCGACCGCGACGGACGGTATCGGAAAAGTCCGTGCGGCGCCGCAGTCGATACGGCTCAGGTAACACCCCGAGCTCCCGTTACGGGATCAGGCGGTGAGTGAAGCGCGGCCCTTACGGCGACGCGCCGTCACGATTGCGCGACCCGCACGGGTCCGCATCCGGAGACGGAAGCCGTGGACGCGCGCGCGGCGTCGGTTGTTCGGCTGGAACGTCCGCTTGCCCTTAGCCACGGTCAACACTCCTCGAGATATATGTGACGCCGGCAGGCGCCATCGGTCTAACTTGTACGGATTTCGCACGACCCGTGCGCGATGATTGCAGCACGGACCTATCACTTCTGCATGAGTGACTGTTCGAGGCTACTCGGATCGGGACGCGAAATCAAACCAAAGGCTCCCGGCCCTGCAACCCGACACGCCGGACAACTTCCCCGAAGTTCCCCTCCCACAACGGGTGTGTGTCACGTCACGGTCGGTTACGATCTCTCGCATGGCTTCGTCCGCGAACCCGCAGCACACAAGCCCTCTCATGCCACCGCCGCACGAGCATCGACGATGTGCGCGGCCGCCGGTCGCGCACGACCGCTCCTGATCCTGCGCCGAGGCGCAACGGCCGGACGGCGCCTTGTATGCCAGACTGAGCGCGAGAAGCCGGCACGAGAATTCGATCGTCTCCTTCGTCTGTGCACAGAGTTGCACGTCACCTGCACGCATCCACCGGGTCACACCACTCGGTTGTCCACACCTGTGGATAATCGTGTGGAAATCATGTCGACCCTGTGGGAGGAAGCTACGTGAACGACGAGCCGAACGCGCTTGCCGATGTGTGGGCGGACGTCGTCGCCGAGCTGACAGCGGACGACGGAATACTCACCAAGAGCCAGAAGGCATGGCTCGCACTGGTCAAGCCGATCACGTTGGCCCAGGGCTTCGCGCTGTTGTCGGTACCGTCCACACTGGCCCAGCAATCCATCGAGCGCGATCTGCGCGAACCGATTCTGCGGGTGCTCACCCGCTACCTCGGTCATCGTGTCGAGGGCCTCGGTGTACGCGTCGAACCACGTGAACGGGTCGACGACCCCGCGGAGGATCCGTATGCCGAACCCCGCGACACCCTTCCACTCGAAGGGCTGCCGGAGGACAGGGCCTCGATGGATACCCGCAGCGGAGAGAGCCGCGCCCGGGACGCACGGCGCGAGCCGGCGGGATCTCGAGACGGTGGTTCGCCTCGAGACGGGCGCGCTTCCCGCGACGGTATGGCGCCGGGTGAAGGTATCGGCCACCTGCGGCGGAGATACAGTGCGCCCCGCGATCACGACATGCTCGACGGCGACAACGACCACGAGGAAGTGGACGACGACCGGGAAGCCCTGACCGCGGTTCGCGAATCGTGGCCGTCGTACTTCACGCAGCCGCCGCCACCCGAAACCCCTTCGATGGGCAGTAGCAGCCTCAACGCCAAGTACACCTTCGACACCTTCGTGATCGGGGCGTCGAACCGCTTCGCGCACGCGGCCGCCGTCGCGATCGCAGAAGCGCCGGCCAGGGCGTACAACCCCTTGTTCATCTGGGGCGCGTCCGGTCTGGGCAAGACTCACCTGCTGCACGCGGCGGGGCACTACGCCCAGCGGCTGTTCCCCGGGATGCGGGTCAAGTACGTCTCCACCGAGGAATTCACGAACGACTTCATCAACAGCCTGCGGGACGACCGGAAAGTCGCGTTCAAGCGGCGGTACCGGGAGACCGACATCCTGCTGGTCGACGACATCCAGTTCATCGAGGGCAAGGAAGGTATCCAGGAGGAGTTCTTCCACACCTTCAATACTCTCCACAATGCGAACAAGCAGATCGTGGTGTCGTCGGACCGGCCCCCCAAGCAGCTGGCGACGCTCGAGGAGCGCCTGCGCACCCGGTTCGAGTGGGGCCTGATCACCGACGTGCAGCCGCCCGAACTCGAGACGCGCATCGCGATCCTCAGCAAGAAGGCGCGGATGGACGGACTCAATGTCCCTCACGATGTCCTCGAGCTGATCGCCAGCCGGATCGAACGCAACATCCGCGAACTCGAGGGTGCCCTGATCCGTGTCACGGCCTTCGCCTCGCTCAACAGGCAACCTCTCGATCTGACGCTGGCGGAGGTCGTCCTGCGGGATCTGATGCCGGATTCGACGGCTCTCGAGATCAACGCCGCGACCATCATGGCGGTGACCGCGGAGTACTTCGGCACGTCCATCGACGATCTGTGCGGACCGGGCAAGGCACGTCCACTCGCCCAGGCCCGGCAGATATCGATGTACCTGTGCCGCGAACTGACCGACCTGTCTCTGCCGAAGATCGGTCAGACGTTCGGGCGCGATCACACCACAGTTATGTACGCGGACAAGAAGATTCGCAAGGAGATGACCGAACGCCGGAAGGTCTACGACCAGGTGCAGGAATTGACCGCGCGCATCAAGCAGAGGTCCAAGCGGTAGTCCACACCGTCGAAAGTCATCCACAGGGAGTGCCCACGGGGCGCTCCCTGTGGCGTTTTCGTCCCGCATCTCGAGAAAGTCCGGGCACTCACACTTGTGGACAACGGTGTGCACAACGTGGGATCTTTGTGGACGGACGGTGGACAGATGTTGAACAGTCTCGAGGGATCCACATTCATCCTCGAGTAGTCCTCGAGTTCATCCTCGAGTATGTGGCCCTCGAGAAGTGCACCCACCAGCCTAGACGCCGATCGGTCCACAGATTCCACAGGACCTATTACTACTTCTGTGAGTTCTTCTGAGAAAACTATTTAAAAACAGCTGTGTGGATGGAGTCGGTCCACAGGCCTCTCGAGTGAGGTGTGATCCCCGAGTCCCCAGCTTTCCAACCAGCCCGGGAAGGCATACCGTGGAGCCGCATCCCCCGACGCCGCCCCGCGGAGTCGGGGCCTTGTGTCAGACTTCGTACGACTTGTCGAGACCACGATCGAAGGGATCCACCGGGCGATGGAGCTTGGAAGCATGAAGTTTCGTGTTGCTCGCGAGGACTTCGCCGACTCTGTCGCGTGGGTTGCCCGGAGTCTGCCGTCCCGTCCGCCGGTGCCCGTTCTCGGTGGCGTCCTCCTCGGAGCCGAAGAGCAGGGATTGACCGTCTCGGGATTCGACTACGAGGTGTCGGCGCAGGTCCATGTCGCCGCCGAGGTCATCACCACCGGTCAGGCGCTCGTGTCGGGCAAGCTGCTCGCCGACATCACCCGCTCGCTGCCCAACAAGCCCGTGGATGTGGTGCTCGACGGCACCCGCGTGCTCATCACCTGTGGCAGCGCGAAATTCTCCCTTCCGACGATGCCCGTCGAGGACTACCCGCAGCTACCCGAGCTGCCTCAGCAGACCGGTTCGCTGGCCGGCGATCTGTTCGCCGAGGCGATCAGCCAGGTCGCGGTCGCCGCAGGCCGGGACGACACGCTTCCGATGCTCACCGGCATCCGCGTCGAGATCGACGGCACCGACGTGGTGCTCGCCGCCACCGACCGGTTCCGGCTCGCGGTCCGCAAACTCGAGTGGATGCCGACGACCGACACCACCACCGCAGCCGTGCTCGTCCCCGCCAAGACTCTGTCCGAAGCTGCGAAAACTGTTGGCGGATCGTCTAATTCACCCGTACAGCTGGCACTGGGCAGCGGTTCGTCCGTGGGCGCCGAAGGACTGCTCGGCATCGTCGCCGACGGCCGTCGCACCACCACCCGCCTGCTCGACGCCGAATTCCCCAAGTTCCGCCAGTTGCTCCCCAACGAGCACACCGCGATGGCCACCGTCGAGATCGCTCCGCTCGTCGAGGCGATCAAGCGCGTGGCACTCGTCGCGGAGCGGGGCGCACAGGTCCGACTCGAGTTCAGCGACGGCGGCGTCCTGCTGTCCGCCGGTGGCGACGATGCGGGCCGCGCCGAGGAATCGCATCCTGCCGAGTTCTACGGTGAGCCACTGGTCATCGCGTTCAATCCCGGATACCTGCTCGACGGACTGACCTCGCTGCACACCGACAAGGTCTCGTTCGGTTTCACCACCGCGAGCCGGCCCGCCGTACTCCGGCCGGCACTCGAGGAAGAACCGTCGCCCGACGCATCGGGTACCTTCGCTGCCCCCGAGAGCGATTACACCTATCTGCTGATGCCGGTGCGCCTGCCGGGCTGACCGGCGCGCCAGATTTGGACGCCCGTGTACGTTCGCACCTTCTCGTTGCGCGACTTCCGTTCCTGGGAAGCCGTTTCCGTGGATCTAGAGCCCGGAGCGACGGTCTTCGTCGGGCGTAACGGCTACGGCAAGACGAACCTGCTCGAGGCTCTCGGATACCTGTCGACGTTGTCGTCGCACCGCGTCGCGTCCGACGCACCGCTGCTGCGGGCCGGCACCACCCGCGCCTTCGCTGCCGCGCAGGTCGTCAACACGGGTCGTGAACTGGGCATCGACATCGAAATCCTCGAGGGCAAGGCGAACCGTGCCCGGATCAACCAGTCTCCCGCCCGTCGGCCGCGGGAGATCCTCGGAATCCTGCGCACCGTGCTCTTCGCGCCCGAGGATCTTTCGCTGGTGCGCGGCGACCCCGGTGACCGGCGGCGGTACCTCGACGAGTTGCTCACCACCCGTTTCCCGCGGATGAGCGGCGTGCGGGCCGACTACGACAAGGTCCTGCGACAGCGGTCGGCCCTTCTCAAGACGGCCGGGAGTGCGCTGCGCCGCGGTAACCGCTCGAGTGACGGTACGAGTGCACTGGCGACCCTCGACGTCTGGGACGGCCACCTCGCCGCTCACGGCTCCGAGTTGCTGGCAGCCCGCCTCGAGTTGCTCCACGCTCTCGCACCGCATGTGGTGGAGGCGTACCGGTCGATCGCCCCGGAATCCCGCCCGGCGAGCCTGCGATATCGCAGCAGTCTCGGGGACGCACTTCCCGAGGAGTTCTCCGATCCGTCCCGGGTTCCCGCCCCGGACGACCGTGAATTCCTCGAGACGGTGTTCCTGCACCGGCTGGCGGAAGCGCGGACCAGGGAGATCGAGCGCGGAGTGTGCCTGGTGGGCCCGCACCGGGACGATCTCGAGTTGATCCTGGGCGATCACGCCGCGAAGGGATACGCGAGTCACGGCGAGTCGTGGTCGTTCGCACTCGCGCTCCGACTCGGTGCGTTCGCGCTGCTCCGGACGGACGGTACCGATCCGGTGCTGATGCTCGACGACGTCTTCGCCGAACTCGATCGCCGTCGTCGCGCAGCGCTCGCCGAGGTGGCGGCCTCGGCCGAACAAGTGCTCATCACCGCTGCGGTTCCCGAAGACGTTCCGGACGAGTTGAGCGGGGCACGGTTTCCGGTAGATGTCGAAGACACCGAAAACGGTCGGATCTCTGTGCTGGGATCGGTGCAGTGGCCGCACGCACAACCGGTGGGGGGTTCGGATGACTGATCAGCCTCGGCCCGAGGACGGTTCGCAGGCCGGCGAACCCGAACTCAAGGGAGTCGATCTGGCGCGGCGTGCGCTCGAGGAAGCTCGAGCTGCAGCCAAAGCCAGCGGCAAGGCAGTCGGACAGGGGCGCGCGTCGCGCGGGAATCTGCGTCCGCGCCGACGTCGTCGCGGCTGGTCCGGCCCCGGTCCCGACGACCGCGACCCTCAGCCCCTCGGCTCGCTCACCGGGGCGATCGCGAAACAACGTGGCTGGTCGACCCATGTCTCCGAGGGCACGGTCCTGGGGAGTTGGACCCGGGTGGTGGGTGAGGACATCGCAGGGCACGCCCAGCCGACGACCCTGCGTGACGGCATCCTGCACATTTCCGCCGAATCCACGGCCTGGGCGACCCAGTTGCGGATGATGCAATCGCAGATCCTGGCGAAGATCGCCGCCTCGGTCGGCCACGGAGTGGTGAAGGAACTGCGGATCACCGGTCCGACTGCCCCGAGTTGGCGCAAAGGTGAGCGCCACATTCGGGGTCGCGGCCCCCGCGACACGTACGGGTGATCCAGGGTCGCCCGCGACCGCTACGAGCGTCGGGTGGAGCGGGCGCACGAAATTACTTGTGCTGATGCGCGCGCGGCCCGCTGCGGGCATGTCAGCGGGGTTACAGCCGCATTCTGTGTCGCCCCGGGCATATGGGTGTCGGCCACGTAGGATGAATGAAGAATGCCGCGCGCATTGTGCGTGGCCGAGGCGGAGAAGGAGAGCTACCCCCCCGTGGCTGCCCAGAAGGCGAACAAGAGCAAGAACAACTACGGTGCGTCGTCCATCACCGTCCTCGAAGGACTCGAGGCGGTGCGTAAGCGCCCAGGCATGTATATCGGCTCTACCGGAGAGCGTGGTCTGCACCACCTGATCTGGGAAGTCGTCGACAACTCGGTCGACGAGGCGATGGCCGGGTACGCGACGAAGGTCGAGGTCACGCTTCTCGAGGACGGCGGCGTTCAGGTCGTCGACGACGGCCGTGGCATTCCCGTCGGGATGCACTCGTCGGGCGCGCCGACCGTCGAGGTCGTGCTCACCCAGCTGCACGCCGGCGGTAAGTTCGATTCCGATGCGTACGCCGTCTCCGGTGGTCTGCACGGCGTCGGCATCTCCGTGGTCAACGCGCTGTCGACGACCCTCGAGGTAGAGATCGACTGCGACGGCTACCACTGGGAGCAGACGTACACCCATTCCAAGCCCGGTGAACTGGTCCGAGGCGAGCCGACGACGAGGACCGGAACCACCGTGCGGTTCTGGCCGGACCCGGACATCTTCGAGACCACCACTTTCAACTTCGAGACGGTCGCGCGGCGTTTGCAGGAGATGGCGTTCCTGAACAAGGGGCTGACCATCACGCTCACCGACGAGCGCGTCCTTCCCGAAGAAGTGACCGATGATGTCGTCCTCGAGACAGCAGAGGCGCCGAAGACCGCCGAAGATCAGGAAATCGAGGCCGGAAAGCCCGAGGTCCACAAGGTCAAGACGCGCGTCTACCACTATCCAGGTGGTCTCGAAGACTATGTGCGACATCTCAATCGCACGAAGTCGCCGATCCACAACTCGGTGGTGGGTTTCACGGCCAAGGGCCCGGGCCACGAACTCGAGGTCGCGATGCAGTGGAACTCGGGTTACTCCGAGTCCGTCCACACCTTTGCCAACACCATCAACACCCATGAGGGCGGTACGCACGAGGAAGGTTTCCGTGCGGCCCTGACCACCGTGGTGAACAGGTACGCGAAAGACAAGAAGCTCCTCAAGGACAAGGACCCCAACCTCACGGGTGACGACATCCGCGAGGGTCTCGCGGCGATCATCTCCGTCAAGGTCGCCGAGCCGCAGTTCGAGGGCCAGACCAAGACGAAGCTCGGCAACACCGAGGTCAAGTCGTTCGTGCAGAAGGCGTGCAACGAGCACATGTCGCACTGGTTCGAGGCGAACCCGGCCGATGCGAAGACCATTGTGACAAAGGCTGTTTCGTCGGCGCATGCACGCCTCGCGGCCCGTAAGGCGCGAGAACTGGTGCGACGCAAGAGCGCCACGGATATCGGTGGCCTGCCGGGCAAGCTCGCCGACTGCCGTTCCAAGGATCCGAGCAAGTGCGAGATCTACATCGTGGAGGGCGACTCCGCCGGCGGCTCCGCGAAGTCGGGCCGCGACTCGATGTACCAGGCGATCCTCCCGCTGCGCGGCAAGATCATCAACGTCGAGAAGGCCCGCATCGACCGCGTGCTCAAGAACGCGGAAGTCCAGTCGATCATCACGGCATTCGGCACTGGCATCCACGAGGACTTCGACATCGCGAAGCTGCGCTATCACAAGATCGTGCTGATGGCCGACGCCGACGTCGACGGTCAGCACATCGCGACACTGCTTCTCACACTTCTGTTCCGGTTCATGAGGCCCCTCGTCGAGGAGGGTCACGTCTACCTTGCCCAGCCGCCGCTCTACAAGCTGAAGTGGCAGCGGAGCGAGCCCGAGTTCGCGTATTCCGATCGGGAGCGGGATGTCCTGCTCAAGGCCGGTCTCGAGTCCGGGAAGAAGATCAACAAGGACGACGGCATCCATCGGTACAAGGGCCTCGGCGAGAGGAACGCCAAGGAACTGTGGGAGACCACGATGGACCCGTCCGTGCGGATCCTTCGTCAGGTCACTCTCGACGACGCTGCTGCTGCCGACGAATTGTTCAGCATCCTCATGGGCGAAGACGTGGAAGCACGTAGAAGTTTCATCACCCGCAACGCGAAAGACGTGCGCTTCCTCGACGTCTGACGTGGGGCTGCTCGTCGCTCGCTGATCAAAAGCCGGCCACATCGGGATCTCTTTTGTGAGAGACATCACAGAAGAGATCCCGATGATGTGACATGTGACAATGACACGCTGGTCACACTTGGCGGCTACCCGCTAGTACAGTCCATTGGGCCACCGGCATGTGTGGCTGCCGTACAGGGGGTCGGGTGCATTTCGCAGGAGGATGTGAGAGATCGCCTTCCGTATTTCCTGTATGTACCGCTATGGTGCCCTCACCCAGGAACGTCTCGTTCGACTGCATCGATCGAAAACGCACTCAGTTTCGAGCGGTGCGCTGGTTGGCGCTCGTCGCCTGGCGCGAACGGGGTGGAAGGAGAGCTGTTAATCCATGAGTGACAAGTCGCCGCCCCGGCAGCGGTGGTGGAACATCGAGGGGTGGGGTCTTCGCACGAAGGTCACCGCCGTTCTCGCTGTCCCCGTGATAGTGGCGATGGTCCTGGGTGGTCTTCGCGTCGAGAACGAACTGACCAATGCGGTGCACTTCTCCACTGCCGCCGATCAGGTCGCGGTAGTGCCCGACATCATCGACTTCTCGACCGCGTTCGCGACGGCGACAGGCAACGTGGCGGCCGGGACGATCACGCCCGAGGAGATGGATACCCTCGGCGAAACCCTCGTCACGATGAAGACGATCGCTGCCAGCCCCGAGTTCGACGAGGCGCTCGTCTCGGACCTCGACCGCACGATCGCCAGCGCCGAGGCGCTCTACACCAAGATGCAGGCCGGGCCCGTCGCGATCGCCGATATCGCCACCGTCACCAACGAGGTGCGAGACAACCTCAACAGGATCGTGGAAGCGATCCTCGACGGCGTCGACGACCGCGAGATCCTCGACTACGGCAACCAACTCGTGAATGCCTGGTATTCCCAGCGCTACCTCTTCGGCCAGGTACTCGGTGTGCTCGACATTCTCGAGAACCCCGAGAAACCCGATACTGCGCTCGTGACCGCTTCCGGCGGCGAGCTCGCGATGCTCGACCTTCTTTCCCGGTCCTTCCCGCTGGCTGACGCCCAGATCGCCGATCTGCGCTCCGGAGTCAAGGAACGCACCGACATGGTCGCGGCGGCCGGCGAAGGCCCGCTCCCGGTTCTCAACGTTCGTGCGTCCCTGCTGCACAGCGTCGAGGTCTACGGCACCATCATCGACGCCGCTGCCCAGCAGATCACCACCACAATCCAGGACCGCGCCGCCGAAACCCGCGCAGCGGCGTTGCGCGACACCGCAAGTGTGCTCGCGTCCCTGCTCGCCGCCCTCGTCCTGGCGCTCCTCGTCTCGCGGTCGCTCGTCGGCCCGATTCGCCGGCTCCGGTACGGCACCCTCAAGGTCGCCCGTCAGGAACTGCCGGAAGCCATCGACCGCATCAAGGTCGGCGACAGCATCGAAGACATCGAATTCACGCGGGTCCCCGTGCACACCACCGAAGAAATCGGTCAGCTCGCCCGTGCGGTCGACGACATGCACGGCCAGGCACTCCGTCTCGCAGGTGAACAGGCCCACCTCCGTCTCCAGATCAACGACATGTTCGAGACGCTCGCGCGCCGAAGCAAGTCGCTCGTCGAACAGCAACTCGGGCTCATCGAGCGTCTCGAGTACGAGGAGAAAGATCCCACTCGTCTCGAAAGCCTGTTCCGGCTCGACCATTTGGCGGCACGCATGCGCCGCAACGGCGACAACCTGCTGATTCTCTCGGGCACGCGCGTTCGCCGCGGACACTCGACGCCCGTGCAACTGGGCGACATCCTCCGTGCCGCGATGTCCGAGGTCGAGGACTACCAGCGAGTGCAGATCGGTTCCACTCCCGACGGTGCGTTGAGCGGTGCGGTCGCGACCGACATCGTGCACCTGCTCGCCGAATTGGTCGACAACTCGTTGCGGGCGTCTCCGCCGGACAGCATCGTCACGTTCAGCTTCGCGCGTGCCGTCGACGGTGGCCTTCTCGTCGAGATCGCCGATCGCGGTATCGGTATCCCGGTCGAGGAACTCGAGATCATCAACCAGCGCCTGACCAGTGGTGGCGCGGTCGGCCCGGACACTGCCCGCCACATGGGCCTGTTCGTCGTGTCGCGACTGGCCGAGCGACACGGTCTCACCGTCAGGCTCCGTCCGACCTTCGACACCGCGCGTAATCCCGGCATCACTGCGAGCGTTCACATCCCGGACGTGCTCCTCGTCTCGCCGCTCGCGCTGTCCCAGACAGGTCCGCAGCCGCGCGTCATCGATGCGGAGCCCGAATCGAAGTCCGAGGCACTGCCCGCTGCGTCCTCGCAGGAGATGGCTCCGCCGTCTTCGCCTGCTCGCGAGAAGGACTACGAGGCGCCGAAGCCACAGGCGCGTCCGCTGCCGCAGCCGAAGCCCGAGCCGCAGTCTCGGCCGCAACCTCAGTCCGCCCCGCAATCGCAGCCGATCCGTGCGGATGCGTACGACCGGCCCGATCGCGAGGACTTCGCTCCGAAGTCGCAGCCGATTCGGATCGAGGCGTACGACCGGTCCGATTACGGACAGGGCGAACGGTCTGCAGAGGGACAGGATTCGGCTCGGCCCCGCCGGGACCAGGCGATTCCCTCCACGCCCCGTGACGGGGATCGTCAGAGGGATTCGGCTCGCCCGGGCTTCCCTCAGGGATCGCGAGAATCTGCTCCACGTGAGACCACCGGCGCGCACGAGTTGTCGGCGCTGCGTGAGTCCGGCATGCCGGGGCAGCAGCCCCAGCGCGGCCCGGGCAACCGGTCGGGTCTGCCGACGCGTCAGCAGGGTGCTGCGCCGGGAGTTCCTCCGCGTCAGCCGGGTTCGGCTCCGGGTGCTCCTGCCCGCGATCCTGGTGCGGCCGCATCTGGTCTCCCGACCCGTCAGCCGGGTGCGGCGACTCCCGCTCTCCCGACGCGTCAGCCCGGAGC
>JAEZDV010000192.1 GCA_023417985.1 Actinomycetes bacterium | reverse complement strand
GGGTCGTACAGACCCGATGGTGTCGCAGCTGACCACGCTGATCGGCGGTCCCGTCGGCAGGCACGCCATGATCGGCCGAACCCGCTTCTTGACCCCGGTGCGCGCGATGCTCTTGCTCGCCGTGGTGTTTCTCGCCTTCGGCTGGTTCACGAAGGCGGCGTGCATCCAGCAGGCGCCGACGGGGCCCGCGGGGGAACTGGGCCTCGACTGGAGCGACAATCGCCAGTACGTGGCGATGTGCTACTCGGACATCGTGCCGTTGTACGGGGCGGAGCGTCTCAGCGAGGGCGCCTTCCCCTACAAGACCTCGTGGGAGGAACCGGGCCCAGACGGGCAGATGCAGACCCGGTACATGGAGTATCCGGTCGTCGCGGGTCTGTACCAGTACGCGTCCATGCGTATCGCGAAAGCGTGGGACGCCACGCCTTGGCTCCCCGGCGGCCTTCAGGTGGCGCTCTATTTCAATGTCGTGGCCTGGGGCCTCGCGCTGGCATGGCTCGCGACCGTGTGGGCAACCGCCATGTCGGCGGGCCGGCGTGTGTGGGATGCGGCGCTCGTCGCGGCGTCCCCACTCGTGATCGTCCACGCGTTCACCAACTTCGACGCGCTGACCACCGCGTTCGCCGCCGGTGGTCTGCTGGCGTGGGCGCGACGCCGGCCCGTCCTCGCGGGCGTGCTGCTCGGCCTCGGAGCCGCCACGAAGCTGTATCCGCTGCTGTTGCTCGGACCGCTGTTCGTTCTCTGCCTGCGCACCGGAAAACTCGGGGCGTTCTACCGGACGGCGGGAGCGACGGCGGCGACGTGGCTGTTGGTGAATCTGCCCATCATGCTGCTGTATCCGAAGGGCTGGGCGGAGTTCTTCCGCCTGAACTCCGAGCGTGGCGCGGACCCCGACTCGATCTACAACGTGCTCCGTTCGTTCGTCGGATGGCCGGACTGGACGCCGTCCACCCTCAACACCGTCTCCCTCCTGCTGTTCGCCGCAGCGTGCGCCGGCATCGGGTGGGTGGCACTCACGGCGCCGCGCCGTCCGCGTCTGGCCCAACTGGCATTCTTGGTGGTCGCGGCGTTTCTGCTCACGAACAAGGTGTGGAGTCCGCAGTATTCGCTGTGGCTCGTGCCGCTCGCGGTGCTCGCCATCCCTCATCGCCGGGCACTGCTCGCCTGGATGACTGTCGATGCCCTGGTGTGGGTGCCACGCATGTACTACTACCTCGGCCCGGCTCAGAAGGGTTTGCCGGAGCAATGGTTCACCGTGACGGTACTTCTGCGTGATGTCGCGGTGGTGGCTCTGTGTGCTGCCGTGCTGTGGCAGATCCGGCGGCCGACCGTCGATCCGGTCCGATACGGGTTCATCGACGACCCGGTGGGCGGCGTCCTCGATCAGGCGCCGGACACGCCGCCGTCCTGGCTTCCGGATCGACTGCGTCCTGCTCATCAGCGGGAGCGACAACCGAAATCATCCGAATGGACTACGGCATCGGGCGCACCGGGGTCCTAGGCTCGAAGAGGAAGTGAGGGGGTTGTGTGACGACGGGCGGACGAGCATCGGGTCTGGGTGTCGGAGGTACGTCCTCGGGCTTCGAGGTGTGCGATCTGGCGCGCTCTGTCGCAGCAGGTGACGCCGCTGCGCTCCCGCTGCTGCTTCGAGAACTGCACCCAGCGGTCTCGGCCTACAGCCGGGCGAGGGCGCGGAACGTCGGGCTTCCTTTCTCCGAGGCGGATCGCCTCGCGCTCGAAGCATGTCGTTCGATCCTCGCCGCGCTGGCCTCCCCGTCCGGCGCCGACCAGCCGTTCCTCCGGCTCGCCTACTCCCGCGCGGCCGATGCCGTCGGCACTCGTTTCGCGCCGCGGCGCGACGCCCGCTTGACGCGCCTTCAGCAGGACATCCTGATTCTCCGGACGATCGTCGGCCTCGATTCGGAGCAGACGGCGGTGGCGATGGCTCTCAGCCCCAGCCGGGTCCGCGTCGAACAACACGCCGCGCTGTCGTCGCTGCGCGCGGCGTGACCGTCCGCCGGTTTACCGTCCCGTCCGCGGCTGTCTTCGTCGTCAGATCCGCAGTGCGGTGAACGGCGCGACCGGGATGTTGCGCACCACGAACCACAGTGCGATCACGACCAGCGCGATCCGCGGAGCCCATCGGTAGCGGTCCCAGTGCGGCCCCTGGGTGCCCCGGGCTCGGCTGATCGCCCACGCTGCAAATGCGACAACCCCGATCGCCAGCGCCACGACACCCAGAGCGTTGTAGTGCAGCGCGGCCGGGACATCCAGGTGCACAAGCGAATACAGCATTCGGGAGATGCCGCATCCAGGACAGTAGATGCCGAAGATCGTGTAGGTGGGGCACGGTGGGATCACGCCGCCGGGCGTAGTCGGGTCGGCCCACGCGACCGCTGCGCACACACCCAAGGCACCCGCCGCGACGAGCGCGGGGGCACTCAGGCGCGTGAGCGCGGGGCGCAGTGTGTCGCTCATCCCGAGTGCCCCGACGGTTGATCGGACGGAGCAACCCGGCGCCCCTTCGGACGGTAGGTCCGCCCGAAGCTCCGCGGACTGTCCTCGTAGATGTCGATCAGTTCCCAATCGAGTCGCCGTCCGCCAGGCACGTCGAAGATCCGGATGCCATCGCCGAGAAACACCGGCGCGACGAACACCTGCAACTCGTCGATCAGGTCGTGCTCGAGTGCCTGCCGGGCGATGTCGGCACTGATGATCTGCACATCCCTGTCGCCCGCGATCTCCTGAGCGCGGCGAATCGCCTCCACGACGTCGCAGTTCATCGCGACCACCGTCGGATCGCCGGCAAGGTCCTCCGGCCGGTGCGTGAGGATGAATTCGGTCCCCGACCACGCACCTCCGTAGGCCTGGGAGGTCGTCTCGTCGCGTTCGTCCTGTTGCTGTTTCGCCGCGTCGTAACCGGCCCTGCCCGAGATGATCACCGCGACATCTCCCGCCATGCGCTCCGTCGTGCCCTCGGCGAGTGGCTCGGCCGCAGACAACCAGCTCATGTCGTGACCGGGTCCGGCGATGAAGCCGTCGATCGAGCACGTGAATCCCCAGGCCACCTTGCCCATCTCCACTCCTTTCCGGTCGAGCCTGTCGAGGTCATCGCTTCAGCCGCGCTTCCAGCCGCACCCGTGCGCCGGGCCATTCGTCGTCCGTCATCGAGAACAGGGCGGTGGTCCGCCAGGTGCCGTCGCGGCGTCGCCGGTGCTTGCGCAACAGGCCTTCGTGGTGGGCACCGAGCCGGGTGAGCGCGTCGCGGGACCGGGTGTTGAGCTCGTCGGTGTGCCATTCGACGCGCACGGCACGGAGGTCGTCGAAGGCGCGACGTAGCAACAGCAGTTTCGCTTCGGTGTTGACGTGGGTGCGCTGGACTGTCGTGGACAGCCACGTGTGCCCGATCGTGAGCTTCCGGTGCTCCGGTTCGAGCAGGTAGTACGAGGTGGAGCCGACGATGGTGTCGGTGTTCTTGTCGATCACGGCATACGGCTGCCGGTCCGGGTCGTCGACGGCGCTGCGCACGAACGATTCCGCGTCGGTGGGGTTACGGATCACCGCGACCGACCAGCGGAAGATGCCGTCGGGATCGTCCGCTGCGGCCAGCAAGCCGGGCGCATGGGCGGCGGTGAGGGGATCGAGCCGTACGCACACGCCGTCGAGAGAGGGGTGGTCGGTCCATATGTCGCTCATCGGACGCTTTCCGTGCCGAGGGTTTCCCGATCGCGCCCCTCCCCCGGAGGACCGGGTGGCGGGCGCCGTGGTGCACGCAGGAAGACGAAAAAGAGTACGACCAACAGTATCGCGCGGCCCCACACACCGATCAGGGTGAGAACCAGCGGAAGCTCGATGTCGATCGCGCCTCCGGTCGCGTAGAACCACCGGAAGACACCGATGCCTATCGCGAGGTCGACGACGAGGTATGCCGCGACGAGCCGCCACGGAACCCGCAGCAGGATCAGCAACGGCAGCAACCACAGCGTGTACTGCGGCGAGTGGACCTTGTGGAAGAGCATGAAGCCGCACAGCATCGCCGCGCCGACCGACAGCCACGGGTAGGCACCGCCCCGGAGATAGCGCCGCCGGCCGAGCCACAGGGCGAGGACGAACGACGCGGCGATGAGCAGCGGCGACACCCAGGCGACCAGCTCGTTGAATTCCGGTGTCACACCGGTGCCCTCGTAACCACCCATCAGCGGACGTAGACCCCAGAACCAGATGGTGTTGCTCGTTCCGTCGGCCGCGCGGTTCTGCTGGAACACGAACGACGCGCGCCAGCCCTCGTAGCCGAGGAGGGCGAACGGGAGGTTGATCGCGATCGTCGTCGCTACCGCGGTCCCGGCCACCGCGAGCGCGCCGCGTACGTCGCGCACCATCCCGGAAGCGCGGCCGCCGGTGAACACGTAGATCATCAGCGGCAGGACGAAGATGCCGGGATAGATCTTCAGGCAGAACCCGATCGCCAGAAGCATCGCCGCGAGAATGCCGCGCGTGCGCAACGACCAGCGTTCGACGCCGACCACCGCGACCGCAAGGACGGTGACCGCGACGACGGGAAGTTCCCAGTTGAGGAACGCATAGAGCACCAGCGGCGGAGTGGCCGACCACGCCAGGGCGGCCCACCCGGTGAGACGTGCGAGCAGCCACGCTGTCAGGAGCCCGAACGGCGCGAGGATCAGGGCGGACTGCAACAGGAATTCGGCGTCGGTGTGAGCACCGATCGCGCCGAGCCACATCAGTAGACCGCTGAGCACGGGATATTCGACGGTGCTCCCCACCAGATTCCCGGCGGCGTCGATGCTGCCGTCGATGAACGGGAACTGGTGAAGATTGATGCCACGTCCGAGCCACAACTGCTGGATGTCCGAATAGCAGACGTGCCCGTCCTTGATCTTCTCGAACCTGATCGTGCGGCCGAGTTCGTCGAACGGCGCACCCGCGCAACGAGCTTTGTTGAGGTATCCGAGCCAGAGCGCCACGGCGCACGTCAGGACGGCGACGAGCGAGATCGTCCTGGGGCTCGTGCGCATGGAATCACCCTAGGTCAAATCCGCTGTTCGGGGCGGAGGTCGATTTCCCTGGTCAGGGCCGGCTCATGTACCCTTCTTGGGTTGCTGACGCAACGACCCTCCTGTCACGGATCGTCCGTGACCGTTCACAGTCCATAGGAGGTGATGAGGTCTTATGCGTCATTACGAATTGATGATCATCCTGGACCCCAGCCTGGATGAGCGCACTGTTGCTCCCTCGCTGGATACGTTCCTCAACGTTGTTCGCCAAGAAGGCGGCAAGGTCGACAAGGTCGACGTGTGGGGTAAGCGTCGTCTCGCATTCGAGATCGCGAAGCAGAGCGAAGGCATCTACGCGGTCATCGACATCAGCGCGACGCCCGCCACGGTTGCAGAGCTGGATCGCCAGCTCGGTCTGAACGAGTCGGTGCTTCGCACCAAGGTTCTGCGCCACGGCAAGTGAGCCTGTCGGCGCCTGGCCGTAGGCTCTGGCGCATCAGGACTCCACACACAGCAGGAGGAACCACATGGCAGGCGATACCGTCATCACCGTGGTCGGCAATCTGACCGCCGACCCCGAGCTGCGTTTCACCCCGGCGGGAGCTGCGGTCGCGAACTTCACCGTCGCGTCCACTCCCCGTATCTTCGACCGTCAGTCCAACGAATGGAAAGACGGCGACGCTCTGTTCATGCGCTGCAACATCTGGCGCGAGGCAGCGGAGAACGTGGCGGAAAGCTTGACCCGGGGCTCGCGCGTCATCGTGCAGGGCCGGCTCAAGCAGCGCAGCTACGAAACGCGTGAAGGCGAAAAGCGCACTGTCGTGGAGCTCGAGGTCGACGAGATCGGCCCTTCGCTCCGTTATGCAACCGCCAAGGTCAACAAGGCCGGTCGCGGTGGCGGCGGAGGCGGCTTCGGTGGTTCCTCCGGCGGATCAGGCGGTGGACGCCCTAGTTCCAACGCGAACGTCGGCGGCGACGACCCGTGGGGCAACGCTCCGCAGGCCGGCTCGTTCGGCGGCGCCGGGGACGACGAGCCCCCGTTCTGATCCGACCTTCGATCGGAACATCCAGAAGTACGGAGAAAGACCATGCCTAAGTCGCCCGCGCGCGAGAAGGTTTTGAAGAAGAAGGTCTGCACTTTCTGCAAGGAAAAGAACACGCAGATCGATTACAAGGACACAACGCTGCTGCGTAAGTACGTCAGCGATCGCGGCAAGATCCGCGCTCGCCGCGTCACCGGCAACTGCGTGCAGCACCAGCGCGACATCGCTGTTGCTGTCAAGAACTCCCGTGAGGTCGCTCTGCTGCCTTACGTCTCGACGGCTCGCTAGGAAAGGGAGGGAACACGATGAAGCTCATCCTCACCGCCGATGTGGACAACCTCGGTGCGCCTGGCGACACCGTTGAGGTCAAGGACGGCTACGGCCGCAACTACCTGCTGCCCCGCGGCCTGGCGATCGTTGCCACCCGTGGCGCCGAGAAGCAGGTCGAGGGCATCCGCCGTGCGCAGGAAGCCCGCGCAGTGCGTGGCCTCGAGCACGCACGCGAACTCAAGGCCGCGATCGAGGGCCTCGAGAGCGTCTCGCTGAGCGTCAAGACCGCCGGCGACTCGGGCAAGCTGTTCGGCTCGGTCACCGCTGCCGACGTTGCCGGCGCGCTCAAGGCTGCCGGTGGCCCGGTTGTCGACAAGCGTGTCGTCGAGCTGCCCAAGGCTCACATCAAGGCGACCGGCAAGCACCAGGTCGTCGTGAAGCTGCACCCGGACGTCGTCGCGAAGTTCACGCTGGACGTCGTGAGCGCCTGATTTCCGGTTCGAGGAGCCCCGCGCGATCGTTGCGCGGGGCTCCTCGGCGTCTGTGCACAACCTGTGGATTACGGCTGTGGGTAAATCCAGCCTTGTGACCGGGGTCATATCGTTTCGGGAACGAACTGATGAACACGCCCGGGCGTGCTTGTTACCGCGACACGCCGAAAAAGTGTTCTTCCACAGGTGTGAACAGCAGTTTTCACTGGATAACCTGCATCGTTATGGAATGTGAGATGCATCTTCCCCAGGTTATCCACATCAGGTGCACAACCCTGTCCACCTGATTCCACAATTCATCCCCAACTGTGTGCACAACCCGATTTGGTCGCGTCGGGAATCGTCCCTAACGTCGAGCGCGCAACTCTCCTTCGGGGGCGTTGCGCAGCCCCACGCGGTGTCGGTGGGGACAGGTAGAACGTGGATTGATTCCGATGGCGCTCATCGGGAGTCGGTACGGGTAACGGCCGGCGAAGCACCGGGCGACGGTATTGGAACGGAAGGCGGCATCACGTTGGCTGTTGTGGACGATCGTGGCCATTCCGAGTATCCGGGGTCTTCCGACGAAGAGCCCGGCGGCGATTTCGGTCGCCAGCCTCCCCAGGACATGGTTGCCGAACAGTCCGTCATCGGCGGCATGCTGCTGAGCAAGGATGCCATCGCCGACGTTCTCGAGGTTCTGCGTCCCGGAGACTTCTACCGTCCCGCGCACCAGGCCATCTACGACTCGATCCTCGATCTCTACAGCCGCGGCGAACCCGCCGACCCGGTCACCGTGTCGGCAGAACTCGACCGCCGGGGCGAGCTCAAGCGCATCGGCGGACCCGCGTATCTCGTCACCCTCACCCAGACGGTGCCCACAGCCGCGAATGCCGGTTTCTACGCCGAAATCGTCGCGGAGAAGGCCATCCTGAGACGGCTCGTCGAGGCGGGTACTCGCATCGTCCAGTACGGCTATGCAGGCTCCGACGGTCAAGACGTCGCCGAAGTCGTCGACCGTGCCCAGGCCGAGATCTTCGACGTCTCCGAACGGCGCACCACCGAAGACTTCGTCGCCCTCGAAGAACTGCTCCAGCCCACGATGGACGAGATCGACTCCATCGCCAGCCGGGGCGGCATCTCGCTCGGCGTGCCCACCGGGTTCGCCGAACTCGACGAACTCACCAACGGGCTGCACCCGGGCCAGATGATCATCGTCGCGGCCCGCCCCGGTGTCGGTAAGGCGCTGGCGCTCGACACCCCGCTCCCCACACCCACCGGCTGGACCACCATGGGCGAGGTACGCGTCGGCGACGACCTGCTCGCTCCCGACGGCACACCCACCCGCGTGGTCGCAGCCACCGAGGTCATGCACGACCGGCCCTGCTTCGACGTCGTGTTCTCCGACGGCACCGTCCTCGTCGCCGACGAGCAGCACCAGTGGCGCACCTCGGACGGGGTTGTCCGTACGACCGGCGAACTCGCCGCGACCGTCGATGCCGGGCACACCGTCCCCCACACCGAGCCCCTCTCGCTCCCCTCGGCCGAATTGCCTGTCGCGCCGTTCACGCTCGGTGCGTGGCTCGGCGGACCGCCGTCCGACGCAGAAGTGAACATGCGGGTCGAAGGCGAGGGCGGGTTCACCGAAGAACTGATGTCGCTCGGTGCCCACATCCCCCTCGAGTACCGACGCGGGTCGATCGTGCAGCGCCGCGACCTCCTTGCCGGCCTCCTCGACGCCGGTGGGCACATCGACGACGACGGCACCATCCGGTTCTCGACCGGATCCGAGCGACTCGCCGAAGACCTCGCCGAGCTCGTGGCGGGCCTCGGTTACGCATGCACGGTCGACGACGGTGTGGTCTCGTTCTCGGCCGACGACGACGTGTTCGTGTTGCCGAGCAAAGCGCTGCGGCACAAGGAATGCCGGAAGACCGTCGCGCGCGAGCGGAGCATCGTCGCCGTCCGTCCGGTCCCGTCGGTGCCCGTCCGCTGCGTGGAGGTCGAAGGCGACCACATGTACCTCGCGGGCCGGTCGATGGTCCCCACCCACAACTCCACTCTCGGTATGGACTTCATGCGGTCGTGCTCGATCAAGCACGGCATGGCGTCCGTCATCTTCTCCCTGGAGATGGGAAAGACGGAGATCGTCATGCGACTGCTCTCCGCGGAGGCGAAGATCAAGCTCGGCGACATGCGCTCGGGTCGCATGACCGACGACGACTGGACCCGCCTCGCGCGGCGGATGAGCGAGATCAGCGAAGCGCCGCTCTACATCGACGATTCACCGAACCTGACGATGATGGAGATCCGCGCAAAAGCGCGGCGGCTCAAGCAGAAACACGACATCCGCCTGATCGTCGTCGACTACCTGCAGCTGATGACATCCGGTAAGAAGGTCGAGTCGCGGCAGCAGGAAGTCTCCGAATTCTCGCGTAGCCTCAAGCTTCTCGCCAAGGAACTGGAAGTTCCCGTCATCGCGATCTGTCAGCTCAACCGTGGCCCCGAACAGCGCACCGACAAGAAGCCGATGGTCTCCGACCTCCGCGAGTCGGGATCGCTCGAGCAGGACGCCGACATGGTGATCCTGTTGCATCGCCCCGACGCGTTCGAGCGCGACGACCCGCGTGGCGGCGAAGCCGACCTGATCGTCGGTAAGCACCGTAACGGTCCGACGGCGACGATCACCGTTGCTCACCAGCTGCACCTGTCTCGGTTCGTGGATATGGCGCGCGGCTGATTTCGCTGCCGCGGACACGAAAACTTGAGACAAAAATCGGACATGTTGAGATGTTGAGACAGAAATCGGACATCTGACGGATTGCTGAGACGGGGGTCATGCGACAAGTCGTGGGTCCGGTTCACCGGCCGTGCGACCTCGCGTGTAGATCTGGACGCGCTGAAGCTATGACTGCACCTGGAAGGCGTTGTTCGACGCGCACCGGCGGGCCGCGCAGCACGGCCCGTCGGTGCGATCTCGAGCTAGCTGTCGTTGTGCATCCGGCGAGCCTGACGGAGGGTGTCGTCGTAAGAGCCCTCGATCGCGAGATCTGCCGGTGTTCTCCCGTCGGCTTCTGCGACCCGCGTCGTGAACCACCAGCGCGCCATGGCTAATGGATCAGTGGATGTGCCGAAGTGTTCGTTGATCTCCGCGACGAGGGGGCGAACGTAGCGGGTGCGGGTGTCGAACTGGAATGCCGGGTAGTACAGAGCATGCCCGAATTTGAAACTGATGACCGTTCCCTGGTCGGCGGGTAAGTCCCGGGGAGTGGTGGGAATCGGCTGAGCGCATCCGGCCAGGTCCGCGGCGTGTCGCTCCCTCGCCGAGGGTGGGCCATCGCGTAGTGATCAACGAGTTACCTCTCGTTTTCTACCTGGTCGCGAATCTGCTGACCCTGCTCGGCCAGCAGGTCGAGCACCGGCACTCCTGCGGCGGTGGCCGATGACCAGAGCAGCACCTCGCTGGTGCCGTGCTCGCCGATCACGAACGCCTGGATGTCGGTTGGACTGACACCGAGGTGTTCGCCGAGGTGGACGCAGAAGCGCAAGCTGTCGAGCACGGTGCCGGTGGAGAACACCCGATCGTGACCGGCCAGTGCGCGGGTCAGGTCGGCCAGCGGGTCCGGTGGGTCGGTGACCACCATGATGGTGGCGTCCGGTGCTGTCGTGACAAGTCCGGGGATCAGGTCGCGATATACCGCGGCATTGTGTTCGAGCAGTCGCAGCCGGCCTGTCGGGTCGCTCCGATCGGTCGCGCCACCGGCAGCTTCGTTCTCCCCCGCCGTGATGATCAACAGATCCGCGCCGTCGAGATCGTCTCCGTCACCGGCGCGCACATCGACCGGTGGAACCAGTGGCGTCCCGTAGCGCATGTCCAGTGCCCCCGCCTGTGCCCGCTTCACGTTCTTGTCCACC
>JAEZDV010000132.1 GCA_023417985.1 Actinomycetes bacterium | reverse complement strand
GGTGGAGCGTGGCACTTACTGCGGAGTCAGAACGCTGTCGATGAGGTAGACGACGCCGTTCTCGGTCTGGATACCGCCGCAGATGACGTTGGCGCCGTTGACGGTCCAGGTGTCGCCGGAGCCGCTGACCTCGACGGTCTCGCCCTGCACAGTGGTCTGGGTGCCCGCGACGTCGTCGATGGTGAGCTCACCCGGAACCACGTGGTAGGTGAGGATGTCCGTGAGCATCCCGGAATCGGTCTTGAGAGTTTCGATCGTCGCGGGGTCGAGTGCCGCGAACGCGTCGTCGACCGGCGCGAACACGGTGTATTCGCCGCTGTCGAGTGTCTCGACGAGGTTGACATCCGGATTGAGCTGGCCGGAAACCGCCTCCGTCAGCGTGGTGAGGATCGGCACGTTGCCTGCGGCCTCGGTGATCGTCTGCGTCGACAGTTCTTCGACGGATGCGGGACCGGTGGGGTTCGCCTCGACGTAAGCGGCGCAACCGGGACCCACCGGACCTGCCGCGGTGGCCTGCGCGGAGGTACTTTCGGTGCTCTCCATTGCCGAACTGGTGGTCATCGTGGTCGACATTGTCGACGACGAGTCCGAAGAAGATCCGGAATCGTCCGAGCAGGCCGCAACACCGAACGCGGACATCGCACCGATTCCGATGACGGCCAGGCTCTTACGTGTAGCGATGTTCATGACTGAAATTCCCTTCGTAAGCCGTGGCCCGGGACGACCACGCCGATCGATGTGTCAGGGGTCATTCGGTACCAGTGTGAAGGCGGATGGGTCGGGGCGTGGAGTTTTCATCCGACACATCGGACCAATCCGCGTTGCGGGCTGCAACGAACAACGGTCATGGAGATTCCGCTGGGCCTCTCGCGAGCCCACGTGCTGGTGTTGCCGGGTGGCATGGCCGTCGGTACCGAACCTGCGCGTCCGTGGCACCTACCGCAGCTTCGGATGTCCACGTTCACCCGCACGCTCGGTGCGCGCCTGCGGGCGCACGAGATCAGCGTGGAGCAAGTGCACTACCGGTATCGCGGCTGGAACGGCACCCATATGAGTCCCGTCCGCGACGCGCTCGAGGCGCTCGACCGCGCGACCCGTCGTGGGCAGACGCGGATCGGGCTCGTGGGGCATTCGATGGGCGGACGCGTCGCCGCGCACCTCGCGTCGCAGGACGGTGTGGAATCGGTCGTCGCGCTCGCACCCTGGTGGCCGGAGAACGACGCAGAACACGTGCCTGCCGGCCGGCACCTGCTGGTCGCCCACGGCACCGAAGACCGTGCGACGGACCCGCGGGCAGCGCAGAGCCAGACGATGGCCGCCCGCGACCGCGGCGTGAAGGCACGCTGGCGCCCGCTTCCCGGAGCCGGACATTTCATGCTCACCGACCCCGGATGGTGGGCAGCCACGACTGCCGACTTCCTGGTGTGCACCCTCGCCACCGAATCGTCGGCCCAGCCCGGAGACGATCATGCTTCCTGATCCGGCCGGATTGCCTCTCTCGGTTTGCGGCGACGCGGCGGTCTGCGGGGCCACCGATGTCGTGGTCCGTCGTTCCCGTTTTTCACGGAGGTGACCGTGGTGCTGTACGCCGATGTCTTGAGCCGCCGGTTTCGTCCGGCTAGGCTTTCGATCGATGAGCGGACTGAGCCGATGACCGGCGTCGGTAGAGACACCGACACTCTGGGGGCGCTACTCGCGCGCGTCGCCGCGCAGGACCAGGACGCATTCGCCGAATTCTACGACGCCACTCGTGCCCGTGTTTTCGGCATGGTCCTGCGAGTTCTCCGCGATCCCGGCTACAGCGAGGAGACCACGCAGGAGGTCTACCTCCAGGTGTGGCGGTCGGCCGGAAGCTTCGACGAGAGCCAGGGATCGGCGTTGTCGTGGCTCATCACGCTGGCGCACAGGCGGGCGGTCGACCGGGTGCGCAGCGAGCAGTCCGGCGCCGACCGTGAGTCTCGATACGGCTCGTCGAGCGTCGATTCCGCGTTCGACTCGGTGAGCGAAGAGGTCACCCAGCGCGACGATCGCCGGCGTGTGAGCGAATGTCTGGGCTCGCTCACCGACCTCCAGCGCAAATCCGTCGAACTCGCCTACTACGGCGGCTACACGTACCGAGAAGTGGCGGAAGAACTTTCATCGACGCTACCGACAGTCAAGTCGCGGATCCGCGACGGACTACTCCGACTGAAGACCTGTTTGGGGGTGACTTCTGATGGCGCTCGAGAATGAACGAGATCTGCTCGAGATGGCGCCCGTGATCGCTCTCGACGCAATCGCGCCCGACGAGCGGGACGAGGTTTCCGCACGGTTGGACGACGCAGCGCCCGAAACAGCGGCGCGTTTCGCCGCCGACGTACGCGATTTCCAGGAGACTCTCGCCGCGATGTCGACAGCGACCGCGACCGAGCCACCGGCCGGGCTCCGAAGCCGCCTGCTCGATCTCGTCGCCGCGGAGACCTCCGCCGGACGCACTGCCGACCACGACGACCGGGAGAAGACCGCTCGTCCGGGCGAGGGTTCGTCCGACGTCGTCTCGCTCGACGAACGCCGCAGGCAGAGCAGGCGGCGGAACTTCCTGCTGGCCGCGGCCGTGGCCGTCGTCGTCGCGCTCGGTGGTGTCGTGGTCGCGAACCAGTGGTCCCGGACCACGGAGAGTCCGCTCGCCGAGCGGGTGCTCGCGGCCGAGGATGTGCGCACCACCACCGGCACCCTGGAGGGAGGCGGCGCGGTGACCGTCGTCTTCTCGAAGGAAGCCGACGCCGGCGTGCTCGTGATGAACAACGTGGCGCCGCCTGCCGACGGAACCGTCTACCAGATGTGGCTGATCGGTCCGGAGGGGCCGCAGTCCGCGGGCACCATGACCCCGGCCGATGTGGCACCGTCGACCACTGCACTGCTGGAAGACATCTCCGGTGCCACCGCGCTCGGGTTCAGTGTGGAACCCGCCGGTGGATCGACCGCGCCGACGTCGATATTCGCCGAACTGCCCTTGGGCTGACGGCATGTCACCGACGGTCACCGACGACGACCGTGGCGTCGGCCTCGTCCGAGAATCGTGTCCGCGCACGGAAACCCGCGTGCGCCAGCATCTTTTCCGCGACGGGCGCCTGGTTCGCCGCCGTCTCGATCAGCAGATGTCCTCCGGGTACCAGCCATCGAGCCGCCTCGGCGGCGCGGCGCCGGTGGATGTCGAGC
>JAEZDV010000131.1 GCA_023417985.1 Actinomycetes bacterium | reverse complement strand
ACGTTCTGGTACTGCAGGTAGAAGGCGTGCTCCCACATGTCGAGCATGAGCAGCGGGGTCAGGCCGATCGGGATGTTGCCCTGCTGGTCGTACAGCTGGACGATGAGCAGGCGCTGACCGATGGAGTCCCAGGCCAGGATGGACCAGCCGGAGCCCTGGATGGAGTTCGCGTTCGCGGAGAAGTGATCGCGGAACTTGTCGAACGAACCGAACGCGTCGTCGATCGCGGCGGCCAGCTCACCCTCCGGCTTGTCGCCACCCTCCGGCGACAGGTTCTGCCAGAACACCGAGTGGTTGGTGTGACCACCGAGGTGGAAGGCGAGATCCTTCTCGAGCTTGGTTGCCTGGGCTGCCAGGGTGCCGTTCTCGCGGGCCTCGGCCAGCTTCTCGAGGGCGGTGTTGGCACCGGCGACGTACGTCGCGTGGTGCTTGTCGTGATGCAGCTCCATGATCTTCGCCGAGATGTGCGGCTCGAGCGCTGCGTAGTCGTAGGGCAGTTCCGGAAGTGTGTACTCAGCCACGAGGGTCCCTTCTCTGTGAGCCCGGTAGGGCCCGTGCGGTTGTTTTCCGTGCCTTGCGGGTGTCACCACAGCACTGTGTGGTTTCCCAACACTGTGTGGGTTTCCACCCCAACTCATAAGTACACCTCGTGCAAGATCGAGTGTCACCCGGACGCGTGAGGAAGCGGCTCCTGACCTGCGCTGCGAGAATCGAGGATTTCGGGCCGGGGAGCTCTGCCGACAGTCCTGCTACCAGCAAAAACCTCGGTCGACCTGGACCGATTGCGGGCGGCTGTGGGCCGAACCTTAACATTGGGCGGTGTATCGGCCCTTCCTGAACGAACCCGCGAGCGGGGTCGACGCACCGCGCGTGGATCTGCCAGGCATCAATCTGCTGCGGTTCGCGGCAGTGCTCGCGGTCGTGTATTCCCACATTTCCTTCTACCTGATCGACGATCTCGGAACCGGGTGGTGGGGGATCGACGTGGTGTACCGGGTCTTCGTCGACGGAGCGGGGCTCAACCAGCATCTGTCCTTCGTCGGGGTCGCGGCGTTCATGATGCTCACCGGTCTGCTGATCACCCGCTCGGCGATGCGGCAATCGCGCCGGCACTTCCTGATCGCCCGCGCCGCGCGCCTGCTCCCCGCGTTCTGGGTGTGCATCCTCGCCGCGATCATCCTGGTGCGCCTCGGCATCAACGGGATGTTCAGCGGGCACACCGGCATCTCGAACTCGGAGGCCGCACTGAGCTTCGTGCTCGGCGCATTCTTCCTGAAACCGCAGGTAGCCGTCCTCGGCGTGACGTGGACGCTCGCGGTTCAGATCGTCTTCTACCTGTACTGCGTCGCCGGCCGCTCGCTTCTACGAGCAAACCCGGTCGTCATCCCCGTGCTCGGGGCGGTGCTGTGCATGCTGGTGCTCGTCTACAACCTGTACATCCCCGAGCCGTACAGCGTGCCGTTCCTGTCGAGGATCGCCGCGACACTCCCGACGGTGTTCCTCGGGCAGATCGCCTACCTCGGGTGGGCGGGCCTGATCTCGGGGCGGGGGCTCGTCCTGGCGTTGCTGGCGCAGGTCCACGTGATCGTGCTCGCCACCGACACCCAGGTCTACTGGGCCGGAACCCGCTATCTGTGGACGATCACAGTCGTGTTCGCCTGCGTCGTGCTCGTCTCCCGCTACGACGGGCGCTTCGCGCACCTGCGGTCCGTCAACTGGGTGGCTACACGCAGCTACGCCATCTATCTCACCCACACCCTCGTGATGTACCGGATCTACGAGAACACCGTCGGCGTGGTCGGGCAGACCGGAGCGATCGTCTGCCTGCTCATCGGCTGCGGACTCGTCGCCGAGGTGGTCTACCGGGCCGTCGAGGTCCCCGCAGCACGATGGATCAGCACCCGATGGCTCAACCGGAATCGCGAGGCCGTCGCGCAACCGGTCGGCACGGGACCTCGCGCGTAGCATCGGGACATGTCCTGGTTCGACGAGATTCTGGCCCGTGCAGGTTCCAAGTCGCAGATGGTGGCTCGCGAGGACGCATTACCCGGGCGATCCGAGCCCGTGGCCGTTCCCGAAACCCACTACGTCAACGGCAACCGCATCGTTCCCCCGTTCCCCGACGGGTTGCAGACCGCGGTCCTCGGAATGGGTTGCTTCTGGGGTGCCGAGAAGGAGTTCTGGCAGCTCGACGGCGTTTACTCCACGGCTGCCGGTTACGCCGGTGGTTACACCCCGAATCCCACCTACGAAGAGGTGTGTTCCGGCCGGACCGGTCACACGGAGGTCGTGCTCGTCGTCTTCGATCCGAAGGTGGTCGGGTATGCGCGCATCCTGCAGGAGTTCTGGGAGAACCACGACCCGACTCAGGGAATGCGGCAGGGCAACGATCAGGGAACCCAGTACCGCTCGGCGATCTACACGTACGACGAGAACCAGATCGAGCTGGCCGAGTCGACGGCCGAGGCGTACGGCGAGCGACTCGCCGCCGCCGGGTACGGCGCTGTCACCACCGAAATCGCGCCGCTGACCGACTTCTACTACGCCGAGGACTACCACCAGCAGTACCTCGCGAAGAACCCCAACGGGTACTGCCCCGTGCACGCCACCGGGGTGAGCTGTCCGGTCGGCCTCGGGGCCTGACCCCATCCGGCTCGGTTCGCCCGGCTGCGCGTCACGGCCGGGCGTCCTTCTGCCCTCACATCTTGAAGTTCGGCGGTGACCGCCGCATTCTCGGAAGTAGACGATTGTCGACTGGGGAAGGCCACCGACATGACACCGACGTATCCGGGTGACTACCGCAGGCGAATGCGCGTCAGCCGCCGCGGCGGGAATCCGCTCGTCCGGCGCACCGACCGCATCGAGGCCTGGCTGTTCTCCGGATTGGTCGCGGCGATCGTGGTGGCCGTCCCGCTCGCCGCGCTCGTTACCTCCGGGTCGTGGGGTTCGTGGGTAGCCGTCGCCGAGCAACAGAACGCACAGCGCATCACCGTCTCGGCCACGCTCGACGCCGCGCCCGACCCCGCCACCGCGGGATGGGGCGAAACCGGATACCTCGCCGCCCCGTCGCCCGCCCCGGCCACCTGGCAGTGGGGCGACGAGCAGCGACGCGACATCGTCCCCGTCGACCCTGCGTCGACAGCAGGCACCGAAGTGACCGTATGGGTGGACGCGGGGTCGGGCCGGCTCGTCGAGCCGCCGCTCAGTGTCACCGGCGCGAAGGTGACGGCTGTCGCCTGGGGTCTGTTCGTGTGGACCTTCGCGGTCCTGCTGGCGACCACGTTGTTCCAGTCGGCGAGATGGGGTCTCGAGCACAGCCGGCGCCGCGAGTGGAGCCGCGAGATCGAGGCCTTCCTCGGCTCCACCAGCAGCTACTGACGATTACAGGTCACGGACCGCAGGCATGACCTCCTGCGCGACCAGTTCGAGGTGTTCGAGATCGGCCAGGTCGAGCACTTGGAGGTAGATGCGCTGCGAGCCGACCGCGGCGTAGGTCCGGATTTTCTCGACGACCTCGTCGGGGGTGCCCGCGAGCCCGTTCTCCCGCAGTTCGGCGACGTCGCGCCCGATCCGTTCCGCGCGCCGGGCGATCTCGGCCTCGTCGCGTCCACAGCACAGCACCAGCGCATTCGAGTACGTCAGCTCGGCCGGATCGCGCTCCGCGTCCCGGCAGGCACCCGCGACGCGTTCGAACAGCGTCGCGGTGTCGTCGGCCGACATGAACGGCACGTTGAATTCGTCGGCGTACCGGGCCGCGAGGGCGGGAGTGCGCTTCTTACCCGCGCCGCCCATCACGATCGGCGGGTGCGGGCGCTGTTGCGGCTTCGGCAGCGCCGGGGAGTTTTCGATCCGGATGTGCTTGCCCTCGTACGAGAAGGTCTCACCGACCGGCGTGTCCCACAGGCCGGTGATAACGGCCAGCGACTCCTCGAGGCGGTCGAAACGGTCCTTCAGCGCGGGGAACGGGATTCCGTAGGCGAGGTGCTCTTCCTCGAACCATCCTGCGCCGAAACCGAAGTCGACGCGGCCACCACTCATTGCGTCGATCTGTGCGACGGCGATGGCGAGCGGACCGGGATAACGGAACGTTGCCGAGGTGACGAGGGTGCCGAGCCGGATCGTCGACGTGTCGCGTGCGAGACCGGCCAGGGTGATCCACGCGTCCGTGGGTCCCGGCAGTCCGTCGGCGTTCATGGCCAGGTAGTGGTCGGAACGGAAGAATGCGCCGTACCCGAGCCGTTCGGCCGTCTGTGCCACGGCGAGGAGGTCGTCGTACGTGGCACCCTGCTGCGGTTCGGTGAAGATTCGTAGTTCCATGCATCCATCATTTCAGGTGCTCCGGATTCGGCTTCGTCCCGAAGAAATCGGTCCACTGTGACGTATCCCAAGTCGGCGTCCCCACCCCGTGTAGTGCCTGGGGATGAACCTGTGGAAACTGTGGATAACTCCAGCGCATGCCGCATCGGAAAGTGACGGGACAGCAGGGCGTGGTGTCGTCGGCTGCATCGCCCTACAGCACGTGCCACTATTGGGAACGTGAGCTTTTCCGACGTCCCCTCCGTGTCTGTGGACGAGGTGCCCGCGACGAGCGCCGCCGCCGTGCTCCTCGACGTACGGGAAAACGACGAATGGGCCCTCGGACACGCCCCCGGTGCAGTACACATTCCCCTGGCCGACGTTCCGGCCCGACTCGACGACATCGAGATCGATGCCGAGGTGTACGTGGTGTGCCGCCAGGGTGGACGCTCGCTCGGCGCCGTCGAATACCTCAATCGCATCGGGTACGACGCTGTTCAGGTCAACGGTGGCATGGTGGCGTGGCAGAAGAGTGGTCTCCCCTTGGTGTCCGACGGTGACGAACCCGCGAAGATCTATTGATGGCCGCCTACCAGATCTGCGTTCGCTGTGAGAACCGCTGGCCGGTGACCTATCAGCCCCGGCAGTGGTGCCCGTCCTGCCGGGGTGTCCTCCTCTCACCCGTCCCTGCGGATGCCCCGGTTCCTCCGTCGCGCCGTAACTTCCGCTGGGTCGCGCGCCCGGCCGGGCCGGCCGGCGCGGGCAAGCGTTCCACCCGCACCCGGCCGATGGATCCCACGCCTGCGTACCGCGAGATACCGCGATGGGGCCTGACCGATCCGGTGCCCGTCGACGAAGAAGACGAAGCGAGCCGTGGCGAGGCGTTCGCCGATCTCGCGCCCACGCTGCTCGTCGGTGCGGCGGTCGTGTTCGGGCTGGCGGCGCTGGCCGAAGCGTTCCGCTACGGGATTCTGGTCTTCAACCGGACCCGGCTCGTCGATCCGCTCGTGCTGGCGGTATCCGACGCCGCGGTCTGGGCAACGCAGGTGGCTGCACCGCTCATCGCACTCGCCGCTGCCGTGGCGTGTGCCCTGAGGCTGTCCTATCTGCGTCGATACGTCTTCGCCGAACGCGGAGAGACCGACCCCCGTCCACCGCTCACGCTCCTGCTCGGTGTCCTCGTTCCCGGAGTCAACCTCGCGATGCCGGGGGTGTTCCTCACCGAAGTCGCCGGCCGCGACCCCCGGTTGCTGCGGGCGATCCGCATCTGGTGGACCCTGTGGATACTCGATGCGGTTCTGTTCGTCGTGATGCTGTTGTGGCGTCAGCTCGACACGTTGCAGGCGCGCGCCGACGGGGTGCTGCTCGCCACATGCGCTGCGGCGGTGGCCGCGATGGTCGCGTTGTCGACCCTGCACGTGGTGCGGTTGTTCGACGGAACCGACATCTGGGGTCGCCCGCTGCGTCATCGGAGATTCACGCCCGCCACCGGCCCCGCCTACGCGCCCATCGCCCCGATCGTGCCGCGCGCAGCAACCGCACCCGACGTGGACGACGCGCCGGATGCGACCGCCGATGCGGCCGAGGCCGATTCCAGCAACGAGGACGCCGACGCACCGGAAGCGATGGCGAGCAGGTGAGCGCCGTGGGCCGTCCCCGGGTCGTGGCGCATCGTGGATCGTCGGCGGCCAAGGCGGAACACACCCTCGCGGCGTACGAACTCGCGCTCGCGGAGGGTGCCGACGGCCTCGAATGCGACGTGCGGCTCACCAGCGACGGTCATCTCGTGTGCATCCACGACCGCACGATCGACCGCACGTCGAACGGGACGGGCGCGGTGAGCGAGATGACCCTCGCCGAGCTGTCCGAATACGACTACGGCAAGCCCGGCGAACCCGCTGAACTGCTGACCCTGCACCGGCTGCTCGAACTCGTCATGGACTGGACGAGTGTGCCGGTCAAACTCTTCGTCGAGACGAAGCACCCCGTCCGCTACGGCGCCCTCGTCGAGGCGAAGCTTCTCGAGGCGCTGGCGAGCTTCGGACTCGCGACGCCGGCGTCCGCCGACTTCTCCCGTGTCGTGGTGATGTCCTTCGCCGGAAGCGCGGTCTGGCGGGTCCGGCGCGCCGCTCCGCTGCTGCCCACGGTGTTGCTCGGGGAGACGTCCCGGTACCTCCGGGGCAGTGCCGCCACCACGGTCGGGGCCACCGCGATCGGACCGTCGATCATGACGTTGCGGGAACACCGCGATCTCGTCGACCGTGCGGCAGCGTCCGGCCGCGCGACGTACTGCTGGACCGTCGACGACCCCGCCGACGTCGAACTGTGCCGCGAACTCGGCGTCGGGTGGGTGGCCACCAACCACCCGGGGCGCACGAGGTTGCAACTCGACGCTGCTCACGGCGTATAGACCGGGCGGAATTGCCGGGCGTGTAGTTTGGCGCCGTGGCCAAGAAGAGCAAGAGAAACAGCGGACCCAAGCCCGGCGCCAACCGTGCCGCCAAGCTCGAAGCGCGCCGTCTCGAGCGGGAAGCGGCCGTTGCCGCGTCCGCGCGGCCGTTCGAGGGCCTCGCATTCGAATGCGACCTGGTGGCGCTGCGCGAGTTCGTCCCGTCCGCCCTCGTCGACCTCCCGCTGACGGAAAGCGGACGCAAGATCCTCGGCGCGACCATCCTGCCGGGCGGCGTCGCGGCACTGGTCCGTGAAGAAGGCGACGAGACCGTCGCGTACGTCGGCCTGCAACTCGCGAGTGGATACGGCCCGGATCCGGCCGGGGAACTTGCCGCCGCCATCGAGTGGGCACGCACCGCCGAGCCCGGAAACTCGTTGCAGACCGCGACGGTGGACGACCGGACCCCGCGGCTTGTCGACCTGCTCGACGCGACCGTCGTTCCCCCGATCACCGTGCACCAGGACTTCAACTGGTGGATTCCGGCCGGCGTCGAGCCGAGCCAGGACATCGCACACACCGTGCAGCACGCCAACAGCGCGGTGCTGCCGTCCGCCCGTCTCGACGGTGACGGACTGGTCGGCGCGTGGTGGGTGGACCCGGGGGAGAAGGCGCACCTGCGGTGGGTCCGGCCCGAGGACGAGGATGCGCTCATGGCAGCGATGTCGAGGGTGCATGCGGCGGGCGGCCTGCACCTCGGTGAGGGATCGCGCTTCGCCGGATCGTTCCGTACCCACGGCCTGCTGGTCCCGGTGTTCGACCTCGACCGGGAGAAGCACCCCGACGAATGGGTGACTCCGGTCCTCGAACTGGGCGCACGCCTCGACGAGGCCCTCGCGGTGGACGAGCCGCTCACGTCGTCCGAACTCCGCTCGCGCGACGGCATCCGCAGCCGCCAGATCACGCTGCGCTGACTCGACTACCGGCTGATCGCCCAGCCGAGAAGCCGAAATACCCACGACCCCCGGACACAA
>JAEZDV010000241.1 GCA_023417985.1 Actinomycetes bacterium | reverse complement strand
GGCAGGGGTCGCTCGTCGTGCTGGTCGCCCGGGACGATCCTCTCGACACGTATCTGGTGCACCACCCGCAGGCGTTGCTTGGCAAACCCGTCGAGTCGACGGTGACCGACCCGACGAACCCGTACGTCCTGGGTCCGGAATTACTCTGTGCCGCTTCGGAACTGCCGCTGAGCGACGCCGAGGTCGAGGAGTACGGAGCCTGGGACGTTCTCACCCGGCTCGCCGAGGAAGGTTCGATCAGGAGACGTCCGCACGGCTGGTTCGTCACGCCCGGAACGCATCCGCACGCAGACATCGACATTCGCGGCGGAATCGGCGGTCAGGTCGCGATCGTGGAGGCGGATACCGGACGGATGCTCGGCACCGTCGAGGGCAACCGCGCACCCGCGACGATGCATCCCGGCGCAGTCCATCTGCACCGCGGCGAATCCTTCGTCGTCGACGAATTGCACCTCGACGACGGGATCGCGCTCGTTCACGCGGAAGATCCCGAATGGTCGACCAGCGCACGCGAAGTCACGGAGATCTGCTGCATCTCGATCGACGAACAACGAGACCACGGCGCGGTCACCGTCGCGGCGGTGCATGTCGAGGTGACCCATCAGGTGGTCGCCTATCTGCGGCGGCTGCCGTCCGGCGAGGTGCTCGATCAGATTCCGCTGGACATGCCCGAGCAGACCCTTGCCACCCGCGCGGTGATGTACACCGTCGATCCCGGATTGCTCTCCCGGATCGGTCTCACGGCCGACCGTATCCCGGGGGCGCTGCACGCTGCCGAACATGCGGCGATCGGTCTACTCCCCCTCGTGGCTACGTGCGACCGTGGGGATATCGGCGGGGTCTCGACGGACCTCCACCCCGACACGGGACTTCCCACCGTGTTCGTCTACGACGGGCAGCCGGGCGGTGCCGGATTCGCCGAGCGAGGCTACCACCGTATCTCGCGCTGGCTCGAGGCAACCCGGGACGCCGTCGCAGCCTGCGAGTGCGTCTCGGGTTGCCCCTCCTGCGTGTATTCGCCCAAGTGCGGTAACGGAAACGATCCGCTCGACAAGGCGGGCGCGGTTCTCGTCCTGACTGCCGTGCTCGACGCGATCGGCACCCAGGACTGAAACCGGGCTACCTCGTCAGGACACCGGCGCTTTCTCGCCCTCTGCCCTCTCCGCCGCCAGCAACGCCGCGCGCTCCTCGCGTCGCTTCGCCTGCTCGACCGGATCGGGGACGGGGACCGCTGCCAACAACCGCTTGGTGTACGGATCCGCCGGAGACCGCAGGATGCGATCGGTCCGGTCGAACTCGACGAGCTTGCCGGAGCGCATCACGGCGATTCGCCGGGCGAGTACCTCGACCACGGCGAGATCGTGACTGATGAACAAGCAGGCGAAACCGTATTCACGCTGCAGTTCCTTGAACAGCTCGAGCACCTTCGCCTGCACGGACACATCCAGCGCGGACGTGGGTTCGTCCGCCACGAGCAACGTCGGTTCGAGAGCGAGCGCCCTCGCGATGCCCACGCGCTGCCGCTGTCCGCCGGAGAGCTGATGCGGATACCGGTTGCGCATGTCCCGCGGCAGCCGGACCTGATCGAGCAGCTCCTCGACCTTCTTGTCCCGCTGGGTGCGGTCCATCTCGCTGTGCAGCAACATCGGCTCACTGATGGACTGCCCGATCGGCCAGCGCGGATTGAGCGACGAACCCGGATCCTGGAACACGATGCCGACCTTGCGCCGCACCGCACGCAGATCGCGCGTCGACATCTTCGTGATGTCGGTGCCGGCGACGGACAACGAACCGGAATGCAACTTCAGCAACCCGACTGCGGCCTTGCCGATGGTCGACTTGCCCGAGCCGGATTCACCGACGAGTCCGACGACCTCACCGGGCTCGATGTTGAGGCTGACCCCGTCCACCGCGCGGAAACCACTGTTGCGCCGCGCACCGGGGTACTCGATCACCGCATCGGTGATTTCGAGCGCGTACTGCACGTCGGGAGTGTCGTCGGTGCCGGCTTCGCCCACCCGTGAGCCCAGGTGAGGCACCGACGCGAGCAGTTCCCGGGTGTAGGCATGTTCCGGCTTGTTGAAGATCTGGTCCGCAGTGCCCTGCTCGACGATGGCACCGTCTCGCATGACGATCATCCGGTCGGCCATGTCGGCCACCACGCCCATGTCGTGCGTGATGAGCACGATCGCCGCATCCACCCGCTCGCGCAGATCCCGCATCAGCTGCAGAATCTCCGCCTGCACGGTGACGTCGAGCGCGGTGGTGGGCTCGTCGGCGATGAGCACCGACGGCTCCGATGCCAGGGCCTGGGCGATCATCGCACGCTGGCGTTGCCCACCTGAGAGCTGATGCGGGTAGTACTGCACCCGCTTCTCGGGTTCGGGCATATCCACGAGCCGGAGCAACTCGATCACGCGCTCCTTGGCCTGCGCCTTCGACACGTCGGAGTGCGAGCGAATGGCCTCGGTGATCTGCCACCCGATCGTGTAGACGGGATTCAGGGCCGTCATGGGCTCCTGGAAGATCACGGCAATATCCTTGCCGCGCACAGAGTTCAGCTCGCGTTCCGTCAGGCCGACGAGTTCGCGGCCGTCGAGGGTGATGCTGCCGGTGACCCGGCTGTTGTCGGCGAGCAGACCCGGCACCGCCATCGCCGTCGTGGACTTACCCGAACCGGATTCGCCGACGATCGCGAGGATCTCTCCCCGCGCCACCTCGAACGAGACGTCGCGTACGGCCGTTTTCCAGGTCTTGTCCACCTCGAAATCGATGGTCAGACCGGACACCCCGAGAATCGCGGTGTCGGACGTGGTCTTCTCACTCGTGTCGACGAGACTCATTGCGTCAGCTCCGTTTCGGGTCGAGCGCATCACGCAGCGCATCACCCATGAGAATGAAGGCCAGCACGGTCACCGACAGGAACGCTGCCGGGAACAGCACCAGGTGCGGCGAGGTCGAGATGTAGTTCTGGCCGAGGTTGATCTGCAGGCCCCACGACATGGCCGGCATCTGAAGACCGATGCCGAGGTACGACAATGCCGATTCGGCGGCGATGAACGTGCCGACGGCGATCGTGGCGTAGACCAGAACGGGGGTCAACGCATTGGGCAGAATGTGCCGGACCAGGATGCGGAAGGTCGAGGCTCCCAGCGCCTGGGCTGCCTGCACGTACTCGCTCTCCTTGATCGCGATGACGGACGAGCGCACCAGGCGCATCGCGGTCATCCAGCCGAAGGTGACCAGGGCCAGCGCCACGGTCCAGACGGTCCGCTCGGTCGTCACCGTCAGCAGCACCAACGCACCGAGCAGGAGCGGGATGCCGAAGAAGATATCGGTGAAACGAGCGAGCACGCTGTCGAGTACACCGCCGAAATAGCCTGCGAGGGCACCGATCAGCACGCCGACGATCAGAACCCCGATGACGGCGAGCAGGCCGATGCTCAGGGAGACGCGGGCACCGTAGATCACGTTCGCGTAATAGTCGCAGCCCTGTAGATCCGTCCCGAACCAGTGCTGCGCACTCGGTGGCAGGCGGGTGTCCGACAGGTCGCACGCCCGAGGATCGATTCCGCGGGCGAACACTTGCGGCATCAGCGCCATGAGCACCAGAAGGGCTGTGATGACCGCGCCGAACCAGAAGAACGCACTGCGGCGAAGCTTCTTCCACGCGTTGCCCCACAGGCTCGCCTGGCCGACGAGCTCGACGGCCTCACCGGTCATGACATTGCCCGGCTCGCCTTCCTGCACGGCGTGTGTACGGGCTGCCTCGGCATTATTGGAATCCATACCACTACTCGTATCTGATCCGGGGGTCGAGGAATGCGTACAGCACGTCCACGACGAGGTTGAAGAAGATGTAGAAGAACACCATCAGCGTGACGATGCCGACGACCACCGCACCTTCCTGGTTCTGTACGGCGTCGAAGATCGCGCGGCCCAGTCCTGGAATGTTGAACACCGATTCGGTGATGATGGCACCGCCGAGGAGCGCGCCGATGTCGGCACCGATGAACGTGACCACGGGAATCAAGCTGTTGCGCAGGGCATGCCGCACCACGATGCGGCGCCGTCCGATACCTTTTGCCCGAGCGGTGCGGATGTAGTCGGCGGCCATCGACTCGGACACGGCTGTGCGGGTCAGTCGCGCGACGTACGCCATGGACAGCGACGCGAGCACCAGGCCGGGCAGCAGGAAGCTGTACCAGCCCTTGTTGATACCGGCGATCGGGAACAGACCCAGTTTGTATCCGAGGAAGTACTGCGAGACGAAGCCGAGAACGAACACCGGGACGGACACCAGCAGCGTCGAGGAGACGAGAACCAGGTTGTCGAAGAACGAGTTACGGCGCAGGGCCGCGAGCACACCGGCCGTGATGCCGATGAGAACCTCGAAGGCGACGGCCACTGCCGTCAACTGCATGGTGACCGGCAGTCGCTGCGCGATCGTGTCGAGCACAGGCCGTCCGGAGAAGTCGGAACCGAAGTCGCCCTGGAGAAGTCCGCCGACGTACTTGATGTACTGGACGAAGAACGGATCGTCGAGGTTGTACTGGGCACGGAGTTGCGCAATGACGGCGGGGGCAAGCGGGCGATCGCCCGCGAGCGCGCGGATGGGGTCGCCCGGAAGGGCGTACACCATCGCGAAAATCAGAAAAGAGGCGCCGATCAGGACCGGGATGGTCAGCAGCAATCGGCGCGTGATGAAGCGACCCACTGGGTTCTCCTATACGGAACAGAACGTCCAACACGCGTGATGGGGTGCCCCGACAGAGCGAGGCACCCCACCACTCGTCACTCAGTTGACCGTGACGTCTTCGACCACGATGTCACCGAACGCATCGATCTTCACGTCGCTCACACGGTCGCTGTAGACGGCCTGGTTCAGCCCGTAGAACAGCGGCGCGGACGGCAGGTCGCGGACCAGGATGTCCTCGGCCTTCTGGTACTCCACCGTGGCAGCCTCGAGCGAGTCGGCGTTGTTACCGGCCGAGAGGGCCGCGTCGAACTCGGGGTTGCTGTAGAACGTGTTGTTCGAGCCTGCAGGCGGCAGTGCCGCCGTGCTGTACACCGGCGCGAGGAAGTTGTACAGCGACGGGTAGTCCATGATCCAGCCGAAACGGAACGGGCCGGTCATGCCCTTCTCGTCCTGCAGCGGCAGGTACTGGGCGAACTGCAGATCGCCGCGCAGCACATACTCGATACCGAGGTTGGTGCGGATCTGGTTACCGATTGCGGTCATCCAGGTGTCGTGTGCAGCACCTGCGTTGAACCACAGGTCCACCGGCTGGCTGCGATCGAAACCGGCCTCGTCGAGAAGCTTGTTGGCCTGCTCGACGTTCAGCTCGCACTTGGCGCCGCAGGCGTCCTCGCGGTACCCGTCGACGACGGGAGAGGCGAAGGACTTGGCCGGCGTACGAGTGTCGGTGAAGATCGCCTCGGTGATGGCCCCACGATCGATAGCCATGGAGAACGCTTCGCGGACACGCGGATCGGAGAAACGCGGGTCGTAGGTGGGGAAGCTGAGCGAGGTGATGTCGGGGCGAGCACGCTCGACATAACGATCACCGAACTGATCGCGGGCGGTGGCCCACGCGTCCGGCGGCAGGTCCAGCATCACGTCGAGGCCACCGGCCTGGACGTCGGTGTAGCCGGTCGCCAGTTCGGTGTAGACCTTGAACTGCACGCCGTCCGACTTCGCGGCGTTCTCACCGGCGTAGTCCTCGTACTTGGTGACGGTGAAGCCCTGCCCGTCGACGAAGTCCTCGTCGGCCTTGAACGGGCCGTTGCCGATCGGCCGACGGCCGTAGGCTTCGGGATCGGAGAAGAAGGCTTCGGGCAGGGGCATGAACGCCGAGTACCCGAGGGTGATCGGGTAGATCGCGAACGGCTCCTTGAGCTGGACCGAGATGGTGGTGTCGTCGACTGCCTCGATGCCGGACATGGTGGTCGCGGTCGGCTCGCCGCCCTCGGCGCCCTGCAGCTCGTCGTAGCCCTTGACGTTCTCGAAGAAGTACGACGCGCCGTAAGCATTGGTGCTCAGCGCGGTGTAGTTCCACGCATCGACATACGACTTTGCGTCGACGGGGGTTCCGTCGTGGAACGTCCAGCCCGGCTTCAGCTTGATGGTCCAGTTGACCTGGTCCTCGGACTCGACCGACTCGGCGACGCCGGTGTACTCGACCTCGCTGGTCTCGTCGTTGTAGTTCACCAAGGGCGTGAACAGAGCCTTGAGGACTTGGTTGCCCTCGCTCTCGGTGGTGTTGCCCGGAACCAGTGGGTTCTCGGGCTGCATGATGTACAGGCTGTACGTGCCCTCACTACTACCGGCAGCAGTATCGCTGCCGCAGGCCGCGAGCATGCCGACGGCTACGAAGCCCACCGACACGACCGCGATCGCGCGCTTGATCCTCAAAATCAACCCTTCCTCAGCCCCAACGAGACGTCGCCGTCTACGAAGTCCGCGATGATCCACGGTGTCGGTGTGAGCCACACGGATGGCGTGCAGCCCGGAACGTCGGTTGACTCTAGACACACGCCTAGCGAGGGCAACGTTCTCCCCCGGCGTAGGGAAAGCCTCGAGGCCCGCTGTCATGCTGCGGTAACGCGCCGCGGTCGAGTCGCCTCGGGAGGACGGGCAGGCCGAGACGACGTCCGCGACAACAGTCGACGCCATCACAGCAGTACATCGCATTTGTGCGGTTTCAAACCTCCCGATCGACGCACTTTTCCGACCCGTCGAAATAGGTGTGACACCCATCACATGTGATGGGTGTCACAATGTTACCGATGGGCCTGTCGGACGCTGTTTCTCACTATCCGGACGCCTCAGCCGGACCGGCTCGCGCCACCGCTGTTGCCACTTCACCACCGAAAAGCGACGACACCGCAGCCGTCACCTCGAACACCGCATACCAGCCGTCGATCTCGCATCGCCGGACTTGCACGTCCATCCGCAACGTGATCGGTTCGGCCACCTCGCAGGCCGCGACGACACCTCGATCGAGAGCGGAGGCAACCGCCAGCGCCGACAGATCGGCCGCCGCCTGTGCACGGTGACGTGCGACGACGACCGACCCGACGTGCAGCAACGTCGCGGTGATCGCGATCAGGGCAGCCATCACGGCGCAGCCGATCACGCTCGCGCTCCCCTGGTCGTCGGCAGAAAACCGTTGCCGGGTCATCGCAAACCCTCGGGTTCCACCACCGACACCGCCTCTGCCGTCAAAGTCAGCAGCGGAAGCAGCGGGCTGTCCACTGTCACGACAGCCACGATCAGATCGCCTTCCTCCCGCAACGCGACATGCGCGTCGGGAGGTGCGACGCGGACGGCCACCTCTACCGCCCGCGCCGGGTCTCCTCGCGACGCGAGCCGCGCCGCCTCACGCGCTGCGTCGTGACACCTCACCTGGTAGGCGATGCTCAGCACCGCCCCGAGACACAGGACCAGCACGGTGACAAGACTTGCGATCGCGAGCGCCGCCTCCACGGTGACGCCGCCGGCGTCCCCTGGCGGACGGGCCGGAATCGCCTCGCGGCTACCGCAGTTCGGGTTCCCGCGCCTCACACGGCTGTGTTGAGCGCGCGTTCGACGATGCCGGTCAACGCCGACACGATCGAGTCGCCGGTGACGACGGTGTACAGAACGGCACCGAAAGCTGCTGCCGCAATAGTTCCTATCGCGTATTCCGCGGTGGACATGCCGTCGTCCTGGACTACGAGATCCGACAAGCGGCTCCGAATCCCCCGAACATCGATGGTGCGCATTACTCCCCCTTCCTGCAGCACGGACGGTCCGCGCCGACGTTTCACAGCAGCCCGCCTCCGAGCACGTCCCTGGCCAGGCCGATCACGACCGGCACGATGCCGAGACACACGAAGGCAGGTAGAAAGCACAACCCCAGCGGGCCGGCGACGAGCACGCCTGCCCGCTCGATGTCGGCGGCAATGCGGTCCTCGGCTTCGGCTCGGTACCGGACGGCCAGTTCCGCCACCGTGTCCGAGAGCGGAGCACCCGATTTGGCGGATCGCCGGGCGGCTCGTGCGAAGTCGTCGAGCAACTCGTCGTCGCCGGCCCCGCCGTCCCACGCATCGGCCGGGTCGGCACCGAGGGCGAGCCTGTCTGCACCCCGGCGTAGCGCCGCCGCGAATCCGGGCGGCGCCGAATCCGCCACGACCCGGGCGGCGGTCGCGGCCGGCATTCCGGCTCGGAGACACGCAGCGAACAGGTCGAATGCAGCCGGGACTGCATTCGGGTCGGGACGTCCGGACGGAAGTGCCGGACTCAGCACCGTTTTCGTATGTCTCAGACGTGCATTGCCTTCCGGCACGGGAAGAACGAGCAGGGCCGCGGCGGCACACACGGCGGCAACGGAGGCTGTCACGCGCTGACCCGTTCGGCGATGTGGTCGGTCCACAAGAGTCCCGCGCACGCCAGCACCGTGCCCCCGACCAGGAGCATTCCACCGAGACCGCCGGAGAGCAGGATCTCGACGGGCGCTGCGCCCATCATCTGGCCGAGACCCACGCCGAGCAGAGGTAGCCCCGCGAGAACGGTAGCTGTGGCACGAGCGCCCGCCAGACCCGCGTCGGTGCGCGCGCGAATCCGCATCCTGGCGGAGAGGTCTGTGCGAGCCGCAGCCAGAAGTTCGGCAAGAGCGAGACCGTGACGATCCGACACGGTCCATGCGTCCGCGAGCCGTGCCAGATTTCCGGCCAGACCGTCGGGACCGTCGCCCGGAGCCGACGACCGCAAGCCGTCCGCGGCCGAACCGCCCAGTCGCGCGCGAGCCGCCGCGACCCGGAACGCATCTGCTGCGGGCCCGGTGGTCTCGCGTGCTGCGGTGTCGCAGGCGTCGGCCGGATGCGCACCGACCCGTAGGTCCGCGATCACCGTCTCGAGACCGGACAACAGCATCCGCCGGTGGAGGTCGAGTCGCGCGGCACTTCGTCTCCGGCGCAGTCGCACCAGGGTGGTCGCGGCGACGGCCGCTGCGGCCAGCGCCGGCGCGACACCCGCGAGCAGACTCAGCGCCACACCGGCAGCAGCGACGGCCACCCCTCGATGCCGGAACACAGGGAGATTGCGGCAGCGCCGGATCTGGATACGTTGCGCCGCAGGCGAACCCGGAACTACGAGCAGCGCAGCGGCGAGACACAGCATCGCGGCGGTCACGGGACATCCCTCCGGCGCAGCGCGCCGTCGAGCGCAGCCATTCCTGCCAGGGGCCCGTCGTCGTGAGTCCACGCCGGCGACACGACCACTCCGGAAACGGGATCACGTTCGACGACGCCGATCTCGACGAGGCGTCGCGTTCCTCCCGGGCTGCGATGCACGTGGAGCACCACCTGGACCGCAGCCACGAGCTGACTGTGCAGCGCCGAACGGTCGAGGCCGCCCAGCGCCGCGAGTGCCTCCAGGCGGGCCGGCACCTCGTCCGGGGAATTGGCGTGCACGGTGCCGGCACCGCCGTCGTGCCCGGTGTTCAAAGCCGTCAGGAGGTCGACGACCTCTGCCCCGCGCACTTCCCCGACGACTATGCGGTCGGGTCGCATGCGCAGCGCCTGCCGGACGAGGTCGCGTACGGTCACCTCCCCGACGCCTTCCACGTTGGGTGCGCGCGCGACCAACCGGACGACGTGTGGGTGTGCGGGTACGAGTTCGGCAGCGTCCTCGACACAGACGATCCGCTCCCGGGGATCCACTGCTCCGAGCAGTGCCGCAAGCAACGTTGTCTTTCCGGCGCCGGTGCCCCCGACCACGAGGAACGCGAGTCGCGCGCGAATGATGCGCAGCAGTAACCGGTACGCGTCGTCGTGGACGGCACCGCGCTCCCGCAACGCGTCGAGTCCCTGGGTGGCGGGCCGCAGCACCCGGAGCGACAGACACGTTCCGCCCTGTGCGACGGGTGAGAGCACCGCGTGCAGCCGGACTCCGAACTCGCCGTGGCCGGGCAACCTGCCGTCCACCCACATCTGCGCGTCGTCGAGCCGTCTTCCAGCAAACAGTGCGAGACGCTGCGCGAGCCGGCGCACCGCAGTTTCGTCGGAGAACGTCACCTCCGTCAGTTGCAGTCCGGACCCGCGATCCACCCACACCTTGTCGGGTGCGGTGACCAGAACATCGGTGACTGCGGGGTCGCCGAGGAGTTCTTCGAGTGGACCGGCACCGGTGAGTTCGGTCTGGAGGTGCCGGAGTGCGGTGAGTAGATCCGAGTCGCCGAGCACGCCCCCGGCTTCGGTGCGCAGCGCCGCGGCAACGCGAGCAGGCGTGAGGTCCCCCGGTTCGCTCGCGAGACGTGCGCGGACGCGGTCGAGCAGGCCCGGGGCGAGGCCCGCCGTCACGCGATCCACCGCGGCCTCGGACCGGCCGGACCGACCGGGGCGAGCACGTCCGCAGCGGCACCGAGGAGTGGTGACCGCGCCCGCAGGCGGAGGCCGCCACGTTCGAGCGCCTCGGCCAGACCGGGTTCGGGCCGCATGGACGCCAGGACGGGTAAGCCGGTCACTTCCGCGACGTCCGTCGGCGTGAGTCCACCGGGGGCCGGCCCTCGGACGACGAGACCCGCGGCAACCCCACGTTCGACGAGGCGATCGGCGATCCGCGCAGCCGACAGCACTGCGCCGACCCTGGCGGGCACGACCACCACGACGAGTTCGGCGAGGGACACCAGCGCGTCCGCCACCGGCTCGAAGGCACGCCCCACGTCGACGATCACCGTCGTCCCGGAGCGTTGTACCGCGTCGACGACGGCCGTCGCCGCGCCGGCGTTGAGTTGCGTTCGGGACTCCCGGTCCGCGGACAGCACCCCGACGCCGTGCGTCCAGGTGGGTACCGCGTCGCGCAGAGCACGGGCAGAAATCCGTCCGCCCTCCACGGTGAGCCCGGACCACCGCACGCCGGGACGTTCCTCGAGTCCGGTCAGCACGTCCAGACCGCAGCCGTAGGGGTCGGCGTCGACGAGCAGCACGTCCCGACCCGTGTCCTGCCGGACGGCCGACCACGCCAGCGCAGCAGCGAACGTCGATGCTCCCGCCCCACCGGAACCTCCGACGACGGCGAGCACGGTGCCACCGGATTCCTCGGGTTCGGCGGCCGCACCGATGACGGCGAGCAACTCCACTTCCCCGTCGGGTAATCCCAGGACGTGTTCGGCCCCCACGACCGCTGCAGCCTGCCACTCCCGCAGATCGGCAACCCCGGAACAGACGAGCACGACACCCGACCGCCGCGGAAGTTCGGCCGCACACGCCAGCGCTGCAGCGTGGTCGACCACCACGACGGCGGCGTCGGCCCAGACCCGTCGGGTGGTCGGCGCGGAAGCTTCGCAGAGTTCACGGTCCGCGGCCGCAGCGACACGGCGCAGCGCGGCCATCAGGGTGGGGTCGTCGGTCAGTCCGAGGACGTTGGTCATACGCCCAGAATGAGGGCGACGAGATACCGCGGGCAGCCGTAGCAGGGCCGGCGCCGAGATCTGGGGACAACCCGGATCGCTGTGGACAACCACCGGTCGCCGGGCGTACCGACATGCGGCCCGGTGGTGAGCTGCCTGCGCCCGTGAAAAGGGCCGAAACAGAGGACGACCCTCGCCAGGGGGGAGGAGGCGAGGGTCGTCTGTGTTCAGCCCCGGGGGGTCGGGCTGAACACAACCCGGACGGATCCGGGCATTCGTGATAGTACACCGAACGTGCACGCTGTCTGCAACTTGATCCACCGGCGTGGCGAGGACCACTCGCGTCCCCCACGACCTGCCCACCGGCACCTATTGTGGTGGTCGTGACTGACGCGTCCGGGAACTCGAGCACCGGCATCTCGACAGTGGATTCGTCCGCCGGCGGTCGCATCGCCGCCTTCTTCGACCTCGACAAGACCGTGATAGCGAAATCGAGTGTCCTCGCCTTCACGCGCCCCTTCTTCAACGAAGGACTCCTCAGCCGCCGCGCGGTGCTCGAGAGCAGCTACGCACAGCTGTTGTACGTACTGTCCGCAGCCGACCAGGACCGCATCGAGCGAATGCGCGAGCACATCGCGCACATGTGCGAGGGGTGGGACGTCGAGCAGATCAGGTCGATCGTCGACGAGACCCTGCAGGAAGTGGTCACTCCCCTGGTCTACGCGGAGGCGAAGGACCTGATCGCCGACCACCGGGCGCGCGGGCACGACGTGATCATCGTGTCGGCGTCGGGCGAGGAGGTCGTCACCCCGATCGCGGAGGCGCTCGGCGCCTCCCACAGCGTGGGTAGCCGCATGCGGATCGTCGACGGCCGGTACGCCGGCGAACTCGAGTTCTACTGCTTCGGTGAGGCGAAGGCCGTCGCGATCCGGGATCTGTCGGATCGTTACGGATACGACCTGACACAGAGCTACGCATACTCCGATTCCGCGACCGATCTACCGATGCTCCTGGCCGTGGGCAACCCCCGGGTCGTCAATCCCGGTCGGTCGCTTCGCCGCGTGGCGACCGAAAACAATTGGCCGATATTGCGATTCAGCCTTCCCGTTCCGCTGAAGCGGCGCATCCCTGCCTCACCACGCGCGCTCTGGACGGCGGGAGCGATCGTGGGTGCGATCGCGCTGATCCTCGGCATTTCGAGCAGGTTCGCACGTCGCTCGCATGCCGCGCTGTGCCACTGAAGATCGCCTCCGCGCCACCGCCGGCCGGCTCCCGCTCGGCTACCTCGGCGCTACCCGAATGCCGAACCGCAGCAACGCGATCGAGGACGACCTCTGCAGAGCGGTGGCAGGAAGATGTGACAACAAAGGGTCTTGCCTCACCCAGCGGACGGGGGTACAAAGGAGTTACGGAACACCGGAAGGCCAAGAGCGGGCCAGAAGAGAAGGTTCGGTCTCCCGACCGGAGTTCCCAGCACGGACACCGAGTACCCACGCGGAGCCGATGCCACTATAAGGGCAGAAGCGTTGTGGGCCTGCGAGTTACGTCTCTTCGAGGGTTTGGATCCCGCACCCGTTGCGGGGTCGGCCGGAGATAGTCGTATCATCGCCGAGGCCGTTGAGACACAACCCATTTGAGCACGCATGGTAACGCGGTCCGTCCGTGTCAGCGGGTGGTACGCCGATTCGATATCGACGGGTCACCCGCTTTCCATGTCTCGATCTCCGGCCGCCGGCGCTCCGGCCCTCAGCCCGCGAACGCCTCGGCGATCGAGGTCGCCTCGCGCGCACCTGCCTCGAGCGAACCGCAGCAGAAGATCACCCATCCGCCGACGCCCTCCTCGGTCCCCGCGGCGAAACCTTCGATGCCGCTGCGGTACGCATCGCTCCGGCGCATCCAGTGAACCTCCGGCACACCGAGGTTCCGCGTGTCGAGACCCGTCGCCACACACACCAGGCGCGACGCCGCCCGCGCGACCACACCGTCCGCGACACCGAACGGTCTCAACGCCTGCAGTTCGCCGTGCACGACCGCTGCGAGAACGGGCGCAGGCGCGTTCGAACCACCCGTGACGAGCTGGGCGAGAGCATCGAGCCGCTCTCCGACGCCGTTTCCGGTGCGCGGACGCCCGAGCAGGGTTGCGTCGTCGACGAGGTCGGCGGCAGCAAGGAGATGCAACCGGGCCAGCGCCTGGAGCGGCGCCCGGCGCCACGTCGACACCATGTTGCCGAGTGCATCACCGTCGAGCGCCTGCGCGACACGCAACGCACCGGCGAGGATCGGGTCGCCGGATTCACCCGGCGGGGGAAGCTCCATCGACCCGCCGTCGATCGCCGCGGAGGCTCGGGCAGCTCGCACCGAAGCCTCGGCGGCGGTGTTCGCCCAGCCACGCCGGTTGGTGCGATGCCGATGGACCTCCGCGAGCGCGTCACGCGCACGGTCGGCAGCGTCGCGCACGCCGGGCAGGTCGAGGAGGGGTGCAAGCGGGTCGGTCACAGTCTCCGACGGTACCGGCGGCACCTCCGGCGACGATCGGTGGGACGAAGATGCCCACCGGCCGGATGCCACTCGTCCGGCCCCGATACCACCCGTCGCGCGGAACCGACCGATGGTCGAATGTGGCCCACCCGGATGTCGACGCAACGGTGCGATGCGCGTCACAGATGATTACGCTCTCTAGAACCACGACAGACGACGCGAAAGGTGCCCCGCATCATGACGAGCGCAGCTCCGGACCACGAACAGCAGGCCTTCCCACCGAGCGCCGAGTTCACCGCCACCGCCAACGCCGGTCCGGAGTTGCAGGCCGCTGCCGACGCCGATCGGCTCGGCTTCTGGGCGACCCAGGCGGAGCGACTCGACTGGGCCACCCCGTGGACCGAGGTGCTCGACTGGTCGGACGCGCCCTTCGCGAAGTGGTTCGTCGGCGGCAAGCTCAACGTCGCCTACAACTGCGTCGACCGGCACGTGCTCGCCGGCAACGGGGATCGGGTCGCCATCCACTTCGAAGGCGAACCCGGCGACACCCGGTCGCTGACCTACAACGACCTGCTGGCCGAGGTGTCCCGCGCGGCGAACACCTTCACCGAACTCGGCCTCGTCGCCGGTGACCGCGTGGCGATCTACATGCCGATGATCCCCGAGGCGATCGTCACGATGCTCGCCTGTGCTCGCCTCGGACTGACGCACTCGGTGGTGTTCGCAGGTTTCTCCGCAACCGCACTCCGTTCGCGAATCGACGACGCCGAGGCGAAACTGCTCGTCACCGTCGACGGTCAATGGCGGCGCGGGGCGGCAGCACCCCTGAAGGCCTCGGCCGACGAGGCGACCGCCGGTGCCGCGTCGATCGAGCACGTACTCGTCGTGCAGCGCACCGGGATCGACGTGGAGTGGACCGAGGGTCGGGATCTGTGGTGGCACGACACCGTCGCGCAGGCGTCGCCCGAGCACGAAGCGCAGCCCTTCGACGCCGAGCACCCGCTGTTCATCCTGTACACCTCGGGCACCACCGGTAAGCCGAAAGGCATCATCCACACCTCCGGCGGTTACCTCACGCAGGCCTCGTACACGCACCACAACGTGTTCGACCACAAGGCGGGCCAAGACGTGTACTGGTGCACCGCCGATATCGGCTGGGTCACCGGCCACACCTACATCGTCTACGGGCCGCTGTCGAACGGCGTGACGCAGGTCGTCTACGAAGGCACCCCGAACTCCCCCACCCAGCACCGGCACTTCGAGATCATCGAGAAGCACGGCGTGAGCATCTACTACACGGCTCCGACGCTGATCCGCACGTTCATGAAATGGGGTCGTGAGATCCCGGACTCGCACGACCTCTCGTCGATCCGGCTGCTCGGCAGCGTCGGCGAACCGATCAACCCCGAGGCGTGGCGCTGGTACCGCGACGTCATCGGCGCGGGCAAGGCCCCGATCGTCGACACGTGGTGGCAGACCGAGACGGGCGCGATCATGATTTCCCCGCTGCCCGGGATCACCGCTACCAAGCCGGGTTCGGCCATGGCACCCCTGCCCGGAATCTCGGCGAAGATCGTCGACGACGAAGCCCGCCCGCTCGGTCCGGGCGGCAACGGTTACCTGGTGCTCGACCAGCCGTGGCCGGCGATGTTGCGCGGCATCTGGGGCGATCCGCAGCGCTACCGCGAAACCTACTGGTCGCGTTACGAGGACCAGGGCTGGTACTTCGCCGGCGACGGTGCGCGCTACGACGAGGACGGGGACCTGTGGGTGCTCGGCCGCGTCGACGACGTCATGAACGTCTCCGGGCACCGCCTGTCCACGGCGGAGATCGAGTCGGCGCTGGTGGCGCA
>JAEZDV010000112.1 GCA_023417985.1 Actinomycetes bacterium | reverse complement strand
TCGCTGACCCGGGTCGCTGGATCGCGGTAAGACTGCGCCCCGGCAGCCCTGAACTCCTCCACCGCATCCGGTGCCCGCGTCTCCTGGAACAGGAAGCCGTCGATGCTTCCTCGCCTGCGAAGTGGTGTGATTACGCTCATATCCGATGACGAATGTTGCATGATGGCAGCACCGGGGGGCGTCTCGACCAGGAGGTCCACGTGGCCGACAGTTCTCACACACCCGCGAACGACACCCCGAACACGATCGCGAGCGAGGACACGGCTGCCCCACCGGTCGACTCACCGGCACCCGATCCGCCACCAGACGGCGACGACCACCCGCACGACGTGATCATCATCGGGGCGGGACTGTCGGGCATCGACTGCGCCTATCGGCTCCTCGAGCAGAATCCCGGCTGCGACTACCTGGTCCTCGAGCGCAGGCAGCGCGTCGGCGGGACGTGGGATCTTTTCCGTTATCCGGGCGTGCGGTCCGACAGCGACATCTATTCGCTCAGTTACCCCTTCGAGCCGTGGGCGAAGCCGGGGGCACTGGCCGAAGGCGCAGATATCAGGGACTACATCGAGCACACCGCGCGCAAGTTCGGCATCGCTGACCGCATCCGCTTCGGGCAGCACGTGGTGACCGCCGACTGGGACTCGGGCACCGACACCTGGACACTGGACGTCGAGGCCGGTGAGGGTGCCGAAAAGCATCGCAGGACCTACCGGTGCCGTTTCCTCGTCTTCGCGACCGGTTACTACGACTACGACCGGCCCTACACCCCGAGGTTCGCCGGGGCAGAGGACTTCACGGGCCGGATCGTGCATCCACAGCACTGGCCGGAGGATCTCGACTACCGGGGCAAGCGCATCGTCGTGATCGGCAGCGGCGCAACCGCGGTGAGCCTGATCCCCAATGTCACCGACGAGGCGGCGCACGTGACGATGCTGCAGCGCTCACCCTCGTACATCTGGTCGGCCAAGCAGAAGCAATACCTCGCACCCGTTGTCCGGAAGCTCCTTCCTCCCGGGGCGGCGCACCGGGTGATCCGGTGGCGTTATGCGACACAGACCGCGGCGATCGTGCACCTCACGCACCGGTTCCCGAAATTGGGCCGCAAGTTGATCCGCGCGAACGTGGCGGCCAACCTGCCCGAGGACTATCCGGTCGACGTGCACTTCAACCCCACCTACAACCCGTGGGACCAGCGCATGTGCATGGTTCCCGATGCCGACCTGTTCAGCGCCATCACGGAGGGCTCCGTCGAGATGGTCACCGACCGCATCGACTGCTTCGACGAGACCGGCGTACGACTGGTGTCCGGCCGGCACTTAGGCGCCGACATCATCGTGACCGCCACCGGCCTGCAACTGCTCGGCTTCGGCGGGACGCGCCTGGTGGTCGACGGTGACGAGGTGAAACCCCACGACCGGTTCGTCTTCAAGAGCTACCTGCTCGAGGACATCCCCAATCTCGCGTGGTTGGTTGGTTACACCAACGCCTCGTGGACACTGCGGGCCGACATGACGGCATGTTCGGTCGCGAACCTCGTCAGATACATGCGGGAGAACGGTTACACCCGTGCCTATCCCCACCTGGGTGCCGAGCCGATGAGCGCACAACCGGTGTGGGACCTCGCGGCCGGATACGTGCAACGCTCGCCGGCCGCGCTGCCGAAATCGGGCACCCGAGGGCACTGGCGGGTCCGTCACAACTACTATCTCGACGCCGTCGCTCACCGAATGAGCAAAGTCGAGGACTCTATGGTCTTCGGTTCGGTGGAAGGCGCGGAGGACCGCGTCGGGTGATCGAATCCCTCGGTCGCCGGGCCGACAGCTCGATCAGGGGCGACCTTCGGGCCGCTAGCCCGCGCCGCCGGGGTACTTGCTTCTCAACGCGTCCCACGCACCGCTGATGGCGTCCGCCAGATCTGGAGCGCGTCGACCACCGAGCCGACGTCGATCCTCGGCGTCGTAGTCCTCGAAGAACTGGACGACCCATCCCAAGTCGTCCGGACTGCCGTAGTAGCGGGCCCGGAAGTCGATTATCCGCCCGGTGAACGGGTTGATCATGCGCGCGCGGATCACCTGCCCGTCGATCTGCGTTGCTTCGGTGCCGCAGAACAAGGAGACGAGCTCGAGCGCCTCGTGCGGATCGGGGATGGATTCATCACTCATGTCGATGGCCCTTCCGCTCGAGGACGTTGTTCCGGTTCGATGGTGCACTACTCGGAGAGGCAACGGGCGTGGTCTCCGCGGGAGTCCGGAAACAGGGTTTCGACGTTCGCCGCGCTCGCGCCCGAATTCCTGCGCTCCGCCGCTAGGGTGGCGGCCATGACTTCACCTTTGCATCCCGTGGCGCTCGTGACCGGTCCGACCTCGGGCATCGGTGCAGGGTTCGCGAGGATTCTCGCCGAACGTGGATACGACCTCGTTCTCGTCGCCCGCAATCGAACCGCTCTCGACGACCTCGCCGCCGAACTCGAACGCAGGTTCGGCGCATCCTCCGAAGTGCTTCCCGCCGATCTCGCGACGGCGGACGGCCGCGCCGCGGTAGCGGAGCGCCTTGCACGCGGCGTCGACATGCTGGTCAACAACGCCGGCTTCGGAACCACCGGCGAATTCTGGACCGCCGACCCCGAATTGCTGCAGGCCCAGCTCGACGTGAACGTCACCGCGGTCGTCCAGCTCACCCGCGCCGCCCTGCCGTCGATGATCGAAGCGGGCAAGGGAGACATCGTCAACGTCGCGAGTGTGGCGGGCCTGGTGCCCGGTCGCGGCTCCACCTACTCGGGGAGCAAGGCCTACGTGGTCTCGTTCACCGAAGGACTCGCCGGTGGTCTCGTCGGCACAGGCGTGCGAGTGCAGGCGCTGTGCCCCGGCTTCGTGCGTACCGAGTTCCACCAGCGCGCGGGGATCGACATGTCGTCCACCCCGAACCTGCTGTGGCTCGACGTCGACCAGGTGGTCCGCACGTCGCTCGCCGACCTCGAGTCCGGCAAGGTCCGGAGCATCCCGGGCATCCAGTACAAGGTGCTCGCCACCGCCGGACGTCTCGTGCCGCAGAACCTGGTGCGCAAGATCGCTGCCCGTCTCGGCAACGGTCGCGGACGCACCTGATCCGGGCGATTCACCCACGCAGGAGCAGGTCGGGAGGTCACGGTACGGCCACGCGAGAGGGACACGCGGGAACCCTCTATCGCGTCGCCCACACACGTGGGTACATTTCTTCACTGTGACCTCTGTGGCTGTGGTGATTGTTGTGGCGTCGGTAGCGGCAACGACACTCTGGATACGTGTGGGTGTGCAGCGCCTGCGGACGCTTCGACTCCGCTACCGCGACAGCTTGCGGTTGCTCCGCCACGAACTCGACGACCGCTACGACCTCGTTCCCACCCTCATCGCCGCGTCGGCGGGAGCGGGCGTGGACCGTGCCCTGCTCCGGCCCGTCGTCGGTGCCCGGTCGCTGGCGATCGAGATGCGCGATCAGCGACTGGGACTCCCGGAACGCGCCGCCGCCGAGAACACCCTCTCCGCCGCCCTGCACGACCTCATCGGTGGACTCGAGGGCGTCAGCCACTGGCCTTTCGTGCGAGCCGCCCGCGAGTTGCAGGTGCGGGAGCAGCGGATCGCCGGGGCGGTGAAGGTCTTCAACGACATCGGCACCACGCTCAACGATGCGGTCGGGCGTTTCCCCACCTCGCTGTACGCGAAGATCGGGGCGATCGGCCCGGTCCCGCTTTTCGAGGCGGCCGCACCGGCGACACCCCCGGCACGGGATGCGACCGCGCCGGACGCAACCCTCGCACCGAAGGCGGGACCCGATCCCGTCGCTGCCTGACCGTCGGGTGGGCGACTAGGCTCGTTGCCGACGCAGCGCTGCCAACCGGGCGGCCGCGCAGAAGCGGACGCGACGACCGGCCGCGCGAGACGACGATGAGGGACGCGACATGAGTGACCGTGACGAACTGGCAGCACTGGTACGTGAGCTGGCGGTGGTGCACGGCCGGGTGACGTTGTCGTCCGGCAAGGAAGCCGACTACTACGTGGATCTGCGCCGCGCGACACTCCACCACCGCGCCGCGCCCCTGATCGGCAAATTGCTCCGCGAACTCGTCGCCGACTGGGATTTCGACGCCGTCGGCGGGCTGACGATGGGCGCCGATCCGGTCGCGATGGCGGTGATGCACGCTCCCGGACGCCCGATCGATGCGTTCGTGGTCCGCAAGGCCGCGAAAGCCCACGGGATGCAACGTCAGATCGAGGGACCCGACGTGACCGGCAAGCGCGTGCTCGTCGTGGAGGACACCACCACGACCGGCAACTCCCCGCTCACGGCCGTCAAGGCCCTGCGGGATGCGGGCGCAATCGTGGTGGGCGTCGCGACCGTCGTGGATCGCGCCACCGGTGCCGACCAGGTCATCGCCGCCGAGGGCGTGGAATACCGCTCGCTGCTCGGGCTCGACGACCTGGGTCTGGCCGACGGGTAGGGCCGTGGCCGAGCGGGTCCGGCAGACGGTGACGCGGCTCGCGGACGGCCGCGAGCTGATCTTCTTCGACGACACCGAACCGTTCGTATCCGGCACGGCGACTCGCGAGGCCGACGACCGGCGGGTGCTGCCGCCGGTCGCTGCGGCGTCGGAGTTGCGCTGCGACCCGCTCACCGGGGAATGGGTCACCTTCGCCGCTCACCGCATGGACCGCACCTTTCTGCCTGCGGTGGCCGACTGCCCGCTGTGCCCGAGCACCCCCGAGACGGCTACCGAGATTCCGGCCGGCGACTACGACGTCGTCGTCTTCGAGAACCGATTCCCCGCCCTCGGTGCCCACGGTGACGACAGCGTGTCTGCAGATGCCGATCGTGACCCCTTGTGGTCGCGCCGTCCCGCCGACGGGCGGTGCGAAGTCGTCGCGTACACCTCCGCGCACGATGCACGGTTCGCCGACCTCGGTCCCTCGCGGGCACGGACCGTCGTCGATGCGCTCGCCGCCCGGACCGCCGCGCTGTCGTCGGTACCGGGAGTGCGGCAGGTGTTCTGCTTCGAGAACTGCGGCGCCGAAATCGGTGTGACACTCGAACACCCGCACGGGCAGATCTACGCCTATCCCTTCCTCCCGCCACGCACGGCGACGCTCGTCGAGCGTGCCCGGGAGCATCGCGCGCGCACCGGCCGATCGCTGCAACGCGATGTGCTCGACGCCGAACGACGGGCCGGAACACGCGTCGTGTGGTCCGGCCGCGCATGGACCGCCTACGTGCCCGCCGCGGCGCGCTGGCCGATCGAAGTGCATCTCGCGCCGCACCGCGACGTCCCCGATCTCGCCGCCCTCGACGATGCCGAACGCGACGAACTCGCGATGCTCCAGTGCGACATGCTCGCTCGCGTCGACCGCTACTTCGAGGGAGTCGACCGGGTGCCGTACATCGCCGCGTGGCACCAGGCGCCCATCGGGGAGGATCGCGAACACGGCCGGTTGTTCTGCCAGATCTTCTCGCTGCGTCGCGCCTCCGACAAGCTGAAGTATCCGGCGGGGTCGGAGTCCGCGATGGGTGCGTGGATCAGCGATACCACCCCGGAACGCATCGCGGTGCGTCTGCGAGAGGTCTCACCGTGACGGTGTGCGACGACGCCGCGCAGGCGTTCACCGAGTCGTTCGGCGGAGAGCCGGACGGCGTGTGGTGCGCACCGGGGCGCGTCAACCTCATCGGTGAGCATGTCGACTACGCCGGGGGATTGTGTCTGCCGATCGCGCTGGAGCAGATCACGGCGGCTGCGGTGCGTCGCCGCAGCGACGGCCGGGTGCGCATGGTGAGTGCGGGATTCGACGGTGTCGAAACGGACCTGCCGTCGTTGCGCGGGCGCACGCGGGTGGGAGGCTGGGCCGCATACGTCGCCGGTGTCCTGTACGCCCTCGACCCACCCGGGTGTACCGGTCTCGATATCGCACTCTCCTCGAACGTCCCTGTCGGGTCCGGACTTTCGTCGTCCGCTGCGCTCGAGGCTGCGGTCGCGCTGGCATCGGCCGAGCTGTACGGGATGCCCACCGACGACGCGGGCCGCGACCGTCTCGCCGCCGCCTGCGTCGTCGCGGAGAACGACTACGTCGGAGCGCCGACCGGCGGGATGGATCAGCAGATCGCATTGCGCGGTCGTGCCGGCCATGCACTCCTGCTCGACTGCGCGGACGGCAGCGTCGAGCATCTTCCCTTCGATCCCGCGTCCCACCACCTGACGCTACTGGTCGTCGACACACGCACCGCCCACCACCTCGTCGACGGGCAGTACGGCGCGCGGCGCCGAGCGGTGGACGACGCCACCCGTCAACTCGGGGTCGCGACTCTGCGCGACGCCTCGTCGGTCGACGGACTCGACGACCCGGTGCTGCGCCGTCGCGCCCGGCACGTCGTCTCGGAGATCGACCGGGTGCGTCTCGCGGCCGACGCCCTGCGGACGGGCCGGATCCACGACCTCGGAACCCTGCTCGACGCGTCGCACCGGTCGCTGCGTGACGACTTCGAGGTCAGTTGCCTCGAACTCGACACCGCGGTCGCCGCCGCACACGACGCGGGTGCCGCGGGAGCCCGGATGGTCGGCGGCGGGTTCGGTGGTTCGGCGATCGTCTTGTGCGACTTCGACTGCGTCGATGCGATCGAAGCGGCGGTCACCGATGCCGCTGCCCGGCGGTCGCTTCCCGCCCCCGGCTTCCTGCGGGCGGCACCGGCGGGGGCCGCGCGTCGCTGCCGATAGTCACGCCGGGACGCGATGCCGTCTGGGCGATGACGACAGGTACTGTGCGGCCCATGAGTTGGTTCGGTCGACGTCCATGGGGCGCAGAACACGTGGTCCTCGCGGCGGCCGCAGCCGTGACCGTCGCCGGTGCAGTACGCGACAAGGAAGCCTGGCAGCGCGTCGCGAAACCCCTCATCGGACCCGCTCTCGCGGTACGCGTGCTGCGGCAGTCGCGCGACACCGCGCCGGCCGACACCGCACTGCTGCTCACCGGTCTCGCTGCAGCCACGGCCGGTGACGTCTTCATGATCCGTTCCGACGAGGATCCGCGTATCCTGCGCGGCGCAGGCTCGTTCGCGGTGATGCAGGCTGCGTACTCCACGCTCCTCGTCCGGCACGGTGCGCGGGTGACCAGGAGTGCCGCGTTGCAGCGCGCGGCGGCGGTGCTCGGTGCGGCAGGACTGCTCGGCACCCGCAGTCGTCCGGTCGCCGTGCCCCTGACCGCGTACGGCGCGGCGCTCGGCACCACCGCGACGCTCGCCGGCGACTCGTCGCTCGCTCCCAGGGCTCGGCAGATCGCCGGACTTGCCGTACCGGGCACCGACCGGCGTAGCTGGCTCGGGCTGGGCGGACTCGTCTTCACCGCATCCGACGGAACGATCGTCCTGCGTCGCACCCTGCTGAAGAACGAACGGGCGCGGGCCGCCGCGGAGGGAGTGGTGCTGGTGACCTACGTGGTGGCGCAGGTGCTCCTCGTCGAGGGAATGCTCGCGCTCGCGCGGCGGACCACGCGATAGCGGCAGGTCAGGGGAACAGCAGGATCCGGTCCCGATCGTCGGGGTCGACGAAGATCGTCACCACCTGTCCGGGGGTGTAGCGCGGCAGGTGCTTGCGGGAGACCTCGTAGAAGACCTTCCCGTGGTAAGGCTCGGAACCCGGAACCATCAGGTCGAGGTCGAGTTCGGTGAGCTGACCCGAGCGGGTCGCGCGGACGGGTCGCGCGGAACGGACCGTCGCCCAGCCTTCGAATCCTTCCCGCTCGATCTTGCGCTGAGCCTTGGACGCGCGATCGGAGAAGATCATCGCCAACCCCAGGACGGTGCCGTACAGGCACACGAGGAACACGATCTGGAATCCCACCGTCCCCGGTTCGGACCTCGGGTAGAAGAGGTTGAGCCAGAGGGAAAACACGATGAGGTACGCCGTCGTGACGAACGCGACGGCGTACACGGTGCGACGGTGGTGCATGACTCCCTCCGCGTCCAAGGGTAGACCGGAGCGCGGCGTCGTGGCCGGGTTGCCGCGAAGCATCGATCCGAGATCGCGCACGAGCCCGGTGGGTCGTCGGTGGTCGCTCCCGGATCGATAGAGTGAACCCCGCACATCGTCGGGAGGGTGTTACGTGAGTAGTAGTCGGTTGTCCTCTGTTGCGGCGGCCGGGTGCGCCGCACTCGTCCTGGCCGGGTGCGATTCGTCCACTGCCGACCAGCCACGGGCCGAACCGCCCTCTTCGGTGACTTCGCCGTCTGTTCCGGCCACCACGACGACCGAACCGGCCCCCACCACGACTTCCGTGCCGTCGGAGACCACGCCGCCGGCCGAAACGACCCCGCCGCCCGAAACCACGCTGATCGACGTGGAGTACGAGCGCAACGAGTCGTACTACTTCGCGAGCCCGGACGGGGCCTTCCAGTGCGGCATCGTCCGCCTGCCCACCCGCACCGAGGCGGGCTGCGAAGGTACCACCGATCCTGTGCCCCCGCAGCCCGAGAGTTGTGTCGTCAACTGGGGCCACGGCCTCCGGGTGAAGGACACCGGACCCGGCGAGTTCCTCTGTTCGGGTGGCCCGGTATACCTCTCGCCCGACGGCGCGAGTCCGGCGCTGCCGCCTGGCGCCTCACTCGCGCAACTGGGCTATACCTGCACCACCACGGACGTCGACGTGACGTGCGCCAACGACAGCACCGGGCACGGCTTCACCATTGCGCCCGGCTCGAACGAAACCTTCTGACGTGACCACCGACGAACAGACCCGGTCTCAGGAGATTCCCGGACCGACCGAGTGGGGAGAGCACCCGCACGGTGTCGGGCCGTGGGTCGAGGAATTCGGGACCGAACCGCCCGCCGACCCGCGCTACGACCCCGAACTGCTCGCACACGGCGACCGTCGCAACGTCGTCGACGCCTACCGTTACTGGACACGCGAGGCGATAGTCGCGGACATCGACCGTCGCCGGCACCCGTTGCACGTGGCCATCGAGAACTTCGGGCACGACGCCAACATCGGAACCGTGGTCCGGACGGCGAATGCGTTCGCGGTCGACACCGTGCACATCATCGGCCGACGACGCTGGAACAGGCGCGGCGCTATGGTCACCGACCGGTACCAGCACCTGATGCATCACCCGGACGTCGACACCCTGCTCGACTGGGCGGCGACCCGGGACCTGACGGTCGTCGCGGTGGACAACACCCCGGGGTCGGTGCCGATCGAGACGGTCGCACTGCCGCGCAACTGCCTGCTGCTGTTCGGGCAGGAAGGGCCGGGCGTCACCGAACGGGCCCGGCAGGTGGCGTCGATGACCGTTTCCATCGCACAATTCGGCTCGACCCGCTCGGTGAACGCGGGAGTGGCCGCGGGTATCGCGATGCATGCCTGGATTCGGCAGCACGCCGACCTCGCCGACGCGTGGTAACCGTCTCACTCGGGCGCGGTAACGCCGATCGCCCGAACCGGGATGAAGAATCCGGCACCACGCGGTGCCGCAGCGGGATTTTGCAGGCATTGTGGGATGAGGATGATGAACGTTATGCCCGGGCTGTGGTCGGAGCGTGCAGACGCTGCGGAAACCGCCGTGATGTCACGTCACGTGCGGAGGCTGTGGGCATTGCCCGGCACCGCGCTGGGCGTCGTCGGATGGCCCGCGGCGCGGCGTGAGCGGATCTTCGGAACCTGGCACTACTGGTGGCAGGCACACCTGATCGACCTGGCCGTCGACGCGACCGAACGTGAGGCCACCTCCCGGCGTCGACGCCGTGTCGTGCGCTTGACCCGCACGCACCGCATCCGCAACCTCACCGGCTGGACCAACGACTATTTCGACGACATGGCATGGCTCGGCCTCGCGCTCGAACGCGCCCAGCGGCACCTGTATGTCGACCACCGTTCCGGGCTCGACGCGATCGTCGGTGAGTTGTCCGACGCGTGGGCACCCGACCAGGGTGGCGGCATCCCGTGGCGTCGCCGGGACGACTTCTACAACGCTCCGGCGAACGCTCCTGCGGCACTGCTGCTCGCTCGCGCGGGCAAGGTCTGGCGTGCGCAGGAAATGGGTGACTGGATCGACGAGACACTAGTGGATCCGGAGACCGGCCTAGTGCTCGACGGAATCCGCAAGGGTGTCCACGAAAGTGCCGTCTACAGCTACTCCCAGGGCGTCACCCTCGGCCTCGAAACCGAACTGGCCGTGCAACTCGGCGACTCCCGGCACCGGGAACGCGTGCATCGCCTCGTCGGAGCAGTCGACGACACCCTCACCGAACGCAGCGTGATCGCCGGAGGAGGCGGAGGCGACGGCGGATTGTTCAACGGCATTCTCGCCCGGTATCTCGCGATGGTCGCGACGACGCTGCCCGTCCAGGACAACGACGACGTGCGGGCTCGCAACACGGCGGCGCGGATCGTGCTGGCCTCCGCGGACGCCGCGTGGGAGAACCGCCTGCAGGTCGAAGAACTCCCGCTGTTCGGCGAGGACTGGACGAGACAGGCCCGTTTTCCCGATTTCGGGGCGGCGATCGCGCAGTTCTCCCACGGCAGCGTGCGCGGATCGGCCGTCGCGGAGCGCGACCTCTCGGTGCAACTCGGCGGCTGGATGCTCATGGAAGCCGCGCACGCCGTCGCGGACGAACGCGCGCCGAAACCTGCGACGCCCTAGGGCTCGCCACCACTGCTCATAGACGAGAAAAGGTGGTTGCCACCCGGCAACCACCTTCTCCGAAGTGAGGACTATTCGCCGCGGTCGACGCGCGGGATGGGCATCGTCGCGGGCTCGGAGTCACCGGCCGGCGCGGCATCACCGGCCGGAGCGGCAACGGTGCCGCGACGCGACGCGAGAAAGCGCTTGACGACCTCGTTGAGGATCGGCAGCACCGACACGAACACGATCAGCAGGAAGATGTAGTCGACGTTGTCGGCGATGAATGTGATCTGGCCGAGCAGGTAACCCAGCAGAGTCACGCCCGCGCCCCACACGATGCCGCCGATGACGTTGTAGGTGATGAACACGCGGTAGGGCATCTTCGCGGCGCCGGCGACGAGCGGCGCGTACGTGCGCACGATGGGCACGAAACGCGCAAGGAAGATCATGGCCGGACCGTGCCGCAGGAAGAAGCGGTGTGACTCGTCGAGGTAGCTCTTCTTGAAGATCTTCGCGTCGTCGCTCTTGAACAGCTTCGCGCCGCCCTTGGTTCCGATGAAATAACCCACCTGGTCACCGAGGACCGCCGCGATCGGGATTGTCACCATGAGCAACCACAACGGCGCGAACGGTTCGACCTCCGCCGACTTTGCCGCCGCGATGAGCCCCGCGGTGAACAGGAGGGAGTCGCCGGGGAGCAGCGGGAACAGCAGTCCGGATTCGATGAACACCACGACCAGCAGGCCGATGAGCATCCATGTGCCGAACGAGTTCAGAAGGTTGACGGGGTCCAGAAACCCGGGCAACAAGGCCAAATTGGTCACAGATTCCGAGGCTTCTACCAAAGTCACGTTCGCCAGGGTACCGGCGACGGTGTGACGGACCCGAATCGCGACAGGTTGACGGGATCGTGCAGGAACCCGGCCCGGGTATGAACCGGGCGTGTCAGTTGACATACTGCAAGGACAACCACGGCACCTGCCACACCCCGGCGGGGTGCCGATCGACTTCTCACTGGAGGACAGCCGCTGTGCCTATCGCGACTCCCGAGATCTATGCCGAGATGCTTGCTACCGCCAAGGAGCATTCGTTCGCATTTCCGGCGATCAACTGCACCTCGTCCGAAACCATCAATGCCGCGATCAAGGGCTTCGCGGACGCCGGTAGTGACGGCATCATCCAGTTCTCCACCGGTGGCGCCGAGTTCGGCTCGGGCCTGGGCGTCAAGGACATGGTGACCGGTGCCGTCGCGCTCGCCGAGTTCGCGCACGTGGTTGCCGCCAAGTACGACGTCACCATCGCGCTGCACACCGACCACTGCCCCAAGGACAAGCTCGACAGCTACGTCCGTCCGCTCATCGCCATCTCCAAAGAGCGCGTCGACGCGGGCAAGAACCCGCTGTTCCAGTCGCACATGTGGGACGGCTCGGCCATCCCGATCGCCGAGAACCTCGAGATCGCGAAGCAGCTCCTCGCGGACGCCGCCGCGGCGAAGATCATCCTCGAGATCGAGATCGGCGTCGTCGGTGGCGAAGAGGACGGCGTCGAGAACGCCATCAACGACAAGCTCTACACCACGGTCGAGGACTTCGAGAAGACCGTCGACGCGCTGGGCGCAGGCGACAAGGGCCACTACCTGCTCGCCGCGACCTTCGGCAACGTGCACGGCGTCTACAAGCCCGGCAACGTCAAGCTCAAGCCGGCTGTTCTGGCAGAGGGCCAGGCGGTCGCCGCGTCCAAGCTGGGTCTGCCCGAGGGGTCGAAGCCGTTCGACCTCGTCTTCCACGGTGGTTCCGGTTCGCTGAAGTCCGAGATCGACGAGGCGCTCGGCTACGGCGTCGTGAAGATGAACGTCGACACCGCCACCCAGTACGCCTTCACCCGTCCGGTCGCCGGGCACATGTTCTCGAACTACGACGGCGTCCTCAAGATCGACGGTGAGGTCGGCAACAAGAAGGTCTACGACCCGCGCAGCTACCTGAAGAAGGCCGAGGCGTCGATGACCGAGCGCGTCATCGAGGCATGCAACGATCTCCGGTCCGCAGGACGGTCCGTTTCCGCCAAGTAGTCGGTCGGCAGCGGGATAGTCCGCAGCAAGACACGAACGGGGGGCCCCCCCGAGGGGGGGCGCCCCCGTGGGCAGCAA
>JAEZDV010000040.1 GCA_023417985.1 Actinomycetes bacterium | reverse complement strand
GGTCCGGGATGACCGGGCCCGCGGCGCGCCCGCCTGATCTGCGCCGATCGTCTCCCGCCGGCCGACTCGCGGTGCGACACTGATGGAATGTGTAGATGGATGGCCTACTCCGGCGATCCGATCCTTGCCGAAGACTTGTTGTTCAGGCCGGAACATTCGTTGATCGATCAGAGCCTGCACTCTCATCTCGGTGCCACTACCACCAACGGCGACGGTTTCGGAATCGGCTGGTACGGACTGGGCGACGTGCCCGCAGTGTTCAAGGGCATCGACCCGGCGTGGAACGACGAAAATCTGCGCGAGATCGCCTCGCAGGTCAGTACCCCCCTTCTCTTCGCGCACATCCGGGCGTCGACCGGAAGCGCCGTCCAACGAAGTAACAGCCACCCGTTCCGACACGAGAACTGGCTGTGGATGCACAACGGATGCATCGAGGGGTTCGAGCGGATCAAGCGAGATCTGATGTTCGCCATCGACCCGGACCTCTATTCCGCCATCGAAGGATCCACCGACTCGGAGGTCCTCTTCTTCCTCGCACTGACGTTCGGTTTGCAGGAAGATCCGCTCGGCGCGGTGGGGCGGGCAGTCGGGTTGGTCGAACGCCTCGCCCGGCAATACGGCATCGAGGATCCGGTGCAGATGAGTGCGGCCACCACAGACGGCACCACGGTGTGGGCGTTCCGGTACTCGAGCGAGGGGAGAACGCGCTCACTGTTCTATTCCACCGAGATCTCACGGCTGCGTTCGCTGCACCCGGAGGTCGAGGCGCTCCAGCGCTTCGGCATGACCGCCAGACTGGTCGTCTCGGAACCGATACGAGCGTTGCCCGGCGCGTGGAACGAAATGCCCGAAGGGTCTGCGGCCGTGGTCCGCGAAGGCCGCGACGACATCGTTCCTTTCGTCCCACTGGGCGTCGCATAACCCGCGCCTACGACATGACGATCGCGTCGAAAGCCCCGGCGTCCGGAACTCTCGGCGGTTCACGTGACTGACCGGGTAGCCCCCGGCGGGCGGGCCTCCCGCCGGTTGCTGTGGTGGGCCGCCGCGAGGCCGCTGCTGACTGCTGTCGTACTGCTGATCGTGTATTTCCTTGTGCCCCTTGACGGTATCGGCGACCTCAGGACAGTGACCCTGCTGATCGCCGGAGTTGTCGTCCTGGTCGCGGTGGCCGTCTGGCAGATCAGGAAGGTCATCGCGGCGCAGTACCCGGCCGTGCAAGCCCTCGAGGCGGCCTCCGCCACCGTCGCGCTGTATCTCGTCGGGTACTCCGCCCTCTACTACGTGCTCTCCGGAGCGGACGAGCAGAGCTTCAGTGAGGTGCTCTCCCGGGTCGATGCACTGTACTTCTGCCTCACCGTGTTCGCCACGGTCGGATTCGGCGACATCGTGGCCACCACCGATACGACACGGGCGGTCGTATCGATCCAGATCGTCGGCAATCTGATTCTCCTCGCGGTCGGCATCCGTGTACTGACCGGAGTGGTGCAGTGGCGTCGGAAGCAACGGGAGAGCTCTCCCGATACACCCTCGGGTTAGAACGGCAAGTTGGAAGGACCATGATCGTGGCTGAACCCGATTTCCCGACCGACAACAACGCGATGTACCTCGACAAGCCGGCACGGCGAGCGCGCGGTGAACGTGCGCGCCGCGCGGTGCCTCTCGAATCACTCGCCGAATGCGACAGTGCACCGGACCGCTCCCCCATCGACCTGCTCCTGAAACAAGCTGCGACCCGGGTGCCCCAACTCGTTCCGGTTCGGCACGGTCGTATGGCCGGGTCACCGTTCGCGTTCTTCCGCGGAGCCGCCCTGGTGATGGCCGACGATCTGTTCCGCGCTCCGTCCAGCGGGTTGATCACCCAACTGTGCGGTGATGCGCACCTGTCCAATTTCGGCATCTTCGCAACGCCCGAGCGGAAGCTCGCCTTCGACATCAACGATTTCGACGAGACCTACCCCGGCCCGTTCGAGTGGGACGTCAAGCGACTGGCAGCAAGCCTGGCGGTCGCCGCCCGGGACAACGAGTTCACGTCGCGGGAGCACCGGCGAATGACGAAGGAGTGCGCTTCCGAGTATCGGGAAGCGATGCTGCAACAGGCCGAGCAGGGCAACCTGGCTGTCTGGTATTCCCATATCGAGCCGACCACCGAGATGGTGGAACTGCGCGACGAACTCGACTCCTCGATGAAGAAACGCGTCCGCAAGTTGCTCGGCAAATCGGCACGCAACGACAGCCTGCAGGCGGCCGGAAAGCTCACGGCGGTCGTGGACGGCCGTCGCACGTTCATCAGCCGGCCACCGCTGATCGTGCCGATCGAAGAAGTGTTCGCCGACGCCGATGCCGCCGAGTTGTACGGCGAATTGCGCCGCCGCATCCGCGAATACGCTGCGACGTTGCAGTCGGATCGTCGCGTTCTGCTCGCGCAGTTCGAGTTCGTCCAGGCAGCCCGGAAAGTGGTCGGTGTCGGCAGCGTCGGTACCCGCGCATGGATCGTCCTGATGCGCGGCGCGGACGACGATCCGTTGATCCTGCAGGCAAAGGAGGCACAGAAATCGGTTCTCGCCGATTACGTCGACGGGCCGGTGTACGGGAACGAAGGCGAACGGGTGGTGCACGGTCAGCGGCTGATGCAGGCTGCCAGCGACATCTTCCTCGGATGGCAGCAGGGCCCCGGCGTCGACGGCGTCCGTCGGGACTTCTACGTCCGGCAACTGCGTGACGGCAAGGGTTCCGCAGTGGTGGAGGCGATGACTCCCACGGGAATGACCCTGTACGGACGGCTCTGCGCCCGAGCACTCGCGTACGCGCACGCACGCGCCGGCGACCGCACCGCGATCGCGGCGTATCTGGGATCCGGTACCGAATTCGACGACGCTATCGCCGAATTCGCGGAGGCATACGCGAAGAGGAACGTCCGGGATCACCAGGCGTTGCTCGACGCGATCGATTCCGGGCGCGTCGAGGCTCGGACGGGTCTGTGAGACGGAGGAAGGACCTAACGCACCAGCAGCCACTTCTTGTCGTGCCGATAGAACGTGGAACGCTTGAGTGCACGCGGATTGGCGACACCGTCGCGGGTGACGGTCGCGGCAGGGGAACCCAGTTGCATCGCGCGTCCCGCCAGCCACTTGTAGCCGCCGAACCAGCGCGGCCGGTCGACTGCGGCGCGCAGTCCGGGCATTGCCGGAGTCGGCTCGACGCGGATTCCCGGCACCGTGCCGGAGAACAAGCGGGTGTCGTCGACGTATGCCTCACCGACGAGGCCGGACTCGTCGCCGCAGATCAGCGCTCTGCCGACGATCGCGATACCGGCGTCGTCGCGGATGAGGGGGATCGCCGTCGCCTTGCCCTGGAGTGCGACGGACGCTGCCTTGGATCCGCTGCGCAGTCCGTAGGCCTCGGTGGCCGGGGTGCGCGATTCCGGCACGTAGGCGAGTTCGATGTCGAGGCGGTCGAGCCGCATCAGCCGGGTGAGTGTCGCGGCGAAGGCAGCATCGTTGCCGACGACGATGAGCCGGGGATTCTCCACCGAATCGACCTGGGCCAGGACGTCCTCGAAGTCGTCCTTTTCCGGAAGGGCGGGAGCAGACAGTGTCGTCTCCGGGGTGAGAGTCAGTGGCAGGGGTACCTCGCCACATCTGAACACTACCGGGGTCAACAGATCTCCTCGCGGATGTCGGGTTCGTGCGGTCTCGGCTCGGCTCCACTCTAAACGGAAGGGGGCCGGTGAGGGTGGACCAGCCGGGCCACCGCGCGCCCCTCCGGTTCGTGTCCGGTTCCGGCGAGAACGGTGCCGGGCCCGTCGGCGCGAGGGAAGTGGACTACACTGTGGTCCCGGCTGCTGTCCGGTTCGAGGGCAGGACCCTGCAGGGCGAGACCGCCCGCACGTACCACCTGCCTGAGGAGAGCGCGACATGCCGGCAATCGTCCTGATCGGAGCCCAGTGGGGCGACGAGGGTAAGGGCAAAGCTACGGACCTGTTCGGCGGACGTCTGCAATGGGTGGTGCGTTACCAGGGCGGAAACAACGCCGGGCACACCGTGGTGCTCCCCAACGGTGACAAGTTCGCCCTGCACCTGATTCCGTCGGGCATCCTGACGCCGGGCGTCACCAACGTCATCGGCAACGGTGTCGTCGTCGACCCGGGTGTACTGCTCACCGAACTCGCCGGTCTCGAAGAGCGCGACGTGGATACGTCCCGTCTGCTGCTCTCGGCCGACGCGCACCTGATCATGCCGTACCACGTGGCCATCGACAAGGTCACCGAGCGCTTCCTCGGCAAGAGCAAGATCGGCACCACCGGCCGCGGAATCGGGCCCTGCTACCAGGACAAACTCGCCCGTGTGGGTGTCCGCGTCGCCGACGTTCTCGACGAGAAGATCTTCACGCAGAAGGTGGAGGCGGCACTCGAATTCAAGAACCAGGTGCTCGTCAAGATCTACAACCGCAAGGCGCTCGATCCCGAGCAGGTCGTCGAGGAAGTCCTCACCCAGGCCGAGGGATTCAAGCACCGCATCACCGACACCCGCCTCGAGCTGAACAACGCACTCGACCGCGGCGAGACCGTCCTCCTCGAGGGATCGCAGGGCACGTTGCTCGACGTGGACCACGGCACCTACCCGTACGTCACGTCGTCCAACCCCACCGCCGGCGGCGCCGCGGTCGGATCGGGCATCGGCCCCACCAAGATCACGACCGTCCTCGGAATCCTCAAGGCGTACACGACGCGCGTCGGTTCGGGTCCGTTCCCGACCGAACTGTTCGACAACTACGGCGAATACCTGGCGAAGAAGGGCGGCGAGGTCGGTGTCACCACCGGTCGTGCGCGCCGCACCGGGTGGTTCGACGCAGTGATCGCCCGCTACGCCACCCGCGTCAACGGCATCACCGACTACTTCCTCACCAAGCTCGACGTGCTGTCCGGCCTCGACACCGTGCCGATCTGCGTCGGATACGAGGTCGACGGCGTCCGCGTCGACGAGATGCCGATGACGCAGACCGACGTGCACCACGCCAAGCCGATCTACGAAGAGATGCCGGGTTGGTGGGAGGACATCTCCCATGCCCGCACCTTCGAGGAGCTGCCGAAGAACGCGCAGGACTACGTGCTGCGGCTCGAAGAGCTGTCGGGAGCGTTCATCTCGTGCATCGGTGTCGGTCCCGGCCGGGACGAGACGATCGTCCGCCGCGACGTCATTCGCTGACGCGTCGCCGCTGTCCGTCCGGGCCCACCCGACTGGCCTGATGTGATCGGTCCACTTTCGGCGATACTGGACCGGTGATCACGCGTGCGATAGGGGCCGTGTCGCTCGTCCGCGACCTCGGGAACTGGCAGGACACCGGCGACCGCAGGCCGGCGTACCGCGCGCTGGCCGACGGCATCCGTCTGCTGGTCCACGACGGGCGGGTGCCACTCGGGGTGGCTCTGCCCAGTGAACGGGAGCTTGCGTCGGCGCTGTCACTGAGCCGCACCACCGTCACTGCGGCCTACACCGCCCTGAGGGATGCGGGTTACCTTCGCAGTCGGCAGGGCGCGCGCAGCACCGTGGCGATGCCGGCCGGACGAGACAGGGCGCCGTCGTCCGGACGGGTGGTCGAAGGGGTGACGGTCGATCTCCGCAACGCCTCGCTCGCCGCTCCGGCATCGGCGATCGAAGCCGCATACGGTGCGGCGCTGGGTTCGATGTCGGCGTACCTGGGTTCGCACGGCATGGAACCGGTCGGTGTCGCGGCTCTCCGCGAGGTGATCGCCCGCCGCTACCGCGACCGCGGACTGCCCACCACACCGGATCAGATCATGGTGACCTCCGGGGCGCAGCATGCGATGCGGCTGCTGCTCGGTGTGCTCACCGACCCCGGCGACCGGGTGATCGTCGACCACCCGACCTACCCGAACGCGCTCGAGGCGATCCGGCGGCACGGGGCGCGGCCGGTGCCGATTCCGGTTCGCCCCGAAGCCGGACCCGCCGGCGGCTGGGATCTCGACGGACTCGCCGGCGCCGCCCGTCTGGCGGGCGCGCGCACCGCCTTCCTGGTGCCGGACTTCCACAATCCGACCGGACTGTGCCTCGATGCGGACGGCAGGGCGGAACTGGCTCGCATCATGCGGGAGGCCCGTGTCACGCTCGTCGTCGACGAGACGATGGTGGACCTGTGGTTGGACGACCCGCCGCCACCGCCCGTCGCCGCGACACCGTTCGGTGGGCAGGTGGTCACCGTCGGGTCGACGGGCAAGTCGCTGTGGGGCGGGCTACGGGTGGGCTGGATCCGTGCCGATCGGGACCTGATCGTGCGTCTCACCGGTGCGCGCGCGGCAGTGGATCTGGGGACGCCGGTGATGGAACAGCTTGCCGCTGCACATCTGCTCGAGGACGTCGAGGATCTGCTCGACTCCCGTCGTCGCACACTCCGCGAGCGGCGTGCCGTCCTCGTCGACGCGCTCGCGGATTTGTTGCCGTCGTGGCAGTACACGCTCGGGCAAGGCGGCATGTCGCTGTGGGCGAGGATGCCCGAACCGGTGTCGACAGCACTCGCCGCGACGGGCCCCGCCCACGGAGTGCATCTGGCGGCGGGTCCGCGATTCGGCGTGCAGGGCGCCTTCGAACGTTTCGTGCGGTTGCCCTACACCCAGGAGCCCGAGACGTTGCGGCGCGGAATCGAGTCGGTGGCCACGGCTTATCGTGCCGTCGCGACGGGTTCGGACCTCGACGAGACGAGGCTTGTCGTCTGAGGGCTTCGAAAACCGGTGCCCCGCCGGAAGTTCCGACGGGGCACCGGGACGCTCGTGTGTGTCAGACCCAGAGGGTGTCGATGTCGGTCGCCTCGCCGGCCGGTGCTGCGGGTTCGCCCGACGGGGTGCGTGAGAAGCGCGGCGCGGGAGCGTGCTGGACGACCCCGTCCACCTCGATGAGCGATCCGCGCGCCGCGAGGTGCTCGTTCTGGGGCGCTTCCGCGAAGGTGAGGACCGGGGAGACGCACGCGTCGGTACCGAGGAACACCTCGGACCATTCGTCGCGGGTCTTCGTCAGGAACTTCTCGGCGAACACCTTCTTCATCTCGGGCCACGCGGACTTGTCGAGCTGGTGCGGGAGATCGGCCGGATCGAGCTCGAGGCCCTTCAGCAGCAGCGCATAGAACTGCGGTTCGATCGCGCCGACCGCCATGTACTTGCCGTCCGAGGTCTCGTACACCTCGTAGAAGTGGGCGCCGGTGTCGAGCATGTTGACGCCACGCTCGTCCGACCACAGGCCCTGCCCGCGGAACGACCACATCATGTGCGACAGGGCGAGGGCACCGTCGACCATCGCCGCGTCGAGGACCTGTCCGCGCCCGGAGGTCTGCCGCTCGACGAGCGCCGCGAGGATGCCGAAGACGAGGAACATCGAACCGCCGCCGAAGTCGCCGACCATGTTGAGCGGAGGTACCGGTCGCTCGCCCTCCCGGCCGATCGCGTGCAGGACGCCGGTCAGGGAGATGTAGTTGATGTCGTGGCCGGCGGCATTCGCGAGCGGCCCTTCCTGTCCCCAGCCGGTCATGCGCCCGTACACGATCCGGGGATTGCGCTCGAGCACCACGTCCGGTCCGAGGCCGAGGCGCTCGGTGACGCCCGGCCGGAAGCCCTCGATGAGCACGTCCGCGCGCTCGAGCAACCCGAGCACCTTCTCGATATCCGCAGGGTCCTTGAGGTTGGCCTCGACGACGCGACGATTGCGCTGGATCGGGTCACGGTGCCCGGCGGGCGGGATCTCGCCGGGACGTTGCACGATCACGACATCCGCACCGAGGTCGGCGAGCAGAGTCGCCGCATGCGGTCCGGGACCGAGCCCCTTGAACTCGACGACGCGGATGCCCGCGAGCGGGCCCTTCTTCTCAACAGCTTCAGCGGACACTCGTCGAACCTCACTCAGGTGCGTAGGAACTCTCCGAACGGGGACAGTACCTTAGCGATCGCTCAGGAATATGACCGCGGTCACGGTGTGGTGGATCACGCCTCGTACAGGTCGGCCTCGCTCAGCCCGGTCGCTTCGAATGCTTCCTCGAGGTTGCTGTGCCGAACCACCATGACCACCCGATCGTCGACCACGCGGAATGCGATCGCCTCGTCGGCCGGGGTACCCGGACCACTCGCCCACGTCGCGCGTTCCTCGACGACGACGATGCCCTCGTGGACGAACATCCGTCCGGGCTCGAGGGTGACCCCGGACGTCGTCGCCCACTCGCGCAGTTCGTCGAGCCCTTGGTCGGCGTCGTCGTCTCCGGTGGGGAGAACGATGTCGTCGCTCGACAACTCGAGCAGGGTGTCGATGTCGTTGCTGTTGACGGCCTCGTGCCAGGCCAGAACGGTAGCGATCTCGGAAGTGCTCATGATCGAAGCCTAGCGTTCCGCCCGTCGGCCGACAGCCTTCCCGGACGGCGAAAAGCGGGCTGTGAATCCTCTGAATCGCCTGCCCGGGCAGGTCGGTCCGGGCACAGTGGAACACATGCTGATCACAGGACAACTCGTGAGTTTCGTTCCGAGCACGGACCTCGACGTCTCGGAGATGTTCTACGTCGATACCCTGCAATTCCCGAAGATCGGTCGCGACCCGTTCGTCCTGGTGATCGACGGCGGCGACGGTGCCCGCGTCAGGATCACCCTGGTGCAGTCGCGAGGCGAGACCGGCTACACGGCGCTGGGCTGGCGGATATCCGATCTCGACGCGACCGTCGAACGACTCCGCGACAAGGGTGTCGATTTCATCCGTTACAACGGAATGGACCAGGACGAGCACGACGCGTGGACCGCACCGGACGGCGCGCGGGTCGCATGGTTCCGCGATCCGCACGGAAACGTGCTCTCCCTCATGCAGTCCTGACCGGACCCGTCAGCTACATCCGCTGGTGCTCCCGCACGACGGGCAGGCATGGCACGATCCGGCGCGCTGCATGCGCACTCCGCACTGCATGCAGTACGGCGCGTCCGGGTTGCCCGGAGACGACGCGGTGAGGCCACCGGGTGCCGGTGGCGTCGAGGGGGTATCCGCAGAGGTAGCCGTGTAGGCGAACATGGCAGGCGGGTCCGGGACGGTACGTTCCTCGCTGGTCAGGATCCCCAACTCGGTGCGCTCCTCGAGATCGAGATAGTCCACCGCGAGCCGCCGGAAGATGTAGTCGAGGATCGAGGTGGCGATCCGCAGATCGGGGTCGTCGGTGATCCCGGCCGGTTCGAAGCGGGTACTCGTGAACGCCCGGACGAACGTCCGTAACGGAACCCCGTATTGCAGGCCGTAACTGACCGACATCGAGAACGCGTCCATGATCCCGGCAAGAGTCGAACCCTGCTTCGACACCCGCAGGAACATCTCACCGGGCCTGCCGTCGGCGTACTCGCCGACCGTGACGAAACCCTTGCAGTCGGCCACCCGGAACTCGAAGGTACGCGACCGCCGGGTGCGTGGCATCCGTTCCCGCCGCGGTGCGGGCAGTGGCGCTGCGGCCTCGGCCCGGTTCGCCGGCCGGGTTGTCGCCGACAACGGCTGACCCAGCTTGCAGTTGTCGCGATACACCGCGAGGGCTTTGAGTCCGAGCCGCCACGCATCGACGTACAGGTCGGAGATGTCCTCCACAGTCGCCGATTCGGGAAGGTTGACGGTCTTGGAGATCGCACCCGACAGGAACGGCTGGACCGCCGCCATCATCCCCACGTGCCCGCGCGGCGCGATCACGTTGTCGCCCATGGACGTCGCGAACACCGGCCGATCTTCGTCCCGGACGTGCGGCGCACCGTCGACGGTGTGGTGGAGGTCCAGATATGTGACGATGTCTGCCACCTTCGCCGGGTCGTAACCGAGTCGCGACAGTGCGCGCGGCACAGTGCGATTGACGATCGACAGCGATCCTCCGCCGACAAGTTTCTTCGTCTTGACCAGAGCCAGATCCGGTTCGATGCCGGTGGTGTCGCAATCCATCGCCAGGCCGATCGTGCCGGTCGGTGCCAGCACGGACACCTGGCTGTTGCGCACACCGTGTGCGGTCCCGTCGGCGATCGCGCGATCCCAGGACTCGCGAGCGGCGGACAGGACTTCCGGTGGCGCGAGGCCGGCGTCGATGTCGTCGAGCGCACCCCGGTGCTTGGCGAGCACCCCGAGCATCGGCTCGCGGTTCTCGGGGAACCCGTCGAACGGTCCGAGGCGCTGCGCGAGTTGTGCGGAGACCTCGTAGGCGGCTCCGGTCATCAGCGCAGTGACTGCCGCGGCCCACGCACGACCCGAATCGCTGTCGTACGGGAGACCCGAGGCCATCAGCAGCGCACCGAGATTCGCGTATCCGAGCCCGAGTTGCCGGAACCTCCGCGACGTCTCCCCGATCTTCTCGGTGGGGTAGTCGGCGCGGCCCGCGAGAATCTCCTGCGCGGTGAGCATCACCGCGACGGCATGCCGGAAACCGGCGACGTCGAACGTGCCGTCCTCGCGGAGGAAGGTCAGCAGGTTCAGGCTCGCGAGGTTGCAGGCCGAGTCGTCGAGGTGCATGTACTCCGAGCACGGATTCGACGCGTTGATCCGGCCCGTCGCGGGCGCGGTGTGCCAGGCATTGATCGTCGAGTCGTACTGCATGCCGGGGTCGGCGCACTCCCAGGTCGCGGCCGCGATGCGTTGCAGGAGATCCCGGGCGCGAACGGTACGCAGCACGTCACCCGTGACGACGGCGCGCAGCGGCCACTCCGTGTCGTCGACCACCGCGCGCATGAAGTCGTCGGTGACCCGCACCGAGTTGTTGGCGTTCTGGTACTGGACCGAATAGGTGTCGGCGCCGTCGAGGCTCATGTCGAAACCGGCTTCGGCGAGTACCCGCGCCTTGCGTTCCTCGACGGCCTTGCAGTCGACGAATTCTTCGATGTCGGGGTGAGCGACGTCGAGGATCACCATCTTCGCTGCCCGCCGGGTCTTGCCGCCCGACCTGATGGTGCCCGCGGACGCGTCGGCGCCACGCATGAAGCTCACCGGCCCGGACGCGATGCCCCCGCCGGTCAGGGGTTCGGCCGACGACCGGATGCGCGAGAGGTTCACCCCCGCACCCGAGCCGCCCTTGAAGATCAGCGCTTCCTGCCGGTACCACTCGAGAATCGAATCGATGCTGTCGTCGACCGACAGGATGAAGCACGCGCTGGCCTGCTGCGGCTTGTCGGGGACGCCGATGTTGAACCACACCGGGCTGTTGAACGAGGCGCGCTGGTGGAGCAGCAGGAAGGTCAATTCCGCGGCGAACGCCTCGGGATCCTCCAGATGCCCGTCCGTGTGACCCCACGCGGTGATCGTGTCGACGATCCGTGCCACGACATCGCGCAACGACTGTTCGCGCTGGTCGCTGCCCATCTGCCCCCGGAAATACTTCTGGGTGACGATGTCGGTGGCGTTCTGGGACCAGAATGCCGGAAACTCCACGCCCGTCTGCTCGAAGACCACCCTGCCGGTGCCGTGATGGACGATGCGTGCATCGCGTCGCTGCCATTCCATCTCGTCGGCCGGATCGACCCCCGCCCGCGTGAAGAACCGGACGTCCGCGCGGGCATCGGCAGACGAGATGTCGCCGGACTGCCGGGTGCTGCTGTGAGGCATTGCACTGCACATCGCTTTCCTCCAAGGACGGCGATCGATGCCACATATAGTCCCACTATGGTCCCACCGCGTCTCGGCACTCCGCTGTCTCCGTCTGCCACCCGTGTACTGCTCCTCGGCTCCGGCGAACTCGGCAAGGAGGTGATCATCGCGCTGCAACGACTCGGCGTCGAGGTCATCGCCGTCGACCGCTACGAGAACGCGCCCGGCCACCAGGTCGCGCACCGTGCCCACACGGTCGACATGAGTGATCCCGAGGCGCTCCTGGCGATCATCGAGGCCGAGCGCCCGCACCTGGTGGTGCCGGAGATCGAGGCGATCGCCACCGACGCGCTGGCCGTGGTCGAAGAACGCGGCCTCGCCGAGGTCATTCCCACCGCGCGCGCGACCCAGCTGACCATGAACCGCGAGGGCATCCGCCGCCTCGCGGCCGAAGAACTCGGTCTGCCCACGTCGCCGTACCGGTTCGCGCAATCCCTCGACGAGGTGCGGGCCGCCGCCGAGCACGTCGGCTTCCCCTGCGTGATCAAGCCCGTGATGTCTTCGTCGGGCAAGGGCCAGTCGACGGTGCGCTCGGCCGACGACCTTGCGGGTGCATGGGAGTACGCGCTCGCCGGGGGCCGCATCAACCACGGCACCGTGATCGTGGAGGGATTCGTCGATTTCGACTACGAGATCACGCAGCTCACCGTGCGGGCGATCGGCGAATCGGGCGAGGTCGAGACGTACTTCTGCGATCCCATCGGGCATCTGCAGCGCGACGGCGACTACGTCGAATCGTGGCAGCCGCAACCGATGAGCGCTGCCGCTCTCACCGGCGCCCGGGAGGTCGCCGAGGCGGTGACCGGCGCGCTCGGCGGCCGTGGGGTGTTCGGCGTCGAACTGTTCGTCAAGGGCGACGACGTCTACTTCTCCGAGGTCAGCCCCCGGCCGCACGACACCGGCCTGGTCACCTTGCGCACACAGCGCTACTCCGAATTCGAACTCCACGCCCGCGCGATCCTCGGGTTGCCGGTCGACACCACGATGCTCACCCCGGGGGCGTCTGCGGTGATCTACGGCGGAGTCGACGCCACCGGCATCGCGTTCGACGGTGTCGCCGACGCGCTGCGGGTGCCCGAAACGGACCTGCGACTGTTCGGCAAGCCCGAATCGTTCCGCCGGCGCCGGATGGGCGTCGCGGTCTCCACGGCGGCGGACATCGAGACCGCACGTGCCCGCGCGACCGACGCCGCGTCACGCGTCCGGCCTACCGCTTCGTGAGCGCAGGCGCGGAGGTCCTCGTCGGCCTCGCCATCCTCGTCGGGCTCCTCGGAATCGTCCTGCCGATTCTGCCGGGCACACTGCTCATCTTCGCGGCCATCGCGGTGTGGTCGTTCGTCACCGGAGGAACCGTCGCCTGGACGGTCTTCGCGATCGCGGCGCTCGCGCTCGTGGTCACCGCCGTCGTCAAGTACACCTGGCCCGGACGGCGTCTGCAGCAGGCCGGTGTGCCGAACCGGTCGCTGATGATCGGCGGGCTGGTCGGCATCGTGGGGTTCTTCGTGATCCCGGTGATCGGCCTCGTACTCGGGTTCCTCCTGGGCGTGTACGCCTCGGAGGTGCAGCGGCACCGCACCCACGCCGGCGCGTGGCGGTCCACCGTGGCGGCGACCAAGGCTGCGGGACTGTCGATCCTCGTGGAACTGTTCGGGGCACTGATCGCGGCGGGAGCGTGGCTCGCCGCAGTGCTGTTCTGGTAGAGCCCACCTCGTCCTCGGATCGGGAGCGTCGATGTTTACGCGCTCGATCCGAGGTGTTACGCCGTTTAAATGTGCCGGGGCCTAACGTCGTTGCCATCAGCGGTTCAGTGTGGAACCCACCGACAGTCACGTCGCTGCCACCGGAGGTGGGATGTTCTCGTCACGAACGACAGAAGCCGCTGTAGTTCCCGAACGGATCGATCCGCCGGCACAGGCGCTCGCCGTGATCGAGGCGGACGGAGCTGCCGTCGTCGGAGGGATTCACACCGAGGAGCAGGCGCTCGCCTTCGCGTCGAAAGTATTGGGCGACAAGTTGATACGTCTCGGACGGCAGTTCGAGGCGAGTATGCGCAATCACGAGCGTGAAGCCGCCGTCGTCGACGCGCAGCCCGTCGACGGACGCGGACGAAAGCGGTCGTTCGGAAACCCTGGCGAACGAATGACCGCGCACAACGACGGTTTCGCCTTCGGCGACTACGCTCCCGACTATCTCTTCCTGTGGTGCAAACGCCCCGCAGAGTCGGGCGGCGACTCGTTCCTCGTCTTTCGTCGACCTCGCGGTGGTGGCCGAGGCACGTTCGCCCCAGTGAGCAACGCGCCTCGGCCACCGTGCTGACAAGGGCCGGGCCGGAATCAGACCTCTTGCAGGCGAGGGTAATCCGTGTAACCCTCGGCACCGGGTCCGTAGAACAGTTCCGGCCGGAGTGCGTTCTCCGGCTGTTCGTTCCGCCATCGCTCGACGAGATCGGGATTGGCGATCACGGCCCGGCCCACTGCGACCGCGTCGGCGTGGGCGTCCTCGATCAGTCGCACCGCTTCGTCGCGCGTGGTCGGCGACGAGAAGCCGCTGTTGGCGATCACCTTGCCGCCGAAGCGTTGTCGCAGTTCCTGCACGAACTCGCCGGTCGGTTCCTTGTGCAGCACGGACAGGTATGCCAGGCCGAGGGGCCGCAACCGCTCGACGAGGGCGCCGTAGACCGCAGCGACGTCCTCGCGGTCGGTCTCGTAGGCGTCCTGGATGTTGTGCTCGGGGGAGATGCGCAGCCCGACGCGCCCCGCACCGACAGCCTCCGCCGCAGCCGTCACCGCCTCGACGACGAGGCGGATCCGGTTCTCCACCGAACCTCCGTACTCGTCGGTGCGCTGGTTCGATGCCGGTGAGAGGAACTCGTGCAGCAGGTAACCATTGGCACTGTGGATCTCGACTCCGTCGAGTCCCGCCTCGATCGACCGCCGGGCCGCTGCGACGATATCGTCGACGACTGCCTTCACCTCGTCGGTCGTCAACGCGTGCGGTACCGGGTACGGCTGCTTGCCGTTCGTGGTGTGGACCTCGCCCTCGATGGCGATCGCGCTCGGTGCGACGACGCGCCGGCCGCCGTTCACATCCGGGTGGGTGACCCTGCCACCGTGCATCAACTGCAGCACGATGCGGCCACCACGGCTGTGCACTGCGTCGGCGACCCGCCGCCAGCCCTCTGCCTGCTCGTCGGTGACGATGCCGGGCTGCCCGACGAAGGCCTGCGACTCGAAGCTGACGTACGTCCCCTCCGCGATGATGAGCCCGACACCGGCCCGCTGGCTGTAGTGCTCGACGATCAGGTCGCCGGGAATGCCCTCCGGTCCGCCGCGAAGGCGGGTCAGTGGGGCCATGACGATGCGGTTGCCGAGTTCGAGGTCGCCGAGTGTGACAGGTGTGAAGAGGTCCATTCGTTGCGCAACAGGGACGCTGCGGCCGAGATTCCCGATGCCGGGCCGGTTATGAGAAGGGTCACCGCCACAC
>JAEZDV010000365.1 GCA_023417985.1 Actinomycetes bacterium | reverse complement strand
GCTGTCTCCGGGTCCAGGCGTCGATGGGAATCTCGTCCGACGACCGGGTGTCGGGACAGATCGTCGCCGCGACGATCCCGGCCGACGAGAACGACAGAGGCCCGGTACTCACGGCCCCGGTGTCCCTCGAGGACAAGGTCCGGGTTCAGGAGTACGCGCAGGACGGTTACGTCGGCAGCCAGGCATTCTTCAGCGACCTGAGCTTCGGCGACGTGCAGCAGTTGGCCACGATGTCCGAGCAGGGCTCGGGGATGCTTCAGCTCAATCTCCAGCGCAACGGCGACCTGGTCTCGCTGAACGGCCGCGTCGACCTGGAATCAGCGCCGTCACAGGGCACCGACGTGCAGTTCACGATCGCCTTCCCCGCCAGGGTGGCGACGACCAACGGCACGCGCGAATCAGACTCCATCGTGACGTGGAAGCTCCCCGCGGGAGAGGTGAGCAACATGCGCGCCGAGGTCCGCTACTCCGACCCCAACACGCGTGGCTTCGCGGGGTGGGCGGGAATCATGGCGGGCGGAACCCTGGGCGTCGCCCTTCTCATCGGCGTCCTCGCATGGTGGACCCGCGATCCGGTTCCCCAGCGGACCGTTCCGGACGACGAGGACCGGACCTGAGCCCGTCGAGCGCGCCGCCCACCGGCGACAGTTCGCCCGCTGCCGGGCGCGGCCCTTCGCGGGTCCTGCGCCGAACGGTCACCGTCGGCGCCGGCGCTGCGCTCTACGGGGCCGTCGTCGCGACCACCAACCGGTTCGCTCTCCCCCGCCTGCGCGACGGTCCCGACGTCACCGAATCGGTGACCGTCGTCGTCCCGGCCCGGGACGAGGCGTCCCGGATCGCGTCCGTCGTCACCGATCTCCGGGCACAGCGCGGGGTCCCGCGGTTGCGCATCGTGATCCTGGACGACGACTCCTCCGACAACACCGTCGATGTCGCCCGGCAGGCTGCGGGCGACGATCCCCGGGTTACGGTGGTGCGTTCGACCACGCCGCCCCCGCCCGGCTGGACCGGTAAGGCCGCTGCGTGTGAGCGTGCCTTCACCGTGGCGCACCCGAGCGAGACCGGTGCCGTGGTGTTCATCGACGCCGACGTCCGGTTGCGTCCCGGCGCGATCGCCGCAGCAGTCACCCTGCTGCGCGAACGCTCTGCGGCACTCGTGTCGCCGTGGCCGTTCCAGGTCGCGGCCTCGGTGGCGGAGCGTCTCGCGCAGCCGTTGCTGTTCTGGTCGTGGTTCTCACTGTTGCCGGTCGCAGTCGCCCACCGCAATCGGCGGCCGTCGATGGCCGTCGCCTGTGGGCAGTTCCTCGCCTTCGACACGACTGCGTACCGCGCGATCGGGGGCCATTCGGCGGTCGCGGCGAGCGCCATCGAGGATCTCGATCTGGCGCGGACGCTGCGTCGGGCGGGACGGACGACGGTCGTCGCTGCCGGTGGCCCACTCGTGTCGTGCCGTATGTACGAGGGTCGTGCTGCCCTGGCAGGTGGCTACACGCGCTGGCTGTGGTCGGCGTTCGGATCCCGCGCGGGCGCGGCTGCGGTCGTCACGGCGTACACGGTCGCGTACGTGATTCCTCCGGTGGCCGCGCTGGCGGGACGGGGCCGTACCCGGCGCTGGGGTGTGCTCGGTACGGGCGCGGCACTGCTCTCACGTCTGACCGCGCGGTCGGCCGAACGGGGCACCCGGCTCGGCACCGACGACATCTTGGGCGCCGCCGCGCACCCGGCGTCGATAGTCGCCTTCGGATGGTTGACCGCTGCGTCCGTCCGCGCCCGGGGCGCGGGCCGGGCGGTCTGGAAGGACCGTCCGCTGCCCTGACCGGGTGGGGGTCGATGATCGGACCGGCCGATCGGATCCCCCGTCGATCAGACCGGCTGCCCGGCGGGCACGGTGTTGCGGACCTCGATACCGAGGCGCGTGAGCACCTCGCTGGTCGCGCGGGCGAAGTTGAGAGTGATGAAGTGCAGGCAGGGTGCGCCTTCGTCGATCAGCCGCTCGCACATCTCCGTCGCGACCTCGATGCCGACCTCACGCACGGCGGCTCGGTCCTCTTCGGGTCCGTCTCCGGCCGCGCGCACCAGCCGTTCCTCGAGCGCAGGGGGCAGTTTCGAGCCGGACAACTCGAGGCTCCGGCGCGCGGAACGCAGCGAGGTGATCGGCATGATCTCCGGAATGATCGGCTTCGCGGCCTGTTCCGGATCGCACGCCTCGACGCGGTCGCGCAAGCGCAGATAGTGCTCGACGTCGAAGAACATCTGCGTGATCGAGTACTCGGCGCCGGCGCGCAGTTTCCGGACGAGATACCGGGTGTCGTGATCGAGGTCCGGCGAGCGGTGGTGCCCTTCGGGGAACGAGGCCACGCCCACGTGGAAATCACCGAGGTCACGCACGAGCCGCACGAGTTCGTCGGCGTGCTCGAGACCGTCGGGGTGCTTCTCCCATTCGCCGAGCGGATTGCCCGGCGGGTCTCCGCGCAACGCCAGGATGTTGGTGATGCCCCGGTCTGCGTAGGCGCCGACCATCGCGCGGATCTCGTCGACGCTGTGCCCGACGGCCGTGAGGTGGGCTACGGGGAGAAGAGTGGTCTCCTCCGCGAGATCGCCTGTTACCCGCACGGTGCGGTCGCGCGTCGATCCGCCGGCCCCGTAGGTCATGGACACGAAAGCCGGTCCGAGCCGTTCGAACGCCCGCACGGCACGCCACAGTCGCGCCTCGGCGTCCGCGTCCCGAGGCGGCGAGAACTCGACCGAGAACGGAATCCTGCCTGTTCGCGGGGCACCGAGACGGTCCACGATGGATGGGGTGCGGGACTCTCCGCCGTCCTCGGTCGCCCTGACCAGATCGCTTTCCACCCGTCCAGCATAGGGCGCGGACTTTCCGGTCCGGTGCGCGGCGACCCCTGCCGGGGACCGATAGGGTGGTCCGAGGTGCCGGGACCGTTGTCGTCCGACGGTGCTGAGCACATCGACCAGGAGGTTTGTCCTGTCCACCGGAGCCGATCCCGTGCCCGCCCCTTCGCTTCCCGGCCTCGTCGAGGACGCACTTCGGGACTTCTTCGCCACTCGCGCCGAACTCGTCGCGTCGGTCGGCGGCGGGTACCGAGATGCCGTCGCGACGCTTCAGTCGTTCGTGCTGCGCGGCGGCAAGCGTGTCCGTCCGTCGTTCGCCTGGACGGGCTGGCTCGGTGCCGGCGGCGATCCGTCCGGGTCGGATTCCCAGGCTGTGCTGCGAGCGTGTTCCGCGCTCGAACTCGTGCAGGCGGGCGCGCTCGTCCACGACGACATCATCGACGCGTCGACCACTCGCCGGGGGTTCCCCACCGTGCATGTGGAGTTCGCGACCCGTCACCGAGATGCCGGCTGGCACGGCGCACCGGAACAGTTCGGTGAGGCCGCCGCGATCCTCCTCGGTGATCTCGCCCTGGTCTGGGCCGACGACATGGTGCGCGAGTCGGGGTTGTCGGCCGAACAGCTCGCGCGGTTGACGCCGGTGTGGTCGGCGATGCGCACCGAGGTGCTCGGTGGCCAGTACCTCGACATCGTCGGCGAGGTTGCGTCGGACGAGACGGTCGAGGCCGCGACCCGCGTGAACCGGTACAAGACCGCGGCGTACACGATCGAACGTCCGCTGCACATCGGCGCGGTGCTCGCCGGTGCGGACGACGAGCTGATCGCAGCGTATCGGCGGTTCGGGACCGACATCGGCCTGGCATTCCAGCTTCGCGACGACCTCCTGGGAGTCTTCGGCGACCCCGCCGTCACCGGCAAGCCCTCCGGTGACGACCTTCGCGCCGGTAAGCGCACCGTCCTGCTGGCACTGGCGCTCGAATCCGCGGACGCCACCGACCCGGCTGCGGGACGTGCCCTGCGCGACGCCATCGGCGCCGACCTGACGGACGACGACGTGGAACGGCTGCGCGGGCTGCTCGTCGACCTCGGCGCCGTGGACCTGGTGGAGCAGCGCATCACCGCGCTGACCGACAGCGCCCTCGAGGCGCTCGACACGTCCACCGCCACCGACGAGGGAAAAAAGCGGTTACGGGAATCCGCGTACGCCGCGACGCGCCGCGCAGCCTGATGCCCGTGCGCACGGTGCCGGATGCGAATCGCGTCGTCGTGGTCGGCGCCGGATTGTCGGGACTCGCTGCAGCCTTGCATCTCCGCGGTGCAGGGAAAGACGTGACGGTGCTCGAGCGGGCCGACACGGTCGGGGGCCGAGTCGGGACCTACACCGGGCCCGGCTACGAGATCGACAACGGCGCCACGGTCCTCACCATGCCGGAACTGATCGCCGAGGCGCTCGCCGCGGTGGGGACCGACTTCGCGTCGGTGGACCCGCCGCTGCGCCTGTCCCGCCTCTCCCCCACCTACCACGCCCGGTTCGACGACGGCAGCACCCTCGACGTCCACTCGAACCCGGACGCGATGGCCGCGGAGATCACGCGGCTGTGCGGCCCGCAGGAAGCACAACGCTATCTTCGCCTTCGCCGCTGGCTCGCCGACATCTTCGACGCCGAGTTCGACCGGTTCATGGATGCGAGTTTCGATTCGCCGCTCGATCTCGTTTCCTCGCCCGCCGCCGTCCGCGACCTTCTCCACCTGCTCCGGCTCGGCGGCTTCGGCCGGCTCGGCGCGCAGGTCGGCCGACGGATCACCGACCCGCGATTACGGCGCGTGTTCACCTTCCAGGCGCTCTACGCGGGGGTGGCTCCCGCGCGGGCGCTCGCGGTGTACGGGGCGATCGCCCACATGGACACCACCCTCGGTGTGTACGCCGTCGAAGGCGGAATGCGCCGGATCGCCCGCACCATGTCTGCGGCATTCGCCGGCGCGGGCGGGACACTGCGCCTCGGCGCCGACGTGGATCGCCTCGACGTGGAGGACGGGCGGGTCACGGCGGTGCACACCGCCGACGGTCGCCGCTTCGAGTGCGACGCCGTCGTGCTCACCGCCGGTGCACCCGTCGTCGACGATTTGCTGCCTGCGCGGCGGCGTCGCCGGACACTTGCGGCACCGTCCGCTGTGGTCCTTCACGGCACCGTTCCCACCGAGGTCTCCCGTACCTGGTCCGCCGGGCACCACCACGTCATCGACTTCGGGGGCGCGTGGGAGCGCACGTTCGCCGAGATCACGCGGCCGCGGGGACGTGGACGGCTGATGTCGGATCCGTCCCTGCTGATCACGCGGCCCGCTCTCTCCGATCCCGGGCAACTGCTGCAGCGCGACGGCACCGAGCACGAACCGCTGTCGGTGCTCGCACCGTGCCCGAACCTCGACAGCGCACCGCTGGACTGGGCCGCACTGTCCGGTCCCTACCGGCGCGACCTGCTCACCGTTCTCGAATCCCGCGGCTACCACGGCGTGACCGACGGGTTCCGGATCGACCATGTCGACACTCCCGCGACGTGGCACGCCCGGGGGATGATCGCCGGTAGTCCGTTCGCCGCGGCACACGTGTTCCGCCAGACGGGGCCGTTCCGCCGCCGCAACCTCGACCCCCGATTCCCGAATGTCGTGCTCGCAGGGTCGGATACCGTGCCCGGCGTCGGTGTTCCGACCGTGTTGATGTCGGGACGCCTGGCCGCCGAACGTCTCGGCGTGCGGCGGCGCGACCCGGACTAGGGAGTCGCCGGGCTCCAGCCTCCACTAAACTGTCAGCGTTCGTCAGCCCACCGCTCGTCAGCACACCTGCTGTCGGCACACCGTTCGTCAGACCCTGCGCTCCGCGCCGGCACCGCATCCGGGGAGGAACCCACACCCATGTCGTCCTCTGCCGCTCCCGATGCCGACCCGCAGGACAGATCGGCGGCGGTCCCGGCAGCGTCGACCTACTCGGAAGGGGACTTCTCGACGGACCGCAAGCCGAACGGCCGCGTGACGACGAACCGGGTCACGGCCTTCCTCCGCAGTCCGGCGGGCAACGCCGCCGTCCTCGGCACGTGCGGTTCGATACTCATGACCTTCGGCAGCTTCGGCGCCGGCAGCGTGCGACGGAAGGATCCGCTGCTCGAGGAGATGTTCCTGTCGTGGCTGCGGTTCGGCCACGGCCAGTTGCTGTCGGTGATCATCCTCTGGGTCGGCGTGCTGATCATGATCGGCGCGTGGGTCCGCGTCGGGCGGGCGACACTTGCCGGCACAGTCGGCCTGCGCGACCTGTGGACCGTGCTCCCGGCCTGGACGGCACCACTGCTGGTGGCGACCCCGATGTTCAGCCGCGATGCCTACTCGTACCTCGCGCAGGGCGCGATGCTGTGGGCCGGATTCGATCCGTACACCGACGGCCCGGTGGTCAATCCCGGGGTGTTGCTCGACAACGTCAGCAACGTGTGGACGACGACGACCACCCCGTACGGTCCGGTACACCTGCTGCTCGGCTCCGGGATCACCGCGATCACCGGCGACAACGTGGTCTCGGGTACGTGGCTGTGGCGGATCACGATGCTGCCCGGCCTGTTCCTGATGGCGTGGGCCGTGCCCAAGCTGGCACGCCGGATGGGTGGCAACCCCGCGATCGCCCTCTGGCTCGCGGTGCTCAATCCACTCGTACTGATCCACCTCGTCGGCGGGGTCCACAACGAACTGCTGATGGTCGGGCTGATGACGGCGGGGATCGTCCTCGTCCTCCAGGGACGCCACATGAGCGGAATCGCCCTGGTGTCCCTCGGGGCTGCGATCAAGGCCACTGCAGGGCTCGCGCTTCCCTTCCTGATCTGGGTGTGGATGATCCACGAACGCGACCGCGCCCTCGCGGAAGGGCGTGAACCCGCCGCACCCGTGCGATCGTTCTTCAAGGCCGTGGCTGCCGGGTTCGCGGTGTTCGTGGCGGTCTTCGGAGGCGCCTCACTGCTGGCCGGCGTGGGTATCGGCTGGCTGACCGCGCTGTCCGGCTCCTCGAAGATCATCAACTGGCTCTCGATCCCCACAGCGATCGCGCACGTGGGCACCTGGATCACGCCGTGGCGACTCGGTTCCATCCTCGACATCACCCGGATGCTGTGCGCGGTCGCGCTCGTCGTGATCCTCGTATGGGCGTGGTGGCGCTTCCGACGCACGGAACGCGACGCTGTTCTGGGCATCGTCGTGGCGCTCACAGCCGTGACGTTGCTGTCCCCCGCCGCCCTGCCCTGGTACTACTCGTGGCCTCTCGCCGTGGTGGCGGCCTTCGCCCTGTCGACCCGAAGCCTCATGATCCTGGTGGGGTTGTCGACATGGCTCATGCTGATCTTCAACCCGGACGGGTCGATCGGCATGTACAACCTTGCGCACCTGGCGCTCGCGGTGCTGGCGGCCGTCATCGCCGCCCGGTCGCTGACCACCCGCGATCCGCTGCGGTTGCGCTCCCAGCCCAAGACTTCCCGAGACAGCGCTTCCCGAGACAGGGCTGTCCACCACAAACCTGATCAGGACGAACCTGCAGTGGACGAGCCGGCGCCGGACGTGCCCGGCTCCACAGCCGTCCGCGAAAACTGACTCCGGACCGCCGGGCGCTGGGCCCGCGGCGCACCCGCGTGCCCGTCGGGGTGACGCGTCGCCGCGGGATCGCCGCTGTCCGTCGGTCAGAAGGCGAGCGCCTGAGCCCGTCGCATGACCTCACGTGCCGAGTCGGTGTGCAGCGCGGCGATCGGGCACCCACCCGGGAGCGTGTCGTCGTCGTGGAACAGCCACTCGAGGATCTCCTCGTCGCGGAATCCCCCGTCGTGCAGCACGGCGAGCAGCCCGCGAAGCGTCCGCAGGACCTGCCCGTCCTCCTCGAAGAAAGCCTTGGGGACCACGGGCACGCGGTTGCGCTTGAGCGCGAGCAGCTGGCGGTCGCGCAGCATCTGCTGCACGCGGACGATCGGGACGTCGAGGCGTTTTGCCACGTCGACGAGCTGATATACCGAGATGGATGGGTCGAGGACGTCGTCGCAATAGGGAATCGCACTCACTCCTCCACGGTATCGTCGCTCATCCACGGGCATCTACGCGGCTGCCGGTTCGACGGTCTGGCTACCATCTACAGAGGACGAGATCGGCTTGCGCGGCAGCGACGACGTACTCCGTCTCGCCGGCACCACGGCAGTCGCGTCCGGTGCCGGTTGTCGATGATCCACACCAGAGACGGGGGTACACCGGGTGACCGCTGGAGGCGACCGAATGGTCGGTGTCGTGCTCGATCGGCGCTATCGCATCGAATCGCGCATCGCGCGCGGTGGGATGTCCACGGTCTACCGCGCGACCGACCTGCGCCTCGACCGCCCGGTCGCCGTGAAGATCATGGATCCGCAGTTCGCGGCCGACCCCCAGTTCCTCGCTCGCTTCGAGTTCGAGGCCCGGGCGGTCGCCCGGCTCAACCACCCCGGGCTCGTCGCGGTGTACGACCAGGGCCAGGACGGCGACCACGTCTTCCTGGTGATGGAACTCGTCGAAGGTGGCACCCTCCGCGAACTGCTGCGTGAACGCGGCCCGATGCCGCCGCATGCGGCCGCGGCCGTCGCCGCACCCGTCCTCGGTGCGCTGGCCGTCGCCCACCGAGCCGGCCTCGTCCACCGCGACGTGAAACCGGAGAACGTTCTCATCTCCGAGGCCGGCGAGGTGAAGATCGCCGACTTCGGATTGGTGCGTGCTGTCGCGGCCGCGACCACGACCTCGCGCAGCGTCATCCTCGGCACCGCGGCGTATCTGTCGCCGGAACAGGTCACCACCGGTAGCGCGGACGCCCGCAGCGACGTCTACTCCGCCGGAGTGCTCGTGTTCGAGATGCTCACCGGGCGTACCCCGTTCACGGGCGACACCTCACTGTCGGTGGCGTACCAGCGGGTCGAGAAGGATGTGCCCGACCCCGGATCCTGGATCGACGGAGTGCCCGAGGAGTTCGACGAACTGGTTCGGCGAGCCACCGAACGCGAACCCGGTGAGCGATTCGACGACGCCGAGGCGATGGCACGCGCGCTCGGTGAGGCGTGTGACGCACTCGACCTTCCCCGGTACCGCGTACCGGCCCCCCGCAGGTCGTCCGACGCATCGAATGCGGCGGCTGCTGCCGCTCCCCCCGTCGCGGCGGCCGTGTCGGCGAATGAACCTGCGACCGCGGTGATCTCCTCGGCCTCGACCTCGGCAACGCCGTCCGCGTCGCCGTCGGGGCACGCGCCCACCGCCGTCTACCCGGTTGTGCCCGACCAGGGCGCTCCCGACCGGGGCGCTCAGGACAGGGGCACTCACGACCGGGGCACTCACGACAACACCGCCGCACCGGCGGAACACCACCCGACCCGAACGATGCACACCAAGGTCGTCACGCAGCCGCATTCTCGCAACGACCCGGAACCGCCCGCGCCGCGCGTCGACCACGTGAGCGATCATCGCCGGCACCGACGCTCCGTGATCGGGTGGATCGCGGCGATTCTCGTGATCGCGTTGTTCATGGGCATCGCAGGATGGTGGCTCGGCGCCGGGCGGCTCACCGATGTACCGACGGTCAACGGACTGGACCGGGCTGCGGCCGTCTCGGCCATCGAGGCGGCCGGCCTGACGAGCGATGTGCGCGGGGAGTACTCCGACGACATCCCACCCGAGACGGTGCTCGGTACCGATCCCCCGACCGGCTCCCGGGTTCCGGACGGAAGTGCGGTGGGACTGCTGGTCTCTCTCGGCCCTCCCACGGTTCCGAATATTCCGGGGTCGGGTGAACGATCGGTCGTCGAGGACGAACTGCGCCGCCGTACGTTCGAGCCGGTCGACGGTGGCAGCGCGTTCAGCACGGCGGTGCCCGAGGGTGGCGTGGCAGCTCTGGATCCGGCGCCGGGGACGGTTCTGCCCGTCGGTTCGGAGGTCCGGGTCGTGGTGAGCAAGGGTTCACCGCCGGTGGAACTGCCCGATCTCACCGGGCGCACCGTCGACGACGCGCGGCGCATACTCGACGACGCCGGTCTGACGGTCAATGAGGTCGAGGACGTGTTCGATCCTGAGGTCGACGGTGGGCTCGTCTCGGGTACCGACCCGGAGGTCGGCACCGAGGTCCGCGCCGGCGGCACGGTGACGTTGCTGGTGTCCAACGCGGTCAAGGTGCCGTCGATGCTCGGACGGTCGGTCGGTTCGGCCCGCGACGAACTCGAAGGGCTGGGATTCGAGGTGTCGGTCCGGCAGGTCGCCGACTCCGACCGGTCCGTCGTGATCGCGCAGAGCCCGAGTGCGAACGGTCGCGCCGAAGAGGGCAGCACGGTCACGCTGACCGCGCTGCCCTGATCGGTGGATCCGGAGCTGTTGTCGGCGACGGGTCGTCACCGCTGAGCGTCAGCCGCGCAGCATCTCTGATGCGTCAGCCGCGCAGCATCTCGGCGACGAGGAACGCCAGCTCGATCGACTGCTGGGTGTTGAGACGGGGATCGCACGCCGTCTCGTACCGGCCGTGCAGGTCGAGGTCGGAGATGTCCTGCGCTCCGCCGAGGCACTCTGTGACGTTTTCGCCGGTGAGCTCGATGTGGATACCGCCGGGGTGCGTGCCGAGCGAGCGGTGCACCTCGAAGAAGCCCTGGACCTCGTCGACGATGCGATCGAAGTGGCGGGTCTTGTATCCGGTGGACGCCTCGTGGGTGTTGCCGTGCATCGGATCGCACTGCCAGATCACCTTGTGGCCGGTGGCCTCGACGGCCGCGACGATGCCCGGAAGCACCTCACGAACCTTCGAATGACCCATCCGCGAGATGAGCGTGAGACGCCCCGGTGTGTTGGTGGGGTCGAGGCGCTCGACGTATTCGGCCGCCATCTCGGGGGTGGTCGACGGACCGATCTTCAGGCCGATCGGGTTCGACAGGAGTTCTGCGAACGCGATGTGCGCGCCGTCGAGCTGACGCGTGCGGTCGCCGATCCACAGGAAGTGCGCGGACAGGTCGTACAGCCGCGGTTCGTCACCGGAGTTGTCCAGACGCAGCATCGCACGTTCGTAGTCGAGGACGAGGGCCTCGTGGCTCGCGTAGATCGTCGCGGACCGCAGATTGGGGTCCACCACACCACACGCATCCATGAACCGCAGTCCCCGATCGATCTCGGAGGCGAGGGCCTCGTAGCGCGCACCCGCGGGCGACGACGCGACGAACGCGCGGTTCCAGTCGTGCACCCGATGCAGGTCGGCCTCGCCCGCGGCAGTGGCCGCACGCACGAGATTCATCGCCGCGCTCGCGTTGGCGTAGGCCCGCACCAGCCGCGACGGGTCGTGCACGCGCACGCTCTCCTCGGCGACGAGGGAGTTGATCATGTCACCGCGGTACGACTTCAACCCGAGCGCGTCCGTGTCGGAAGAACGGGGCTTGGCGTACTGCCCGGCGATCCGGGCCACCTTGACGACGGGCGTCGATGCCCCGTAGGTCAGGACGACGGCCATCTGCAGCAGCGTGCGGATGTTGCCCTTGATGTGCGGTTCGGTGTTGTCGGCGAAGGTCTCGGCGCAGTCACCTCCCTGCAGCAGGAAAGCCTCACCGCGCGCGACGGCCGCGAGTTGCCTCTTGAGCTCCTCGACTTCGCTGGGAACGGTGATGGGGGGCACGCTCTCGAGCACGGTCCGCATTGCAGCCGCCTGCTCCTCCGGCCAGCTCGGCTGCTGTAGCGCCGGCTTGGCGAGTGCCGCGTCGAGCTGGTCGCGCAGCTCGTCGGGCAGTGGCGGCAGTTCGGGCAAGCGGTCGATCGGCACGTCCACAGTCCAGTTCACAGATCCAGGATATGACCCGGCACGACCGGTCGTGCGGTGACCCCGCACGCAGAGGCTATCGCTGGCGCAGCGCGGCCTCGATCGCTTCGAACTTCGCGAGGTTGTGGCGGGCGTCGGCGAGCGCGTCGTGGTTGTCGCCGGGCACCCGCGGCAGCGGCGGTTTGCCCGCGTATTCCCAGTGCTGGCGCAGCTCGCGGGTGTACCGCGGGAGCACCTCCGGCAGTTCCGGCATGGTGCCCCACAGTTGCACGAGGACGACGTGGTCGTACGCGCCGATCCACGCCCACAGTTCCGGTTGGACCCCGGGGCGCGGAACGAGGAACTTCAGCAGGTCGTCGCGGATCCGGGCGCGCGAGCGCCACGCGGGATGCGACGGGGCCGGCAGTTTGGGAAGCACGTTGCGGCGAACCCACTCCCCCGCCCGGTCGGGATCGAATTCCGTTGACACCGCGTAGAATTCGCGGCCATCTTCGCAGGCAACGCCGATCGATACGAGTTCGATGGTTCGACCGTCCTCGATGAACTCGCAGTCGTAGAAGTAGCGCACGTACTCACACTATGCCGGAGCAGCCGTGTGCGAGTCCTGCGGGGTCCGCTCGATCAGCCCGCCTGGGTGTCGGGCAGCCGATCCGCTTCCGGCGCCTGTGCGACGGCCGGCCCTTCCGCGACGTCGTCGGGCTTGGGTTCCTTGAGCGAGGCTGCGTAGACGTCGACGTATTCCTGGCCGGACAACTGCATGAGGGCGTACATGACCTCGTCGGTGACGGTGCGTTCGACGAACCGGTTACCGCCCATGCCTTCGAAACGGGAGAAGTCGATGGGCTTGCCGATGCGCACGGTGACCTTCGCCGGCCGCCACATCTTCGACCCGATCGGGTTCATCTGGTCGGTTCCGATCATTGCCACCGGGATGACGGGGACGCCGGTTTCGAGGGCGAGACGCGCGAGACCGGTCTTGCCTTTGTAGAGACGGCCGTCGGGCGAGCGGGTGCCTTCGGGGTAGATCCCCAGCAACTTCTGCTGGCCGAGGACGCGGACACCGGCGGCGAGTGCGTCCTGCGCGGCGTCGGCGCTGGTGCGGTCGATGGGAACCTGCCCGGCGGCGGAGAAGAACCAGCGCTGGAACCGGCCCTTGAGGCCCGTCCCGGTGAAGTACTCGCTCTTCGCGAGGAAGGTGATCCGCCGACGCACCAGCAAGGGAAGGTAGAACGAGTCGAGCACGGCGCGATGATTACTCGCCAGGATGGCCGGACCGTTGGCGGGGATGTTCTCTCCGCCTTCGAATTTCGGACGTCCCATGAGCAAGAGCAGCGGGCCCAGCAGAATGTACTTCAACAGCCAATACCACATGGCATCCTTCCCCGAACTAGATCGGTCCCCGGTCGGCGCCGACGCGCAGGCAGCACAACCGTCCCGTCGGTCGACTCTACGACGACGGGCCCACCACACGCACATCGGTAACGTGCGGTGCCCCACGCCCAGCGGCAGGAGGTGACGAGGATCTCACCCGCCCGCGGCTGCGCGGGCGAGATCTGCCGCGCCGACGAGTCCCGCCGCGTCACCCAGTTGAGTGACGCGGACCCGCGCGAGCGGCCGGTGACCGGCGCCTGTGGTCGCCGCGGCGTAATGCTCCCGCGCGTCGTCGAGGAACAGTGACGCCGATCCCGACACCCCACCACCGATCACCACGATCTCGGGATCGTAGATATCGGCCACCATCGCCAGACCCAGCCCCAGCCAGCGGGCGAAATCCGCGACCGCCGCGACCGCGAGTGGATCGCCGTCCTGTGCGGCCCCGGCGATCCGGCGCCCGGTCAGCGAACCGGGATCGGCGGCCACACCCGGGGCGAGCTGAGACCTGCCGGGATTCGCGGCAAGCATCTCCACCGCGGTGTCGACGAGTGCGGTTCCGCTGCAGTACCTCTCCCAGCAGCCGCGCTTCCCGCACGGGCACGGCCGTCCGTCCGGCACGACCTGCAGATGACCGAGTTCCGGCGCGACACCGTGGGCCCCGCGATACAACGCGCCGTCGACGAGCAGTGCGGCACCGACCCCGGTGCCGAGCGCCACGACCACCGCGACCCGGCTCCCGGCGGCGGCACCGAACCGGTACTCCGCCCACGCCGCCGCGTTGGCGTCGTGCTCGAGCACCACCGGTAATCCGAATCGCTCGGTGAGCATCGCGCGGACGGGTGCGCCCACCCACGGCAGATGCGGGGCGAACCGCACGGTGCTGCAGTCGGCGGTGAGGAAACCCGCGACCGCGACACCGACCGCGGCCACGTCGTTGCGTTCGGTGAGTTGCCCGACGACCCGGTGCAGAGCGTCCTCGAGTACGGGTGCCGAACGTGGGGTCGGTGCCCTCACGGAGTCCACCACTTCACCGTCGCGATTCACGACGGCAGCCCGGATGCTGGTGCCACCCACATCGATTCCGATGGTGTGGTGCGCAGAGATCGTGTGGTGCGCAGAGATCGTGTGGTGCGCAGAGGACGCGGGCTGACGCGAGTCCGGGCTCATACCTACAGACTGCGGGGTCAGGGGCGGATGGTGACGGAGATCGGGACGAATCCGCTGCCGGGGTCGCGGGGCTCGGGTGGTGCCGGGTCCGTCGGCGCAGACGGACCGGGCCGCCCCGGAAGATGACGGGCGAGCCATTCGCGTACCAGGGCGAGGAACGCGGCGAGCTGAGACGCGAGGAGCGTCAGCAACTCGTGATTCTCACCGCGGAACAACGCCACCACGGCACACACCGGACACCACGAGCAACCGGTCGTCGCCGGAGTACCCGATTCGGCGGTGCCGCCGGGGCCGCTCGCGCCGGGCTCCCCCGCTACGTGGGCGTTGTGCGCCGTACCTGCGGCGTCGCCGCGGTCGGCGAGCTGATCCACCACCCCGTCCATGAAGTCGAGGACCTTGTCGGCAAGGACTCGCAGGTCGGCGAGGAGCACGTCGTAGTCGTCGGTCACTGCGGCCACACCGCCGGATCGGGCACGAAGCGTACGACCAGATCGCTGCCGTCGAATTCTGCCTCCGACACCGTGCACCTGCGCAGCACCGAAGCGAGGCGCATGCGCCGGCGGACACCGTCGGCACCGACCACGAGATCGTCGTCGACTCGTCCCAGCGTCAGCGACGACGGATCGGCCAGCGGCAGATGCATCCGCATCGCATACACCGCATCCACCCCCGTCCCCGACTCGTGCTGTACGCGAACCCGTTCCACGCCGTCGCCCGGATGAGCGTGCGGATCGCGCAGATCCCGGAGGAGGCCGGTCGCCAATCCCCCGAGAGACGCCCACCCTACCGGTTCCTCGGCGCGCTGCTCACACACCACCACCGGGACCTCGGTGACGAGAGCGGTCATCTCGCCGAGCACCGCCATTTGGTCGGCGCGCCGCCGTGCCAGCCACTGCCCTGCCGGTCCGTCGTCGTCGAATGCCGGCACCACGCCGTTCGCGACCACGGCCCCGAGAGCCAGCCCGGTCAGCGCCGTCCACGAGCGGAGCCGGATCAGCTCGGCGAGACCCACACGGTCGGGGGTCGACACGAGCACGGCGGTGGTCCTGGCCCGATCCTCGAGCAGATCACGGGTCGCTTCGATCCCCTTCAGGATCCGGTCGAACACCGCCACCACGACCGCGAGTCGCGGGTCGGGCCCGATCGCGGCCTCGACGCGGCTGTGCTGCGGCCAGATGCGTTCCATGTAGTCCGAGAACGTGCGCGGTGAAGCGAGCAGCCGCACCGCGTCGGCCGACGCAGGCGCGTCGACGACCACAGTGCTCCAACGGCCGCTCCCGGCCAGGCGCGCGACCTCCGACAGCGCGAGCAATCCCTCGATCCCCGGCAGACCGGTGAGCTCCTCGGGCGCGGGAATAGCGAAACGGTCACCGTGCTCGTGGCCCGCTGCCATCGACGCCAGCGACGCAAGGCTCGCGTACCGCTGCTCGAGCAACGCCAGCGAGTCGATCTCGATCAGGTCGAGTCCGGCGGCTACCGAACGCACACCCGGGCCGGGAGCGACGCCCAGTACATCCGACAGCGAACGGGCCTGATCGATCGACGCAACGAGCACCGCATCCCCGTCACGGGCGAGGCCGACGGCCGTCGCCGCCGCGAGTGTGGTCTTTCCGGCGCCACCCTTGCCGAAGAACACGCGGACCCGCGCGGGGCCCGCCTCACTCGAGGTGCTCAGCCCTCCACCCGCTTCTTCAGTTCCTTGAGCGCGGTGTCGGTGATTACCTTCTCCGCCTTCCGCTTGAACAGCCCGATCATGGGGATGTTGAGGTCCACGGTGAGCTGGTAGTCGACGACCGTCCCGCCGTCCGCGGTGTCGTTGAGCACGTACGAGCCGGACTGTGCCTTCTGGATCTCCCCGGATTCCAGTTCCCAGCTCACGGCACGGCCGTCCTCCGCCCACCGGTACCGGAGGACATAGGTGTCCTTCACGATTCCCGCGTCGAGCACGAAGCGGACCCGTTCGGCGAGACGGTCGGGCCGGGTATCGAGCACTTCGACGGTCTTGGCGGCGGCAACCCAGGTGGGATAGGCGGCGAAATCGGCGATGACAGCCATGACCCGATCGGCCGGCGCATCGATGGTGATCGACCTCTTGGTCTTCTCGGCCATGCGATGAATGCTCCCTTTCGTCCGTCCCACGCGACGCGGCGCGTTCGCCGTCGTCCGTTGTCTACCACACACCGTATAGAGCGGCTACGAGGTCAGAGGTGCGGGGATTCACCTGCTGGACGACCTGCCTCGAGGCGCGCCTTCACCTCGAATGTCATCTTCTTTCCCGCGACACGACGCGCGTGGGTGAGCGCCGCCGTGTCCATCGACGCGATGCGTTCGGGTGCGACGCCGGTCGGTTCACAGTGCAGGAAGTAGTGCACGACGGCGCCGTCGAGGACGGGCTCGATCCACACTTCCATCGTTCCGTTCACGGGGCCCGTGACTGCCCACCGGATGCCCTTCTCGGCTCGGTCCTCCCGGACCGCGAGCGCGAGGTCGGGCCACCACGCGCGCCAGCGCGCGGGCGACCCGATGGCCGCCGCGATCCGTTCCGGGGGTGCGGCGATGAAGGTTTGGTCCGCCACCTGAATGCTGCTCACGGGGACAGCTTCACATACCCGCCGAGCGGGTTCGTCCGTCACCCCGCCGATCGGCCTCGGGGGACGACGCCCCCGGTGCGACCTCCAGCAACCGGCGCAGCTTCGCGCCCAGCACGTCCCATCGCCAGTCCTCGGACACCCATGCCCGACCTGCGGCTCCCATCGCCGCTGCCCGCTCCCGATCGGCGAGAATGCCGGCGACGGCAGTCGCGATCGCGGTCACCGACGTGCCGTCCACCACGAATCCGGTCTCCCCGTCCCGCACGGTTTCAGGGGCACCACCGGACCGGCCCGCGACGACCGGAACACCCGTCGCCGATGCTTCGAGGTACACGATGCCGAGACCTTCGACGTCGAGACCACCACCGCGGGTTCGGCACGGCATCGCGAACACGTCGGCGATCGTGTGATGGGCCGCGAGTTCGGCGGCGGGGATCCCGCCGGTGAAGACGACGTGCTCGGCGACACCGGTACGCCGCGCGAGGTCGCGCAACCGGTCCTCGTAGGGGCCGCCGCCGACGATGACCAGAACCGCATCGCCGATCCGGCGACGGATCTCGGGCAGCGCGCGGATGAGCATGTCCTGACCCTTGCGTGGGACCAGTCGCGACAGGCACAGCACCGTCGGGCGGTCTCCGAGGCCGTATCGGGCCCGCAATTCGGCGCGCGCCACCGGATCCGGGCGGAACACATCGGTGTCGACTCCCGACGGAAGGTGCTCGAGGCCGGCATGTGGGCCGAACGCCGAGGCGAACCGGCCGCGCGTGTAGCGGCTGACGTAGGTGATCGTGTCGACGGTTTCGCCGATTCGTCGCAGGGCCGCGCGTCCTCCCGGCACCATCGACCATCCGACCTCGTGGCCGTGAGTACTGGCGATCACGCGTCGCGCCCCCGCGCGTCGCATGGCCGGAGCCATCAGTGCCAGCGGTGCGGCCGCGCCGAACCAGACGCTGTCGCAGCCGTGTTCGGCGACCAGTCGCGCGGCGCGGCGCGCCACGTCGGGGGTGGGGAGCATCAGCGTCGTGGGGTGCCGAACCACCTGGTACGGCTGCTGCGCGTCGAACTCGACGTGGCTGTCGCCGCGCCAGCGCGGTGCGTAGACCACCAGATCCTCGGCGGGCAACTGCCCTGCGAACGCCTGCAGATACGACTGGATACCGCCGGGTCTGGGCGGAAAGTCATTCGTGACCAGCAGAGTTCGCGACATGGCTACACGGTAGCGATTCCGGTGTCGGTCCCGGGCGGACGGGTCGGCTCAGCCCGCTGCCAGGCGCTGCGTCACCCAGTCGCCCCACCGGCTCACGTAGTCGTCGGTCCCGATGTCTACAACCTTCCGGAGCGCGTCGTCGACCCCGTCCGGATCGACCGGCCCGGCAGCGAGTTCCCTGTAGAGAGAGGTCAGAGTGTCTTCACCGAACTCGTCGGCGGTGAACGCCGCCACCGACCATGCCGTCTCGTAGGCGGCGCGCGCGCCTTCGGCCGCGGTGAACTCCGCGTCGGCGGGCAACCCGTCGGGCGGACCGTTCTCGCGCATTTCCGCGACCAGCGTCGGAGCGATCCGGCGTAGATCGTCCGCGGTGACGCCGTCGGATGTGCTGCCCGTTCCTCGGTATCCGATGTAGTCGGCGTAGCCCTCGAGAAGCCAGAGCGGCGAACCGTCGACCGTCTCCGTGCGAGCGGCGATGTGCACCAGTTCGTGGCGCAGCACGGCGCGCAACCCCGCACGGGACAGTCGTTCCGCCGCGTTCGGCGCGAAGACGATCCGCTGGCCGGTCGCGATGGTGCTCCCGGGCCGCACGGCATCCGAGACGGCGACGGCCGCGATCTCTTCTCCGTCGTGGTTCGATCCCACCTGGTGTGTGAATTCCTCCCGCGAGCCCGTCGCGACGACGAGGGCGCGCCGCGGCCAGTCGTCGCCCCACACCTCGGAGACAGCGTCGACGGCGGACTCGAGTTCGAGGGCAGCCGCCTCGATGAGGTCGCGGCGATCGGGCGGCCCGAGCACGAGTGAGCGGCCGCCGGAGGTGGGCACCTCCACGACGTGCAGTCGCCCGTGGTCCCACGGTCCGCGCCAGGTCACCGCGCCGGGAATCTCGGGCGCATCGTCGGCGAGCAGCCAGCCGCCGGCGCGCTCGACGAACAACGCGGTCACCGGGCGGCGGGTCGGCTCGTCGTCGATGCCGTCCACCGCGTAGCGGAGGTACACGATGTGCGCGCGGACCCCATCCGTGCCGTAGGCAGCGCCAAGGGTCGCGGGCACGTCGAGGTCGGGTTCGGGTCCCAGCTCGTATCCGAAATCGGCGAGCGGGAGCGCCGCGAGGGCCTCCGCTCGTGCTGTCTCGGCCGCGAGCAGAGCCGGGGCGGCAGGGTCGATCACCGAAGCGAGGGCGTCCCGGTCCGCGTTGCGCACCCCGTCGGCCCAGCGGTCGATCAGCGACTGGAGTTCGGTGCGGGTGGACCGGTCGGCGTCCGCCGAGTCCGCGGGGGCGACGACGAGCAGCACACCGGCCGTCACGACGGCGAGGACGAGCCCGGCCAAGCCGAGTCGTTCCCACCGGCGATGACCGTTCGTCGACGCGGGCGCAGGCACGGCGGCCAGTGTAAGGGGCCGCCGATCCGGTCAGTAGCGCCGTGCGCTGTGGAACGGGAAGCTGGCCATCGACTGCACCTTCACGGGTACACCGAACGTGGACGCGTGCACGATGTTGCCGTCGCCGGCGTACAAGCCCACGTGGGAAGCGTCGTCGTAGAAGATTACGACGTCGCCGGGCTGCAGGTTGTCGCGCGAGACGGGGACACCGCCCTGCGCTTGGGCCTGACTCGATCGCGGCACGGTCTTGCCCACCTGCTTGTAGGCCCAGACCACGAGACCCGAGCAGTCGAACTGGTTCGGCCCGGTCGCGCCCCACACGTACGGGTCGCCGATCCGGGTGAGGGCCGCACGCAGCGCTCCCCCGCCGTTGCCGGGAACGAGATGCTGCAGGATCTTGTCCGCGTCGAGGCCGGACGGAAAGGGCGTGCCCGCGAGCACTGCCTTCTCCTCGTCACTGAGCGCGTCGAACGCGTCGAGCACGGCGGCGATCTCGTTCTCGAGGTCCGACTTGCGGCGCTCGAGGTCGTCGCGGAGCACCTGTGCCTCCTCGGCGGCGCGGGCGGCTGTCTCGGCAGATCGCTGCGAGGCTGCGGCGACTTCGGCGGCCGCGGCCGTCGCGACCTTGAATCCCTCGACGTCGCGTGCCGTCTGTGCGCCCAGCACGTCGAGGAGCACCATCTGGTCGAGCATCTGCTGCGGCGAATCGCTGACCATCAGCGCGAAGAGACGGTTGGTGCGGGCACCCCGGTAATTGGCCTGCGCGAGTTTGTCGACGGTGGGCTTGAAGCGTGCGACCTCGGCGCGCGCCAGATCCAGCGCGTTGCGATCCTCGGCGGCGACCGTCTCCGTCGCATGCTGGGCGGCGACCTTCGCTTCGAGGTCGATCCCGGCGTTGTGGAGCGCCTCGGTGGTCTGCTCGGATCGCCGGGACAGGTCCGCGAGATGTTCGAGTTTCGCCGTGGGGCTGTCGCCCGCCGGGTCCGCTCCCGCCGACGGGATGGAGATGGCGAGTGCCATCAGCACCACCAGAGCCAGAAAAGCACGAGCTGCCTGCTTCGTCCTACCGGAAACCACGAAGGCGCATCCTTTCGAAAGGTCTCGATGAGGTTACGGAATGGCATACGTTCGTGTCTACCCGGTGGTAACGGGC
>JAEZDV010000326.1 GCA_023417985.1 Actinomycetes bacterium | reverse complement strand
ACCACGGATAGCGTCGGGCCGCAGGCCGGCCTGCAACGCCTGATCGAGCAGATCCGAAAGCCGGTGCCGTGGATCGGATTCGAGCGCGGCCTTGAGCGCGACACCGGCGAACGGCCCGTCGCCGCGCACGTACGCGCCGAACGCCACCAGGGCGGCCGCGTCGGCGCGTTCGGGATCGGGAAGAGCGCGTGCGAGATTCAGCCACAATCGTTCGGCCGCATCGGCCCACGGACCGGCGGCCAGCGCCAGTGCCGCGTCGCGCACGGTCCGGTTGGCAAGGATCACGGCCAGTTCCGCGTACTCGCCGGGGAGCAACCGGTCGACGCCGTCCAGCGCTCGCGCGACGTGGGACAGGAGCGTCTGCAGTTCGGCCCGGTCGGCGTAATCGGGTCCCCCGGCCTGCTCGGCGCGTTCGTAGGTGAGGTCGCGAATATGGGCGGCCTCGTCGAGGCTGTCGGCCACCTCCTCACGGAATTTCGCCGGGTAGGGCTCGAGGAGAGCGGTCAGTTCGGTGCGGGCCCGCCGGATCGGGTTGCCGTCGAACACGCGCGCGGCAGCCACGACGGAGGCGTCGGGGTCGGGCACCGTCCCGCATTCTTCGCGTCCGGGAACGAACCAGGTCGCGCCGGCATCGATGACGGGGACCGCCAGTGCGCCGGCGAGAGTGATGTCGGCGGCGGCGAGCGTGGCCTCGAACTCCTCGACGATCGTGTGGGCACGCTCGGCGTCGGGTCCGTGTGGGTCGGAGAGCCTGTCGTCGACCAGGATCGCGATGACGGATTCCGCGCCCTCGCGCGCACAAACGGCACGAAAGCGGCGGAACGCGTCGTGCATCCGGTCCGGCGCGGTGTGCCGCGGTCCGTCGAGCAACAGGTCGTGCCGCATCACCGCCCCGATCGTCGCGGATCCGCGCGTACCCGGCCCCGCTGCAGGCGACAGGGTCAGGACGACGAGGGAACGCGTGGGCCGGAATCCGAGCAGGGCGGGCACCGCTGCGATCAGCTCTCCTATGTCGGCGAGGCGGAGCGGGCGCGAGGACGAAGTGGGTGTGGTCATGCCCGAACGTTCCCCCGAGGCGGTGACCGGATCCGGCCCGTGCGGGCTCGATCGACACTTCTGGGGATCGACGAGCGCGGTGTGGACAAAGCGCACGACGAAGTACCGCCGGACCCGGTACGGGACGGTGTGTCGGCGCTCGCCGTTACCGTGGCTGCTCTTCGAACGCGTAGTGCACCGCGTCCGTGTACGCGCGGTCGAGATTCTCGGTGTCCGGGACGTCCGATTCGAACGACATGAAAGTCACGAGGACGCGCACGCCGCCGAGTTGCGCGGTGCGCGTGAACATCCATTGGGTGAGGGCGTCCCTGCCTTGTCCCGATCGGACGGTCCGTGACGCAGCCAGCGTCTCGGACCCGGGGACGACGACCGCGGGGTCGGGCTCGAGCACGGTGGTGACGGTCGCGGTGGCGCCCCGGTGGGTGGCTTCGACCCGTCCGCACTCCTCGACGAAGGTGCGGTATTCCGACAGGGGTTCTGCGAAGGCCACCACCTCGACACTGAGGGTGGCGCGGCCGGCGGTATCGGTGCCGACCGCCATCGCGGTACCTGCCGGCCCGTAGTCCTGCGACGGCGGGAGGCAGCCCCCCGGGTCCACCCGGGCACCCGGGGGAATGCCCTCGAGGTCCGGCGCGGCCTGCGTCACCGCCTGCGGCGACAGGACCACGGCGCGGTACGCCGCCGGAAAACGATCGACCGGCAACAGCAGGGCCGCGGGAAGGGGACCACCGCCCGGCGCCGCACCCGGTGCGGGCGCGGGCGGGCTACCGGACGGCGCCGAGGCTTCCGGTCGAGCGACCCCGGCGACACTGTTCGTACACGCGGCGACCAGGACCGATACGGCCGCGAGGAGCGATGCGGCCGTGATCGGACGCCGGGTGTTCGAGAACCGCGGCCGGGCGTCGTGGATGCTCGTCCGTCGTGGAGCGCCGCTCTTCGCCACCTGAACCTCCGTCGTCCACAGTCGAGCGGGTCCGGACCCGGGAAATCGCCACCGCCGCTTCAATTAGACTCGGACACCACCATGCCACGCCGGTGCTGCACCGGCGGGAAGGCTACGACGGGCGCAGTGTGATCGGAGTGGTTCCCAAATGGACGAGCAGTCCCGGATGTACGAGCTGGAGTTTCCCGCTCCACAACTCATGACCGCCGACGGGCAGGGTCCGGTTCTCGTTCACGGCCTCGAGGGGTTCGCGGACGCCGGGCACTCCGTGCGGCTTGCCACGACCCATTTGCGGGAGACACTCGAGACAGAACTCGTGGCGTCCTTCGCGGTGGACGAACTCATCGACTACCGGTCCCGGCGTCCCCTCATGACATTCAAGGCGGATCATTTTTCCGACTACGCGGCACCCGAACTGAATCTGTACGCCCTGATCGACAACGCCGGAACCCCGTTCCTGCTGCTCGCAGGCAGCGAACCGGATCTCAAATGGGAACGGTTCATCACGGCGGTGCGCCTGCTCGCGGAGCAGTTCAACGTGCGTCGCACCATCGGCCTCAATTCCATCCCGATGGCGACGCCGCACACGCGACCCCTCTCGGTGACCGCGCACTCCACCAACAAGGACCTCATCGCGGGCCACCACCGCTGGTCCGGTGAACTGCAGATCCCGGCGGGTGCGTCATCGCTCCTCGAACTCCGCATGGCACAGCACGGACACGAGTCGGTCGGCTTCTCCGTGCATGTACCCCACTACCTGGCACAGACGGACTACCCGGCGGCGGCGGAGACGCTGCTCACCCAGGTCGCGGAGATCGGAAACCTCGACATTCCGATGCACGCGCTGGACGAGGCCGCAGCACGGGTCCGCGAGCAGATCGACGAGCACATCGAGGGCAACGAGGAAGTGCAGGCGGTCGTGCAGGCGCTCGAACGGCAGTACGACAGCTACGTGGCCGCGCAGGAGCAGCAGACCGCTCCCCTGCCGACCGACGAGAATCTGCCGACGGGTGAGGAACTCGGAGCCGAGTTCGAGCGCTTCCTCGCGGAGTACGAGCAGCGGGGCGACGACGAGACGGATCAACCGGACTGACCGACCGGGGAATGTCACGACGCGGCGGGAAGACGGTGGGACGTTTCATGACCGTTACGATCCTGTCCCCCGGAGTCACATACACTCGGTACGCTCTCTCGGCATGCGAGAGTGACTCCGGGTGGCGATCATCGTCACGGTCGAGCCAACGGCCGCGCGTAGGTCCCTCCCCATGTCGGTAGGAGACGGTCATGGTCACAGCCCGCTCGAGGAAGCTCCGGCCGGTTCCCGACAAGGAACCGCGCATGGTCTTCCGAACCATCCACGGCTACCGCCGCGCCTTCCGGATGGCTGGTAGCGGACCTGCACTGTTGCTCATCCACGGGATCGGTGACGACTCCTCGACGTGGCAGGAGGTGATCCCGCACCTCGCCGAGAAGTACACCGTGATCGCCCCCGACCTTCTCGGGCACGGACGCTCCGACAAGCCGCGGGCCGACTATTCGGTCGCCGCCTACGCCAACGGCATGCGCGACCTGTTGTCGGTGCTCGGCATCGAAAAGGTCACGGTGATCGGGCACTCCCTCGGCGGTGGCGTCGCGATGCAATTCGCGTACCAGTTCCCCGGCAAGGTCGAGCGTCTCGTGCTCGTGTCCTCCGGCGGAGTGACCAAGGACGTCCACCCCGTGCTGCGAATGGTGTCCGTGCCCGTCGTCAGCGAAGTTCTCAAGCTCCTACGCCTGCCGGGCGCGATGCCCGCGATGCGGTTGGCGGGTTCCGCGCTGGGTCAGCTCAACAGTTCACCGCTGCGCCCCGGCGGGGTCTTCCACGACGCCTCGGACCTGCTACGCATTCTCGGCGGCCTTCCGGATCCCACGGCATGCGAGGCGTATCTGCGGACACTTCGTGCGGTAGTGGATTGGCGAGGTCAAGTGGTGACGATGCTCGACCGCAGTTATCTCACCGAAGATCTTCCGGTACAGCTGATCTGGGGTGACCGCGACACCGTCATCCCGGTGGGGCACGCCTACCTCGCCCATTCCGCGATGCCCGGGTCACGCCTCGAAGTGTTCCGCGGCGCCGGCCACTTTCCCTTCCGCGACGACCCGTTGCGCTTCCTGAAGGTCGTGGAGAACTTCCTCGAGAACACCACGCCCCTCCAGTTCGACGAGGAGAGCTGGCGCCGGCTCCTCATCTCGGGTGTCAGCGAATCCGGCATCACCGGCGGACCCGCCACCCGAATGGCCGTGCTCGACGCCATGGAGTCGGACGAGCGCAGCGCCACCTGAGGTTCCGGATGCAGGGTTCCCGAACGTTCGGTTCCCGAACGCACGGGGGTTCCGAAGTGCAGGCGTGCGCGGACAGCCCCCAGGCAGGGGCGACTAGCCTGGAACGGTGCTGCTTCCCGATCTGATACCCGACCCCGTCGACGACGACGCCCTCTTCGACGCATTCACCTCCTGGACGACGGATCGGGGACTGACGCTCTACCCTGCGCAGGAGGAAGCGCTCCTGGAACTCGTGAGCGGGTCCCACGTGATCCTCGCCACGCCGACCGGATCAGGTAAGTCGATGGTGGCGATCGGTGCGCACTTCTTCGCCCTTGCCGCCGGAAAACGCACGTTCTACACGGCGCCGATCAAGGCACTCGTCAGCGAGAAGTTCTTCGCGCTGTGCGAGGTGTTCGGTGCCGACCGGGTCGGAATGATGACGGGCGACGCGTCCGTCAACCCGACCGCCCCGATCATCTGTGCCACCGCCGAGATCGTCGCGAACCTGGCCCTCCGCGAAGGTGCGGACTCCGACATCGGCCAGGTGGTGATGGACGAGTTCCACTTCTACTCCGAACCCGGCCGGGGCTGGGCCTGGCAGGTGCCCCTCATCGAACTGCCGGACGCACAGTTCCTGCTCATGTCGGCGACGCTGGGCGACGTGTCGTTCCTCCGGAAGGATCTCACCCGCCGCACCGGACGCCCGACGGTCGAGGTCGCCGGGTCCGAACGGCCTGTGCCCCTGACCTTCTCGTACTCGCAGGTCCCCATCGGTGAGGCCATCGAAGAACTGGTCACCACACATCAGGCACCGGTGTACGTCGTCCACTTCACGCAGGCCGCAGCACTCGAACGAGCGCAGGCGCTCACCAGCGTCAACATGTGTACGAAGGCCGAGAAGGAGGCGATCGCCTTCGCGCTCGGCGAGTTCCGGTTCTCGACCGGCTTCGGCAAGACGCTCTCCCGCCTGGTCCGGCACGGCATCGGCGTCCACCACGCCGGAATGCTGCCGAAGTACCGGCGATTGATCGAAAAGCTTGCGCAAGACGGGCTTTTGAAGGTCATCTGCGGCACCGACACCCTCGGCGTCGGCATCAACGTGCCGATCCGGACCGTTCTGCTCACCGGCCTCACCAAGTACGACGGCACCAGGCAACGGCTGCTCCGGGCCCGCGAGTTCCACCAGATCGTCGGTCGCGCGGGGCGCGCCGGCTTCGACACTCGAGGGTGGGTGGTGGCCCAGGCTCCCGAGC
>JAEZDV010000216.1 GCA_023417985.1 Actinomycetes bacterium | reverse complement strand
GCTGTGCTCCCACAACGCGGAAAACGACTTCTCGTCACGCACACGGTTCGGGACCGGAGACAGGAAGGTGTCGTGGTCGCGCGATTCGACGGTATCGGTCATGCGCTCACCCCCTCCTCGTCGTGGCCCAGAGGGCAGCCGGAATACAGACCACGGCGAGTCCGAGCATCCAGAACAGGCTCGGCCGGAACACCTCCCACGTGACCCCGTCCTGTGCCATGTCCCGCATCGCGAACGAGAACTGCGAGATCGGCTGGTTGCGGACGAATGGTCTGATCCATTCGGGGAAACCGCTCTCCGGCACGAACCCGCACGAGAGCATCCCGAGGATCAGCTGCGGCAGCGTCAGTGCCTGGGACGTGGCCTCCGGACTCTTGGAGAGGCTCCCGATCGCGTCGGCGCCCAGACACAGCACCACACTGATCGCGAGCGCGGTCGCGCAGAACAGTGCCGCCTGGCCGATTCCCGCCGAGAACCTGAACCCGATCGCGTAGCCGAATCCGATCGCCGCGATCAGCGAAATCACCGACCGGACGGTGCCGGCCGCCAGCCTGGCGAGCAACGGCATCCCGGCGACCACCGGCATGGTCTGCATCCGCGCCATCAGCCCGGTGGACGCCTCCGAGGCCGCGAGCTGAGCTGCCGAGATCGCCGTGAATGCCATGGACTGCAACACGATGATGGGCATCAGGAACTGGGCGTAGTCGATGCCCTGTAGCTGCATCACGAACTTGAGGGGCAGATAGAACCCGAGTCCGAAGACGACCGGCGCGATCACCGCGACAACCAGTTCGCCCGTGCGTGCCATCGTGTGCAGCGAACGGGTGGTCAGCACCCACCACTGGGTCGGCGCGGCCGGTACGACCCGGCGATGTTCTGCTCCGGGTGCACCGCCCTGCGCGGGACGCGGCGAACCGTCGGGGACTGCGGGATCGGTGCGCGTGGTCACGGCAGTTCCCCGGCCACCGCCGCCTCGGGCCGCGCTCCGGACGGGGCGTCCGGCGGTGCCCCCGTCGGCGCGGGCGTCGCAGTGTGTCCGGTGAGGCGCAGGAATACATCGTCGAGCGAGGGCCGGCGCAGCCCGATGTCCGCCAGTTCGACGTCGAGAGGTTCGAGGCGCCGGAGGGCTTCTGTGAGCGTCGTGGCCCCTCCGGGTGCCGGAATCGAGATTCGGTCCGCTTCGGCCCCTCCGTCGGCAGCGAACGTGGTGCGCATCGTGGGCGGCACCATGTCGCCGAGAGCCTGCGCGATCGCCGGGAGCGCGCGTGGCTCCACGGGCACGATCTCGCAGAAGCTTCCTCCCGCCGACGCCTTGAGTTGGTTCGCAGTGCCCTCGGCGATGACGGTGCCCCGGTCGATCACGATGATGTTGTCGCTCAGTACATCCGCCTCTTCGAGGTATTGGGTGGTCAGGAGCACCGTGATGCCCTGGTTCTTCAGGGCCGAGACCAGAGCCCATACTCCTTGCCGACTGCGCGGATCGAGTCCCGTGGTCGGTTCGTCGAGGAAGACCACCTGGGGGCGCACCACCAGTCCGCAGGCGATGTCGACGCGTCGCCGCATCCCCCCCGAGTAGCCCTTCACCGGACGGCGACCGGCGTCGACGAGATCGAACTCGCCAAGCAGGTCGTCGGCGCGTTGTTTCGCCGACGCGTTGTCGAGACCCATCAGCCGGCCGAAGAGCACCAGGTTCTCCCGGCCCGTCAGAGTGTCGTCGAGCGCTGCGAACTGCCCGGTCATCATGATCGAACGCCGCACCGCGGCAGCCTCTGCGACGACGTCGTGCCCCGCCACGACCGCACGTCCGGAGGTGGGACGCAACAACGTCGACAGCACCTTGACCATCGTGGTCTTGCCGGCTCCGTTGGGGCCGAGGATCGCGAGGACCCGTCCCGCGGCAGCGGAGAAACTGATCCCTTCGAGGGCATGTACGTCGCCGAACGACTTGTGAACGTCCTCCACGACGACTGCCTGATCACGATTGCTCAGCATCACACCCCACCGTCGAGGTCGGTCCCGTCCTGCACCCGGGACTTCGTCACCTGCCTGCGGCGGTGCCGCCGACCGGTCGACGGTCGCGGCCGTCGAACCGTGATGTTACCGGCGTCACTGTCTCGAAGCGGGGTCAAACGAACGCATCCGCGCACCACGGAGAGAACGAACAGTGAGAGATCACAGTCGGGCACCGGCACCGAGCGGGCTCGTGATTCAGTGTGCACGTGGCAACCCCGGTGACGCGTCGGCAACTGATCGGGGGAGCGGCGGGCGGACTGCTCGCATGGGGGTCCGCCTCGGGTGCCGCGCGTGGTGCGCCGTCGCACCGGCTTCCCGAACCGGAGACGGTGAAGACGACCGATCCTGCGTCGATGAGTGCGGTGGAGGCCGCCGCGCTCCTGCGCGCCGGTCGGATGCATCCTCGCGAACTGCTCGACTCGTGCCTCGCGCGCACCCGCGCATTCGACGGCGACATCGGCGCCTGGGTCCGGCTCTACCCGGAATTGGCGTACGAGGCCGCAGATGCGGCAGGAGCGCGGCTGGCCCGCGCCCGACGGGAGGACGCCGACCTCTCACCCCTGTGCGGGTTGCCGGTGGGTCTCAAGGACATCTTCGCAGTGTCCGGTCTGCCGTTGACCGCGTCCAGCCGGGTGCTCGAAGGCAATATCGCAGCAGGTCATTCGGGTGTGTGGCGTCGACTCGAGCAGGCCGGCGCAGTGCTCGTGGGACACACCCACACCGATGAGTTCGCGATCGGGCTCACCACCCCTCAGGTCGGTAATCCGTGGAACACCGACTTCTCGCCGGGAGGGTCGTCCGGAGGCAGCGCGGCGGCTCTCGCCGCTCGCTTCGTGCCGCTGGCGGTGGGGAGCGACACCGGGGGTTCGGTGCGAATGCCCGCCAGCGCGTGCGGGGTGTCGTCGATCAAACCCACGTACGGGCGCATCACCTCGCACGGGATGATTCCGCTCACCTGGACCCGCGACCATGTCGGTCCGATGGCACGAAGCCTGGCCGACGCGGCGCTCCTCATGTCGGTCCTCGCCGGAGCGGACACGGACGATCCGATCACCTCGCTCGGACCCCGGGTTCCGGAGGGTGGATATCCCGTCGCCGCTCGGGGCGGGGCGTCACCGCTCGCCGGGATCCGCGTCGGAGTTTCCACGAACCCCGCTCCCGTTCCCGCGGCGGCCGTGCAACGCGTCGTCGACATGTTTCTTGATCTCTTGCGGTCGCTCGGGGCGGTCACCGTGCCCGTGACGATGCCGGCGATGCCTTCGTCGCTCGCGACCGGCGACCGGGTGGAGATGGGCTCCTACCACCAGCAGTTCGGGGATCGTCTCGGGTTGTACCGGCCCGAGAACGGTCCGGTGGCAGCGGCGGCCGTGGCGTCGCTGGCTGTGCCGGCCGGTGACTATTTCATGCTCGAACGCGACCGCCTTCGCTTCCAGTCGGAGTACAACCGGATGTTCGAGGAACACGCCCTCGATGCCGTTGCGGCGCCGGGCTGTGCCGTCGACGGTGTACGACGCGGCGAACTCCTCGGTGTCGCTGTCACGTCGGGTGCGGTGGCCGACGTGCGGTGGGCCAACTATGCGGGGGCGCCCGTGGTGACGATTCCGGCGGGGCGGTCGGCAGACACCGGGATGCCTGTGGGCGTCCAGCTCGGCGCATGCCCCTGGCAGGATGCCGAGCTCATCGCCATCGGTCTCGAAGTGCAAGCAGCACTACCCGTTTGGCGTGACGAGCCGGTGCTCGTGCCGTCGGCAGGCCGCGCTCCGGAGGTGCTCCGCGGGACTCCGGGTGCCGGACCGGACCCCACCAACACCCACGGTGCCGCGGCCCCCGTGCGCACACCCCCGATGAATCCGGTGGGATAATGACGTCCGGGTAGCGCGGTGAGCAGGACCACGCACGGGGCCGAGTTGAACTCTCGTGGGGACTCCTGCATACTGGTCGGGTTGCCTTGACCGGGCCATGGGTTGTTTCGCGGCTCGGATCGGGAAATCGTGACAGTCGCTGCTCGACCCGAGGGTTGGTTGCGGCCACAATGCAAGACGGAAGCAGTACCAGCGTGCGCTCTTATGAGTGCATTCGGTCCCGTTCCTTGTGGTGTCGAAGCGTAGAGCCTTGACACCGGGGAATGAGCGACAGGGCGACACGCCCGACCGCGTGGGCCGGAGAACAATGACAGATGAACAGCGGCAGCGGATCGGGTGAGCCCGGCTCGCAATGTGTATTCCAGTGCTGTTCTCTGTCGCCGTTTCCTCTGGGGAACTGTGCAGACGAGGTGGTTCCCGGCCTGTTCGGGTGCTACGAAACGCGGCAAGAAAAGGACACTAAGCGTGGCGGGACAGAAGATCCGCATCAGGCTCAAGGCCTATGACCACGAGGCGATCGACGCATCTGCGCGCAAGATCGTCGAGACGGTCACCCGTACGGGTGCCCGCGTGGTCGGCCCGGTGCCGTTGCCTACAGAAAAGAACGTGTACTGCGTCATTCGTTCGCCGCACAAGTACAAGGACTCGCGCGAGCACTTCGAGATGCGTACCCACAAGCGGCTGATCGACATCCTCGACCCGACGCCGAAGACAGTCGACGCGCTCATGCGCATCGACCTTCCGGCGAGCGTCGACGTCAACATTCAGTGAGCTTCGGAAGACGCAGCGGAGATAACACATGACTAACCAGATCAAGGGAATCCTGGGCACCAAGCTCGGCATGACCCAGGTCTTCGACGAGAACAACCGGGTTGTTCCGGTGACCGTCGTCAAGGCCGGACCGAACGTGGTCACGCAGGTTCGTACCGAGGAGCGTGACGGCTACAACGCCGTGCAGCTCGCTTTCGGTGCCATTGCGCCCCGCAAGGTCAACAAGCCGGTCCGCGGCCAGTTCGACAAGGCAGGTGTGACCCCGCGCCGCCACCTCGTCGAGCTTCGCGTCGAGGACTCCTCGGACTACGAGATCGGCCAGGAGCTCACCGCAGAGGTCTTCGAGGACGGCGCATTCGTCGACGTCACCGGCACCTCCAAGGGCAAGGGCTTCGCCGGCACCATGAAGCGTCACGGCTTCGCCGGTCAGGGTGCCTCGCACGGTGCGCAGGCTGTGCACCGTCGTCCGGGTTCCATCGGTGGCTGCGCCACCCCGGGCCGCGTGTTCAAGGGCACGCGTATGTCCGGCCGGATGGGCTCCGACCGCATCACGACGCAGAACCTCTCGGTCCACAAGGTGGACGCCGAGAACGGTCTGCTGCTGATCAAGGGCGCGATCCCCGGCCGTAAGGGCGGCCTCGTGATCGTCAAGACTGCAGTGAAGGGTGGTGCACGGGCATGAGCACCGAGACCGCAACCAAGCTGACACTGGACGTCAAGGCGCCCGGTGGCCAGTCCAACGGCACCGTCGATCTCCCCGCGGAGATCTTCGACGCTCCCGCGAACATCGCGTTGCTGCACCAGGTCGTCGTCGCGCAGCTTGCGGCGGCTCGCCAGGGCACGCACTCCACGAAGACTCGTGGCGAGGTCCGCGGCGGCGGCAAGAAGCCGTACCGCCAGAAGGGCACCGGCCGCGCCCGTCAGGGTTCGACCCGCGCACCGCAGTTCGTCGGCGGCGGCGTCGTCCACGGCCCGCAGCCGCGTGACTACACGCAGCGCACCCCCAAGAAGATGAAGGCTGCCGCCCTCCGCGGTGCCCTCTCCGACCGGGCGCGCAACGAGCGCATCCACGTGATCACCGAACTCGTCGCGGGCCAGATCCCGTCGACGAAGAGTGCTCGCACGTTCCTCGGCGAAATCAGCGACCGCAAGAAGGTTCTGCTCGTCGTCGGCCGTGAAGACGTGGCGGCGTGGAAGTCCGTTCAGAACCTTCCGAACGTCCACGCGCTCGCGCCGGATCAGCTGAACACCTACGACGTGCTCTACAGCGACGACGTCGTGTTCAGCGTCGAAGCGCTGAACGCGTTCATCCACGGCCCGGCAGAGTCCGGCCAGGAATTCAAGGAGGAGACCAAGTGAGCACGATCGCCGATCCGCGCGACATCCTGCTGGCTCCCGTCATCTCCGAGAAGTCCTACGGACTGATGGAAGACGGTACCTACACCTTCCTGGTCCACCCGGACTCGAACAAGACGCAGATCAAGATTGCCGTCGAGAAGGTCTTCGGCGTCAAGGTGACAAGCGTCAACACCGCGAACCGTCAGGGCAAGCGCAAGCGGACCCGCACCGGTTACGGCAAGCGCAAGGACACCAAGCGCGCGCTCGTGACCCTGGCCGCCGACAGCAAGCCCATCGAGATCTTCGGAGGCCCGGTCGCGTAGCGATCGGAACTCTCGAGAGATAGAGGACGAGAAGACTCATGGCAATCCGTAAGTACAAGCCGACTACGCCGGGCCGTCGTGGCGCCAGCGTGTCGGACTTCGCCGAGATCACTCGGTCGACGCCCGAAAAGTCGCTGGTTCGCCCGCTGCACGGTCGTGGTGGACGTAATGCGCACGGTCGCATCACCACCCGGCACAAGGGTGGCGGCCACAAGCGCGCCTACCGCCTGATCGATTTCCGTCGCAACGACAAGGACGGGATCCCGGCGAAGGTCGCTCACATCGAGTACGACCCCAACCGCACCGCTCGCATCGCGCTGCTCCACTACGTGGACGGCGAGAAGCGCTACATCATCGCCCCCAAGGGCCTGGTGCAGGGTGCCCCGGTGGAGTCCGGCCCCACGGCCGACATCAAGCCGGGTAACAACCTGCCGCTGCGCAACATCCCGACGGGTACCACCATCCACGCAGTCGAGCTGCGTCCGGGTGGCGGCGCCAAGATGGCACGTTCCGCCGGCGCGAGCATCCAGCTCCTCGGTAAGGAAGGCACCTACGCCACGCTGCGTATGCCGTCCGGTGAGATCCGTCGCGTCGACGTGCGCTGCCGCGCAACCGTCGGCGAGGTCGGCAACGCCGAGCAGTCGAACATCAACTGGGGTAAAGCCGGCCGTATGCGGTGGAAGGGCAAGCGCCCGACCGTCCGTGGTGTCGTGATGAACCCGGTCGACCACCCGCACGGTGGTGGCGAGGGCAAGACCTCGGGTGGTCGCCACCCGGTCAGCCCCTGGGGTAAGCCGGAAGGCCGTACCCGCAAGAACAAGGCGTCCGACAAGCTCATCGTCCGTCGTCGCCGTACCGGCAAGAAGCGCTAGTCAAGGAGGGAGTTAGAGAATGCCACGCAGCCTCAAGAAGGGCCCGTTCGTCGACGACCACCTCCTGGCGAAGGTCGACGTCCAGAACGAGAAGGGCACCAAGCAGGTCATCAAGACCTGGTCGCGCCGTTCCACGATTCTGCCGGACTTCATCGGTCACACGTTTGCCGTCCATGACGGACGCAAGCACGTGCCGGTGTTCATCTCGGATTCGATGGTCGGCCACAAGCTCGGTGAATTCGCACCGACCCGTACGTTCAAGGGCCACATCAAGGACGACCGGAAGAGCAAGCGTCGATGAGCACTGAAACCACAACCAACAGCGCTAGGGCTGTTGCGCGCCACGTGCGCGTGACTCCTATGAAGGCGCGCCGCGTCGTCGACATCGTTCGCGGTAAGTCCGTCGAGGAAGCCCTCGCAATCCTCAAGTTCGCGCCGCAGTCCGCGGCCGAGCCGGTCGCCAAGGTGATCGCCTCCGCTGCTGCGAACGCGCAGAACAACTACAACCTCGACCCCAGCACGCTCGTCGTCGCGACGGCGTACGTGGACGAGGGTACGACCCTGAAGCGGTTCCAGCCGCGTGCCCAGGGCCGTGCGTTCCGAATCCGCAAGCGGTCGAGCCACATCACCGTGATCGTGGAAAGCGTCGCATCTCGGTCGGGTTCGACTCGCAACCGCCGGAAGGGAGCTCAGTAGTGGGCCAGAAGATCAACCCGCACGGCTTCCGTCTGGGCATCACCACCGACTGGAAGTCGCGTTGGTACGCAGACAAGCAGTACGCGGAATACGTCAAGGAAGACGTCGCGATCCGTAAGTTCCTGGCCTCGGGCCTCGAGCGCGCCGGCATCGCGAAGGTCGAAATCGAGCGCACCCGTGACCGTGTGCGTGTGGACATCCACACCGCACGCCCGGGCATCGTCATCGGTCGCCGCGGCGCCGAGGCCGATCGCATCCGCGCCGAGCTCGAGAAGCTGACCGGTAAGCAGGTCCAGCTCAACATCCTCGAGGTCAAGAACTCGGAGTCCGAGGCTCAGCTGGTGGCGCAGGGCGTCGCAGAGCAGCTCTCGAACCGTGTTGCCTTCCGTCGGGCGATGCGCAAGGCCATCCAGTCGGCCATGCGTCAGCCCAACGTCAAGGGCATCCGCGTGCAGTGCTCGGGCCGCCTCGGTGGCGCTGAGATGTCGCGCTCGGAGTTCTACCGTGAGGGTCGCGTTCCGCTGCACACGCTGCGTGCGGACATCGACTACGGCCTGTACGAGGCCAAGACCACCTTCGGTCGTATCGGCGTGAAGGTCTGGATCTACAAGGGCGACATCGTCGGTGGCAAGCGTGAGCTCGCTGCCGCGGCCGCCCCCGCCGGTAACCGTCCGCGTC
>JAEZDV010000213.1 GCA_023417985.1 Actinomycetes bacterium | reverse complement strand
TCCCTGTACTACGCCCATCGACGTCCGGTGATCGAACGGGACGGAATGCTCCTCGCACACACCCGATTTCTGACTCCGCTCCCCGGCGAATCCACCCGCGAGACCCTCGTCCGGTTCCGCACCGTGGGCGACGCGACCTGCACCGGCTGCGTCGAATCCGCAGCGAGAACGGCGGACGAGGTGGTCACCGAAGTCGCCGCGAGCCGGGTCACGGAGCGCGGCGCGACCCGCGCCGACGACCGGATCTCCGAGGCCGGAATGGAAGACCGCAAGAAAGAGGGGTACTTCTGATGCCGGGCCTGCTGCGCATCGCAACCGCCGGCAGTGTGGACGACGGCAAATCCACTCTCATCGGACGGCTCCTGTTCGACTCGAAGGCGGTCTTCGAAGACCAACTCGATGCGGTGACCCGCACGAGCCGCGACCGTGGCGCCGAACGCACCGACCTGTCGCTGCTCACCGACGGCCTGCGAGCCGAACGAGAACAGGGCATCACCATCGACGTCGCCTACCGTTACTTCTCCACCGCGCACCGCAATTTCGTCATCGCGGACACCCCGGGCCACGAGCAGTACACCCGCAACATGGTGACCGGGGCGTCCACGGCCGACCTGGCTCTCGTCCTCGTCGACGCCCGCAAAGGCATCGTGCGCCAGACCCGTCGGCACGCGTTCCTGGCCGGCCTGCTCGGTGTACGGCACGTGGTCCTGTGCATCAACAAGATGGACCTCGTCGACTGGTCGCGGGAACGGTACGACGAGCTGTGCGACGAATTCCGCACGTTCGCAACCAAACTCGACATACCCGATCTCACCTTCGTTCCCGTCTCGGCCCTGCACGGCGACAATGTGGTGTCCCGAACCGCCAACATGCCGTGGTACGAGGGAACCTCACTGCTCCACCACCTCGAACAGGTGCACGTCGCCTCCGACGCCAACCTCATCGACGCGCGCCTGCCCGTGCAGTACGTGATCCGTCCCCAGGACGGCGATCGTTCCGGTTTCCGTGGTTACGCGGGCACTGTCGCCGGCGGCGGATTCGCGCCCGGAGACGATGTCGTCGTGCTCCCGTCGGGCTTCGGCACGCGTGTGCGGAACATCTGGGGACCGGGCGGCGCCGCGCTCGAGCACGCCTATGCGGGGTCCGCGGTCTGCGTCGAACTCGACGACGACCTCGACGTCGGCCGCGGCGACATGCTGTGCCGGCCCAACAACCGCCCGCTCACCGGGCACGAACTCGACGCCATGGTGTGCTGGTTCGACGACCGGTCCACGCTCGACCCCGACGCTCGATACGTGCTGCTGCACACCACCCGGTCGGTCACCGCGCGGGTCGCGCGGCTCGACTACCGGCTCGAAGTCGACACGCTGCACCGGGACGAGACGGCGACTTCGCTGGCTCTCAACGAGATCGGGCGAGTGCAACTGCGGACCCAGCAGCCACTGTTGTTCGACCCGTACCGGCGCAACCGCACAACGGGCAGTTTCGTGCTCGTCGACGACAGGACGGGAAACACCGTCGCGGCCGGGATGATCACGGGCCCCACCCTCGGAGGCACGGCGGTGGTGTGGCACGCGGCCGAGGTCGGGCGTGGTGACCGGTTGAGGACGGGCTCGACGGTGTGGCTCACCGGACTGTCCGCCTCGGGCAAGTCGACGGTGGCGGTCGAACTCGAACGCAGACTGATCGCGGAAGGGATTCCCGCCTACCGGCTCGACGGCGACAATCTGCGGCACGGGCTCAACTCCGATCTCGGCTTCGGAGCGGAGGACCGTGCCGAGAACGTGCGCCGCGTGGGTGCCGTCGCCCAGATGATGGCCGACGCCGGTCTGGTCGCGATCTGTGCGCTGATCAGTCCGTACCGAGCCGATCGCGAACGGATCCGCCGGCAACACGAGGAAGCGGGCATCCCGTTCTTCGAGGTATTCGTCGATACGCCGCTCGCGGAATGTGAAGCGCGTGATCCGAAGGGAATGTACGCGCGCGCCCGCGCAGGTGAGCTGACCGGCTTCACCGGGATCGACGACCCGTACGAACCGCCACACGCCCCCGAACTGGTACTGCGGCCCGGTGACGGCACTGCGGCAGCCCAGGCGTCGCTCGTCGTGCAATTGTTGACGGCATGACCGACGACCAGCTGGACGATGCCCGACTCGCTGCCGAGATTGCCACCGGCGCAGGTGAATTGTTGCTGACGCTGCGTGTGATCGAAGGCGATGCGCTCTCCGGCCGTGACTTGGGCCGTCGCGGCGATCACGCTGCCGACACGTACATCCTCGAGCGACTCGCCGCGGCACGTCCGGGCGACGCGGTGCTCTCCGAGGAATCCGCGGACGATCCGGCACGGGTGGACGCGGACCGGGTCTGGATCATCGATCCGCTGGACGGCTCGAAGGAATACGGGATGCCCGCCCACGTCGACTGGGCGGTACACGTGGCGCTGTGGGAGGCAGGGAAGGGGCTTACCGCGGGAGCCGTCGCGCAACCTGCGATCGGTGCGGTACACAGCACCGGTGACCCGGCTCCGGTCCGGGAACCACTGCGCTCGCGACCCCGCATCGTCGTCAGTGGAAGCAGGCCTCCCGGTTTCGTGTTCGAACTCGCGCGTGACCTCGGTGCCGACCTGATCCGGATGGGCTCGGCCGGCGCGAAGGCGATGGCGGTGGTGCGCGGTGAAGCCGACGCCTACATCCACGCCGGCGGCCAGTGGGAATGGGACTCGGCAGCGCCGGTCGCCGTGGCACGGGCCGCGGGCCTGCACTGCGCGAGGATCGACGGCAGCGCGCTGGAATACAACCGTCCGCACCCGTATCTGCCCGACCTGGTGATCTGCCGCAGCGACTGGGCGCCCGCCGTGATGGCTGCGCTCGCCGAGTATGCCTCGGCGCCCGGGGACAGCCCCCGAGTAGCGATGGCCCGCGCGTACATCCGATCGCTCGTCCGGCACGACGCCACGGACGTGCGGTTCGCGCCCGACGCGTGGCGCGTGGAGAACGGGCAAAGCACCGGCGACAGCGGCGCGGACATCCGCCACCGGCTCGAACACGGAGCCGAGTACCTGCCCATCCGCAGAGTGCGCGACCTGCACTTCCACGAGTGGCACCACAGCGTCGTCGCGCGGTTCGTACTCGATATCGCGGCGGGCCCGGCCTCCGAAACGTCGGTGTCGGTGACCGAGCACTTCGACATCCCGGCGGGGGAGATCCGGTCGATCGTCGCGATCATCGAGCCCGTTCCGGAAATCGGCTGAACGATGTGTGTAGCGTCGGTCACGATTTCATTGTTCGTTGGGAGGCATCACGAATGACCGAAGCACGCGATATCGGAGACGGCATACACGTCGTACCCGTCCCGGTGGCAGATCTGCCCGTCGGCGACACCCAGGTCTATGTGATGGAATCCCCGGGTGGCGTCGTTCTGGTGGACGTCGGCTGGGATGACGATCGGTCGTGGGCGGCGCTGCAGGACGGACTGGCGACCGCCGGCTTGTCGGTGACCGACGTCGAGGGTGTGGTGGTCACCCACTTCCATCCCGACCATGTCGGTCTCACCGGAAGAATCCGTGAGGCGTCGGGCTGCTGGGTTGCCATGAACGAGGCAGATTTTCCGCACCTCGAGTCGATGATCTCCGGAACCGACCGGAGCGCCGAGGAAGCGGAGTTGCTGCGCCGCGCCGGGGCGCCCGCGTCCGACATCGACGACCATCTCGCGTCCGCGGTGTACCCGCCCGGGCGTCCGGAGATGCTTCCCGACCGGAAACTCGGGGCGGACGAAGTCATTCCGCTCACGGGGCGGTCGTTGCGCACCGTGCTGACGCCGGGCCACACCGCGGGTCACGCGTGTTTCCTCCTCGAGGACCACGGGGTCCTGTTCAGCGGTGACCACGTGCTCGCCACCACCACCCCGCATGTCGGGGAGTTCGACTTCCCGCTTCCGGAGCGAGACGCGCTCGGCGAGTACCTGACGTCGCTCGCGGCCGTATCGACGCTCCCCGTCCGTCGCACCCTCCCCGCGCACCGGCAGGAGATCTCCGACCTCCCGCGCAGGACCGGGGAACTCATCGCGCACCACGACCAGCGTCTCGACGATCTTTTCGACGCGTTCGGCGACGAAGAACTCACGCTCTGGGAGGCCACATCGAGGATGCGCTGGTACCGGCCGTGGGACGAAACCCCCATGCAGGGCAAGAAGATGGCTCTGGCGGAAGGTTCCGCTCACGTGCGGCAGCTCATCGAGCGGGGACGCATTCGCCGCCTCCCGGGAACCGACCCGGCCCGGTTCGCCCGGCGCTGACGCTCCCTCGAAACGAGAGACGGGACAGAAACGACGACGGCCCCCCATCGAAAAACAAGCGGGGCCGTCGAGGTGGTGCCCTCGGCAGGATTCGAACCTGCGACTTCTTGCTCCGGAGGCAAGCGCTCTATCCCCTGAGCTACGAGGGCAATCCGGGCCCACCGGGTGACCGGCGGTGCGGGAGCTAGCCTAGCGCATTGTGCGGCCAACTCCACATCCGCAGGTCACGGGGGTGATCCGGACGCAGATGCCCCCTCCGGTCAGTTCATCGGCAACGGCACGGCGTTGCGCTCGGTGAGCATCGAGGTGATCAGATCGGACTCACCTTGCTGCGTGGCGATCATCTTCTGCGCCAGATTGCGTACCACGTCGGTGTTCGCGTAGCGGGCCCCGTACTCCATCATCGGTACCCCGCCCTGGTGGTGACGCAACATGAGCTGGAGGAACAGCACATCGAGTTCCGCGCCGCGCGCCGCACGCAATGCGGCGAGGTCCTCGGCCGATGCCATGCCCGGCATCGCCGTGGCGCCCGCCGTGTGCGTGGCGTGGTCGGACCCGTGGCCGTGTCCCTCGGCCGCACTCATCCAGGTCATGTACTCGCCCACGGGAAGCGGGGGAAGACCCCACAAGGTGAGCCAGCCCTGCATCTGGCCGACCTGGTTCTGCTGGGTGGTGAGGATGTCGTACGCGAGGCTGCGCACCCGCTCGTCCTCGGACAGCGTCACCGCGACCGCGGCCATTTCGATCGCCTGGTTGTGGTGCACCGACATGTCCTGCAGGAACCCCGCATCGACCGAATCCGCCGCCGGCGTCGCGGGTGCCCGGTCCTCGAGCGGAATGCGTGCGAGGAACCCGGCGAGAAATCCGACGGCGACAGCAGCCACCGTGAGGAGCACCAGGAACACGCGCCGGTGGCCCCGGTCGCCCGTCGAGTCTTCGGTGGTCTCGCTCATGATCAGCTCCCCGCGGGCAACTGCATGTCGGCGGGGATCTCCTCGGTGCCGTCTGCGACGCCGCCGTCCATCGGGACCGCGTCCGCGCCGGGCGCCGAAGCGTCGAACGGCGGCGGATTCGACGGGTCGAACGATCCGGGGAGCGTCGAGCAGCTGGCGCCGACCTCGGGGTAGGCGTACTGATTCAGACGCAACGAGGCGATGAAGTGATCGATGCGCTCGTCATCGGCGCTGTCGACCTTCAGCTGATGACCCCACGACTGCAGTGCGATCGGGGAGTCGAGGCCCGGGTACGGCGACATCATCGTGTAGCTGCGGCCGTCGACCTTGGCTGCCAGCGTGTCGCGGGCCGCGTCGTCGATCAGATCGGGATTGTAGGCGATCCACACCGCGCCGTGCTCGAGCGAATGCACCATGTTCTCGGTGCGAACCGGCTGGTCGTACACGGTGCCGGTGCAGGTCGCCCACACCGAGTCGTGGGGTCCGCCGAACGGCGGGGTGTAGTCGTATGCGACACGCTGGGTGGGACCGACGTGCTGGCCCGCCTCGTAGTCGACGGTGACGACACCGTCGATCGCGGACGAGGGATCCTGGTTGGACTCCGACGGCGACCAGGCCGCCATCTCCTGCTGATTCTGGTATTTCGGCATGATGCTGACCGCGATGACCGCGATCAGGACGACGACGACTGCGACGCCGCCGATCATCACCCACGGGATCTGGCGCTGTTTGGGCAGACCACCTGAACCACGGCTCTGCTTCTTGGCGGCCTGGATGGCCTTCGACGACTTGGCTCCGGTTTTCTTGTTACCGGAACCACCATTTACCGAACCGGTGGGCATCGCTGGTTGCTCTTTCGACGGGCGGACAAAAGACGATGCGAGCCGCCGGAGCGCGCACGCACCGACAACTCTACGGGCGTTGCGCTGACAGCGGCCCCGGCGTCGGCTATGGGGGAGCGTCGTCGCTGCTGGGGACGAGCCAATAGGATGAACACCTGTGACTCCTTCCGACCTTGCCGAATTGCTCCACGGAACCGCCGCGACCGTCCTCGCCGATCGTGGTCTCGACGTGTCCGTCCTTCCCGAGACCCTCACTGTCGAACGTCCGCGCAACCCCGAGCACGGCGACTACGCGACGAACGTCGCGATGCAGGTCGCGAAGAAGGCCGGAGTGAATCCCCGTGAGCTGGCCACCTGGCTCGCCGAGGCGCTCACCGCTGCCGACGGCGTCGACTCGGCCGAGGTCGCCGGTCCAGGCTTCCTCAATATCCGCCTTGCCGCCGATGCGCAGGGAGCGATCGTCGCGAAGGTTCTCGCCGAGCGCAACGAGTACGGCAACGGCGGTGACCTGGCCGGGAAGAAGGTCAACCTCGAGTTCGTGTCCGCGAATCCCACCGGACCGATCCACCTCGGTGGCACCCGCTGGGCCGCGGTCGGCGATGCCCTCGGGCGGATTCTCGCGGCGCAGGGCGCCGACGTCACACGGGAGTACTACTTCAACGATCACGGCGCCCAGATCGACCGCTACACCCGGTCGCTGATCGCGGCGGCGCTGGGCGAGCCGGCCCCCGAGGACGGCTACGCCGGGGCGTACATCGTCGACATCGCCCGTGAAGTGCTGGCTCAACGCCCCGATGCGCTGGACCTGCCCGCGGACGAGCGTAACGAGGTGTTCCGCTCGATCGGCGTCGATCTGATCTTCGCCCACATCAAGCGCACGCTCCACGAGTTCGGCGTGGACTTCGACGTCTACTTCCACGAG
>JAEZDV010000189.1 GCA_023417985.1 Actinomycetes bacterium | reverse complement strand
CCGGCGCGTCGACGTGAGCGTAGTGACGCTTCTCCGTCTGGTACTCGACGTGCGCGATGTTGATCGTGATACCGCGCTGCTTCTCCTCCGGCGCCTTGTCGATCTCGTCGAACGGCGTGAAGGGGTTGAGCTCCGGGTACTTGTCGTGCAGCACCTTCGAGATCGCGGCGGTCAGCGTCGTCTTGCCGTGGTCGACGTGACCGATGGTCCCGATGTTGACGTGCGGCTTCGTCCGCTCGAACTTCGCCTTGCCCACTGGGTGTCCTCCTCAGGACTTGGTAGAGATTGCCCGACGGCAGCCACCAGACGGTACCTGCTCGACGTGCGGTCCTACGGGTCGGATGTGTAGCTGGAACTGCAGGGTTCGACCTGTGGGACTACTCGCCCCGGGTCTTCTTGATGATCTCTTCGGCAACGTTCCGAGGAACCTCGGCGTAGCTGTCGAACTGCATCGAGTACACGGCGCGGCCCTGGGTCTTCGACCGCAGGTCCCCGACGTAACCGAACATCTCCGAGAGCGGCACCTGGGCGCGGATGACCTTCACGCCCGTCGCGTCCTCCATGGACTGGATCATGCCGCGACGCGAGTTGATGTCGCCGATGACGTCGCCCATGTAGTCCTCGGGCGTACGCACCTCGACGGCCATGATCGGCTCGAGGAGGGCCGGGTCCGCCTTGCGCACCGCCTCCTTGAGGATCATCGAGCCGGCGATCTTGAACGCCATCTCCGAGGAGTCGACGTCGTGCGACGCGCCGTCGAGCAGGATCGCCTTGACGCCCACGAGCGGGTAGCCCGCGAGGACGCCGAGCTGCATCGCGCTCTGGATGCCGGCGTCGACGGACGGGATGTACTCGCGCGGGATGCGGCCACCGGTGACCTTGTTCTCGAACTCGTACAGCTCGCCCTCGGCCGGGTCCAGCGGCTCGAAGGTCATCTGAACCTTCGCGTACTGGCCCGAACCACCGGTCTGCTTCTTGTGCGTGTAGTCGATCTTCTCGACCGCACGACGGATGGTCTCGCGGTACGCGACCTGCGGCTTGCCGACGTTCGCCTCGACCTTGAACTCACGACGCATGCGGTCGACGAGGATGTCGAGGTGGAGCTCGCCCATGCCGCCGATGACGGTCTGGCCGGTCTCCTCGTCCAGCTCGACCGAGAAGGTCGGGTCCTCTTCCGCGAGCTTCTGGATCGCGGTGCCCAGCTTCTCCTGGTCGGACTTGGTCTTGGGCTCGATGGAGACCTGGATGACCGGGTCCGGGAACGTCATCGACTCGAGGACGATCGGGTTCGCCTGGTCGCACAGGGTGTCACCGGTCGTGGTGTGCTTCAGGCCGCTCATCGCGTAGATGTGGCCGGCCACGGCCTCGTCGACCGGGTTCTCCTTGTTGGCATGCATCTGGAAGAGCTTGCCGATGCGCTCCTTCTTGCCCTTGGTGGCGTTGAGCACCTGGGCACCCGGATCGATACGACCCGAGTAGACGCGCACGAAGGTCAGCTTGCCGAAGAACGGGTGCGCAGCGATCTTGAAGGCCAGAGCCGAGAACGGCTCGTCCTTGCTCGGCTTACGCGTGAGGACGGTCTCCTCGTCGTTCAGCTTGTGACCCTCGACCTCGCCGATGTCCAGCGGAGTCGGCAGGTAGTCGATGACCGCGTCGAGCATGGGCTGGATGCCCTTGTTCTTGAACGCGGTGCCGCAGAGCACCGGGTACAGCTCGGACGAAACGGTGAGCTTGCGGATCGCGCCCTTGATCTCGTCGATCGTGAGCTCTTCACCACCGAAGTACTTCTCCATGAGCTCTTCGTCGGACTCGGCGACGGTCTCGAGAAGCTTCTCGCGGTACTCGGCGGCCAGCTCGGCGAGATCCGCGGGGATCTCCTCGATGGTCGGAGGGGTACCGATCTCGGTGACGCCACGCCAGGTCAGCGCGCGCATCTCGACGAGGTCGACGACGCCGTCGAAGGCATCCTCGGCACCGATCGGGAGCTGCAGGACCAGCGGCTTCGCGCCGAGACGGTCGATGATGGTCTGCACGGTGAAGAAGAAGTCCGCGCCCATCTTGTCCATCTTGTTGACGAAGCAGATGCGCGGGACGTCGTACTTGGCAGCCTGACGCCAGACCTGCTCGGACTGCGGCTCGACGCCTTCCTTGCCGTCGAACACGGCGACAGCACCGTCGAGGACGCGCAGGGACCGCTCCACCTCGACCGTGAAGTCGACGTGGCCGGGCGTATCGATGATGTTGATCTGGTTGTTGTTCCAGAAACAGGTGACGGCGGCGGAGGTGATGGTGATACCACGCTCCTTCTCCTGCTCCATCCAGTCGGTGGTCGAAGCACCGTCGTGGGTTTCACCGATCTTGTAGTTCACACCGGTGTAGAAGAGGATGCGCTCCGTCGTGGTGGTCTTGCCGGCATCGATGTGCGCCATGATGCCGATATTGCGGACCTTGTTCAGGTCGGTCAGCACTTCCTGTGCCACAGGTAACCCCGCTCGTAGCTAGTGTCGGTCCTTTTGTGCGGACCCATGTTCTTGTGTTGTCAGCCGGCCTTTACGGGACCGACACAGTTGTGCGAGCAGCCGATCGGGAGGTCCGGATCACGGTGCCTCCCGACCGGCGTCGACTCACCAGCGGTAGTGCGCGAACGCCTTGTTGGCTTCAGCCATCTTGTGCGTGTCCTCGCGACGCTTCACAGCGGCACCGAGGCCGTTGCTCGCATCGAGAAGCTCGTTGGCGAGGCGCTCCACCATGGTCTTTTCACGACGCTGACGTGCGAACGTGACCAGCCACCGAAGTGCGAGGGTGGTGGAACGGCCGGGACGAACCTCGACCGGCACCTGGTAGGTGGCACCACCGACGCGGCGGCTGCGAACCTCGAGGGCGGGCTTGACGTTGTCGAGCGCGCGCTTGAGGGTGACGACCGGATCGGTGCCGGTCTTCTCACGTGCCTGCTCGAGCGCCTGGTACACGATGCGCTCGGCGGTGGACTTCTTGCCGTCCATCAGGATCTTGTTGACCAGCTGGGTGACCAGCGGGGACCCGTAAACCGGGTCGGCGATCAGTGGACGCTTGGGAGCGGGACCCTTACGTGGCATCAGGCCTTCTCCTTCTTCGCTCCGTAGCGGCTACGGGCCTGCTTGCGGTTCTTGACACCCTGGGTGTCGAGCGAGCCGCGGATGATCTTGTAGCGGACACCGGGGAGGTCCTTCACACGACCGCCACGCACGAGCACCATCGAGTGCTCCTGGAGGTTGTGGCCTTCACCCGGGATGTATGCGGTGACCTCGACAGAGCTGGTCAGGCGCACGCGTGCGACCTTACGGAGAGCCGAGTTCGGCTTCTTCGGGGTGGTGGTGTACACGCGAGTGCACACGCCACGACGCTGCGGGCTGCCCTTGAGGGCCGCGCTCTTGACCTTGACGGTCTTGTCGCGGCGGCCCTTACGGACCAGCTGATTGATGGTTGGCATTAACCGGCTTTCTTCGTTGTCTGGAGCTGCTCACACGAGCAACACTGGCTGTTCTGAAATTAGGGATCCATCGGTTGGGACAAGAGAGCTAGCTGCCCCTCACTCGCCCCTCGTGTGCACACGAGGTCGGGTGTGTCGCGTACCCCCACACAGGCAGCCGGGAACTCGTAACTGCAGACTTCTACAGACGACGCGCACGGCACTACCTCGCATAGGCACACAGACCGGCCCGGGCTAGCCGGACACGACCCACAACGATACCCGGCGGGCGCGCATCAGGTCAAAGTGAGGTGGGCAACCGAGGACCGCTCCCCGCTGGTCGGCCCCAGCGGTCGTCAACTGCTGAGGTTCAGGGTGAGCCGTGCCAACGTAGCAGCGGCCTCACAGGGGTCCGGACCACCGCCCTGATACTGCACCCACCAGCCGAAGATCCCCGTCGTGGACGCACCCGAACTGACCCCGCACGAGGCAGGGTCGTCGGGCCTGCGCATCTGCAGGGCTCTGCGGCCCTCGACTGTGGTGTTCTCCACCGAGTACCCGAGGTGCTCGGCAGCGGAGCGCTCGTGATCGAGCGATCCGGTCTCGAACCAGTTGAAAGTGACCTTCACGACCCCGCCCGGTCCGTCGCCTTCCCAGCGGCAGACCGCACCGAAGAAGCCCCGGTACACCGCGTTCGCGCCGACGACCTCGGCGATCTGCGGATCGGAGACCGCGTCGCATTCGGTGAGGAGGCGGGTGAATTCTTCGGTGTCACCGGAGCTGCCCGCGCCTTCCTGTACCGCACGGCCCTCGATGCTCCGAGTGCACCCGGCGAGCACCGACGCCCCGAGCGCCAGAGCGGCCATGCCGGCACCGACGCGAAGGCCGACGGGACGGCGCGTCACCGCTCGGCCCTTTCGACACTCGTCTCCGCGAGCTCGCGGGCCACTGCGCACGCGTCCGCTGCCGGCGCGAAATTGCCGTAGGAGACGGACCAATGGATGAAATCGCCGCCGAACTGCACGCCGATCTCGCACAGCGTCGTCTGTCCGTCCGGCGACTGGAACGACCCGAGGAAGCCGGGATTCCCTGCGATGTCGATGTCGGACGCCGGGCGTCCGATGAGGTCGGAACCGGCACGTTCCCGTCCGATCGGACTTCCCCGGTACCAGGTGAAAGACACGCTCGGGCCACCGACGAAGGCTTCCCATTCGCACCCCACGGAGTTGCGTGTCACCGAGGAGAACGCACCGAGACCGAACGCATTCACCACTTCGTCGTCGGACAGCGATCCACACTCGCCGAAGAGCGGTCCCGGCTCGGTCACAGCCGGTGTCGTCGAGGTCTGCGCGGTGTCGGCGGAGTCGTCCGCGCTTCCGCACCCGGCTGCCGCGACCGACAGCACTGCCAGTGCCGCGATCGCTGCTCTCCCACCGGTCCGCACGAAGAACATGGCCGAGACACTACCGAGCGGGAGGGTCTGCTGCTCGCCGACGCCGGGCGTCTTCGAGGACCGTGTCGAGCTGGGCTGCCCAGTGCCTGACGATCTCTCGACGGCGGGCCGAGTCGTCGGTGAGGACGTCGGCCAGGCCGAGGCCGCGGGCGAGGTCGAGGGTGGCCTGCACCATGCGGTGCACGACAGGGTCGGAGTCGTCGGCGCCGAGCTGTTCGACGGCCACCTTGTGCGCGACGCGCCCGAAACGCTCTTCGAGCGGGAGAAGACGTTCGCGCAGTGCGGGATCCGCAGCGGCGGCCGTCCACACCTGCAACGCCGCGTTGAACAGATTGCCCGTGTACTGCTCGACGAGACGTGACACCACCGCCTCCGTACGCGCGCTGCCGGGCGGCACATCCGGCGTCTCCTGGCGCGCTCGTTCCATCCGGCTGTCGAACATGAAGTCCAGGGCGGCCGTGATGAGATCCTCGCGGGTCGGGAAATGATGCTGGGTCGCGCCGCGCGACACGCCTGCACGCTCCGCGACGACACCGACAGTCGTCGCCGCCCAGCCGAGTTCGGCCAGGCAATCTATCGTCGATTCGAGCAGGCGCAGACGCGTCGCTCTGCTGCGATCCTGCTTGGGCTCGCGCGTCACCCGTCCTCCTCGGTCCTTGCTCCGTGCGAGCGACGGTCACGGAACACCCGGACCCCGCAACGCCGCATCGTGTCCGACGGCTCAGCCGTGATGTCCACAGCTCAGCCCTCGTATCCCGAACCGGCCCCGCATCCCGCAACCCGGCCCCGTAATTCGCAGATCCGCCCTCGTATCCCATGACCCTGCGCAGTGAGACCACTTCGAGACCGTACGAACCTAGCGCGCGCGAACGACCGGGCAACCAGCCGGACGGAAGGGGTACTCACGTGGCGACGATCGTCAGGCGCGAGGACTATTTCGCCGCTGCTCTCGAGATTCTTGCGGCGCACGCCCACGCGGGGCTCGAGCAGGCACGACTGTGCGCACACCTCGCCGTCACCACCGGGTCGTTCTACAACCACTTCGCGAGCTGGGCAGAGTTCGAACGAGAGTTCCTCCAGCACTGGCTCGACAAGCAGACCGTGCAACTGTCCGCGACGGCACGACTCGAGGGTTCGCCCCGGCGACGTCTCGAGATGCTCATCGACTTCGCGTGCCGGCTCCCCCATTCCGCGGAGTCTGCGATCCGCGGTTGGGCTCACTGCGATCACGCCGTGCGAGACGTGCAAGCACTCGTCGACCGCCGGCGCTTGGACGTCGTGGCCGAGGCGACTACCGCGATCCTCGACCCGGGGGACGAAGCGCACAGATCGGCGCAGCTCGCGATCTTCGCGCTCGCCGGCTTCCAGCAGGTGCTTCCGACCCAGGACGTCTCCGTGCTCCGGTCGTCGCTGAACTGGGTGTCGACGAAGGCGCTCGACGACCCCCACCCCTGGGAGCCCGCGCTCGGGGACACCGCGCTCGAGGACACCGCTGTCGGGTCTGCCGACGTCGAGGACTCGGACGCCGGATGACGGTGACTCGTGGGCACTGTCATCCGGCGACTCAGCGTCGAAGCAGGTCCTCGAACTGTTCACGCCACACCGCCAGATTGGGGTCGGTATCCGGATCCCGGGGATCGATCGCGTACCCGAGAGCGATTCCGCGCATGCTGCTGTAGACGAGATCGCGCACCACCCGGTAACGCGGGAGCACCGTGAAATCGCTGCCGAAGAACCGGTCGGTCTGGGCCTTGATCATGCCGCCGAGGATGCGTTCGAGGGGAATCAGTTCCCGCCGCAGTTCTTCGTGCGAGCGGGCAGCGAGCCACAGTTCCATCGACGCCCAGAAATAGGGCTGCCGGAAATGCAGCCACATCAGGTCCACCGCGACCGCGATCCGGGCGACCGGGTCGGTGGGCCATTCCTGGTCGTGGCCGAGATCCTGGACACGCTGCGCGGCAAGATGATGCACCGCCGCGACCAGTAACGAATCGCGCCGGGGAAAGTGATGGAGCAGACGTCCGCGGGAGACACCCGCCGCCGCCTGGATGCGGACAGTGGTGGCGTTCGAGTAGCCGTGTTCGACCAGCACGGAGACCGCGGCATCCAGGATGGTGACCCGGGTGGCACGGCCGCGTTGCTGCTCCCCGCGTCGACGGGGTTCGCTCGGCGCACTCATCATGCGCATCAGCGTAGGGGTCGTCGTCCTCACCGCCCCGGGGACCACGACGGAGGCCGCTTCTGGAGGAAGGCAGCGACACCCTCGGCCGCTTCCGGAGAGCCGAACAGTCGCGCGGACTGCGCCGCCAACGCCTCTCCGTACCGGTCGAAATCGCCGAGCATTCCCATGGTGAGAAGGTGCTTGGACTCCGCCAGACCCTGCGGCGAACACTGTTGCAGATCGGCGACCAGTTCGGCTGCACGCTGCGCGGGTCGGTCGGCGACGAAGGTCACGAGCCCGTTCTCCCTGGCCTCCTGCGGTCCGAACCGTTCTCCGGTGAGGAAGTAGCGGCCCGCTGCTCTCGGCGCCATCCGCGGCAGGACCGTCAGCGAGATGATCGAGGCCGCCAGGCCCAGCCGGACCTCGGTGAGCGCGAACGTCGCCCGAGGTCCCGCCACGACCATGTCGCACGCGCCGACCAGTCCCATTCCCCCGGCCCGCACGTGACCGTCGATCACGCCGATGACCGGCTTCGGAAGCTCGAGGATGCCGCGCAGCAGACCCACCATGTCGCGGGTCCGTTGCGCGGCGGCTTCGCCCGGGTCACCCGAGGATTCGCCGAGATCGGCTCCTGCGCAGAATGTTCCGCCACGATGGGTCAGCACGACAGCGCGCACTCGGGGGTCGTTCGCCGCCGCGTCGAGACCTTCGCGCAGTTGGTCGACCATCGCGGCAGAGATCGCGTTGCGGTTGTGCTGCGAGTCGAGCGTGAGCGTCGCGGCGCCATCCTCCACCCGGTACTGCACGACGGGGTCGGATGTGTACCCGGCGAATTCGGTGTCCGGCATTACCTCTCCTAGTGCTACGGCCCCGCCTGGTAAGGCCTCGCCTAGTACGACTTCGGCAACCCGAGGGAGTGTTGTGAGACGAAGTTGAGGATCATCTCACGGCTCACGGGCGCGATCCGGGCGATGCGCGCTGCTCCGAGCATCGCGGACAACCCGTACTCCCGGGTCAGGCCGGCGCCACCGTGAGTCTGGATCGCCTGGTCGAGGGATCCGATCGCTGCTTCTGCCGCTGCGTACTTGGCCATGTTCGCGGCTTCGGCAGCACCGAAATCGTCGCCGTTGTCGTAGAGCACGGCGGCCTTCTGCATCATCAGCTTGGCGAGTTCGATCTCGATCTTCCGCTGCGCCAGCGGATGTGCGATCCCCTGGTGGGCACCGATCGGGGCTTTCCACACGGTGCGCTCCTTGGCGTACCGCACCGCCGAGTCGATCGCGAACCTGCCCATGCCCACCGCCATCGCCGCCCCCATGATGCGTTCGGGGTTCAGGCCGGCGAACAGTTGCATCAGCGCCGCTTCCGGTTCGCCCACGAGTGCCGTCGCCGGCAGCCGCACCTGGTCGAAGAACAGGCTGAACTGGTAGTCCGGTTCGATGATGTCCATTTCCATCGGAGTCTTCACGAATCCCGGGGTGTCGGTCGGCACGATGAACAGCGCGGGACGCAGCTTGCCGGTCTTGGCGTCCTCGGTGCGGGCGACGACCAGCACCGCGTCTGCCTGGTCGACACCCGAGATGTAGACCTTGCTGCCGGAGAGGATCCAGTCGTCCCCGTCGCGCGCCGCGACCGTGGTGATCTTGTGCGAGTTCGAGCCGGCATCGGCTTCGGTGATGCCGAATGCCATGATGCGCGAGCCGTCGGCGAGGCCCGGAAGCCACTCCTGCTTCTGATCGTCGGTACCGTACTTGGAGATGATCGTGCCGCAGATCGCGGGCGAGACCACGACGAGCAACAAGCCGGCGCCCTTCGCCGACAGCTCTTCCTGCACGAGTGCAAGTTCGTAGATCCCCGCGCCGCCACCCCCGTATTCCTCGGGAAGATTGACCCCGAGGAACCCGAGTTTGGCTGCCTCGCTCCACAGTTCGGTCAGCGGCTCGTGACGCCGCGACTTGGGCAGCACGTAGTCGACGTAGTTGTAGCGCTCGGCGAGTGCGGCGACGGAGGCGCGCAGTTCCTTCTGCTCTTCGGTTTCGATGACGCTCATGAGTTCTCTCCGGGGGTACGACGGTCTTCGGATGGGCTGGGGGACATTTCGGATGGTTCCGACGGGGTCGGGGTCGGCGACGGGGTGTCGTCGGACGTGACGACGGCGAGCACGGATCCCACCGTCACCTGTGTGCCCACGGTGACGTCCAGGACGGTGAGGGTTCCCGTGACGGGTGCGGTGACGGTGTGTTCCATCTTCATGGCTTCGAGCCACAGCACGGGCTGCCCGGCGGTGACGGTGTCGCCGACAGCGGCGCCGAGCCGGATCACCGAGCCGGGCATCGGTGCCAGCAACGATCCCGTCGGCACCACCGCGGCAGGGTCGGTGAATCGTGGGACGGCTCGCAGGCACACCGGCCCGAGCGACGAATCGACGTGCACGACGTCGCCGTACCGCGCGACCGCGAATTCGCGCCGCAGTCCGTCGATGTCGAGGACCACGCGGTGCGGGTCGCGGTCGAGCAGCCGAACGTGCTCGACGGCGTCGGTCACGAGTCCGTCCCGGCCGAGCCGGTAGCGGATCTCGTGCTCGTCCCGGGCGCCCGAGTACGTCCTGACCTGGAACGACGACGGAAGATTACGCCATCCGCTCGGCAAGGTCCTTGCGACGGAAGCCGATTCGCGATCGGCGGCTGCGTCGGCGAGCGCCGCGACGAGTGCACCGATCCGCTCGGATCGGAGATCCGACAGTGGGGCGGCGAGCGTCTCGAGACCGTGGGTATCGAAGAACGCCGTATCGGTGTCTCCGGCGAGGAACGCGGGATGCCGGAGGACGCGCACCAGAAGATCCCGGTTCGTCCGCGGTCCGTGCAGCCGCGCGTCGGCCAGGGCCCGCGCGAGCATGCGCGCCGCCGCGGGGCGGGACGGCGCCCAGGAGATCACTTTCGCGAGCATCGGGTCGTAGTGGACTCCGATCTCCGTGCCGTCGACCACGCCCGCGTCGACCCGGATGCCCGGTGCCCGTAGCGGCCCGAACTCTCCGGTCGCGGCCGGAACCGCGAACCGGTGCAACACACCGGACTGTGGCTGCCAGTCATGCGCCGGATCCTCCGCGTACAGCCGCACCTCGATCGAATGACCCGACGGCCGAGGCGGTTCGAGGTCGAGCGCCTCTCCGGATGCGACATCGATCTGCAGACCCACCAGATCCAGCCCGGTCGTGCACTCGGTGACCGGATGTTCGACCTGCAGGCGGGTGTTCATCTCGAGGAAGTAGAACTCGCCGCTACCGGATCCCCGAGTGGGTCCGGGCGCGAGGAATTCGACGGTTCCGGCACCCTCGTACCCGATCGCTGTGGCTGCGCGCCGGGCCGCGTCGAACAGCGCGGCTCGCATGCCTTCGGTCGCCTCGACCAGCGGTGACGGCGCCTCTTCGACAACCTTCTGATGTCGGCGCTGCACCGAGCATTCGCGTTCGCCGAGAGTCCACACCGTGCCGTGCCGATCGGCAAGAATCTGCACTTCGATGTGGCGGCCGTGTTCGAGATAGCGTTCGCAGAAGACGGTGGGGTCGCCGAAGGCCGCTTCCGCCTCACGTCTCGCGGCAGCGAGTTGCGCGGGTAGTTCGTCGAGCGTGCGGACCACGCGCATGCCCCGTCCGCCCCCGCCCGACGATGCCTTCACCAGCACGGGCAGATCGTCGGCGGTGACGGCCGCCGGTTCGAGTTCGGGAAGTACCGGCACGCCGGCGGCGGCCATGATCTTCTTCGCCTCGATCTTCGAGCCCATCCGGGCGATCGAGTCGGGCGACGGACCGATCCACGTGAGACCCGCGCCGATCACCTGGGCGGCGAATTCGGCGTTCTCGGAGAGGAACCCGTATCCGGGGTGCACAGCATCGGCGCCTGCGGCGAGCGCGGCGGCGACGATCCTGTCACCGCGCAGGTAGGTGTCGGACGGACTCGCTCCGGGCAACCGGACCGCGACGTCGGCGTCGTGGACGTGGGGGCTGAGTTCGTCCGGGTCGGAATAGACCGCCACCGTGCCGAGTCCGGCACGGCGGCACGTCGCGAACACTCTTCGGGCGATCTCACCGCGGTTGGCGACCAATACGGTCGTCACGGCGGGGGCGGCACTGTCGGTCACGGTGTCCTCACATCCGGAAGACGCCGAAGTTGCCGGCGCCCTCGATCGGTCCCGATGCGGCTGCGGACAGGCAGAATCCGACCACGTCCCGCGTGTCGCGTGGGTCGATGACTCCGTCGTCGTAGAGCCTGCCGGAGAGGAACATCGGCATCGACTCCGCTTCGATCTGGTTCTCGACGGCGGCCCGCATGGCTTCGTCCGCCGCTTCGTCGATCGCCTGGCCGCGCGCCTCCGCAGCGGCGCGACCGACGATCGAGATGACTCCTGCGAGCTGAGCACCACCCATGACTGCCGATTTCGCACTGGGCCAGGCGAACAGGAAACGCGGATCGAATGCGCGACCGCACATTCCGTAGTGGCCGGCGCCGTAGGACGCGCCGAGGAGCACGGAGATGTGCGGCACGCGGGAATTCGATACGGCATTGATCATCATCGACCCGTGCTTGATCATGCCGCTTTCCTCGTACTCGCGTCCCACCATGTAGCCGGTCGTGTTGTGCAGGAACAACAGCGGTGTACCGACCTGATTCGCGAGCTGGATGAATTGGGCTGCCTTCTGGGACTCCTCACCGAACAGCACGCCGCGTGCGTTGGCGAGTATCCCGACAGGATATCCGTGGATCTGGGCCCAGCCGGTGACCAGTGACGATCCGTAGAGCGGCTTGAATTCGTCGAAGTCGGAATCGTCGACGACGCGGGCGATCACCTCGCGGGGGTCGAACGGTATCCGGAGGTCGTCGGGCACGATTCCGAGCAGGTCTTCGGAGCCGTAGCGTGGCTCTCTCACATCGGGTTTCGGCGCCGGGCCGAGTCGCTCCCAGTCGAGACGCCGGACGATGTCCCGGCCCAGACGGATGGCGTCGTGTTCGTCGACCGCGAGGTAGTCGGCCAGTCCGCTGACGCGAGCGTGCATCTCGGCGCCACCGAGTGTCTCGTCGTCGGACTCCTCACCGGTCGCCATCTTCACCAGTGGAGGTCCGGCGAGGAAAACCTTGGATCGTTCCTTGATCATCACGACGTGGTCCGACATGCCCGGCACGTAGGCGCCCCCGGCCGTGGAGTTGCCGAACACCAGGGCGATCGTGGGGATTCCCGCCGCGGACAGGCGCGTGAGGTCGCGGAACAACCGTCCCCCGGGGATGAAGACCTCCTTCTGCGTCGGCAGGTCCGCACCTCCCGACTCGACGAGGTTGATCAGGGGAAGCCGATTCTGCAGAGCGATATCGTTGGCGCGGAGCGTTTTCCGCAGCGTCCAAGGATTACTGGTGCCGCCGCGGACGGTGGGGTCGTTCGCCACGATCACGCACTGCACGCCGTGGACGACACCGATGCCTGTCACCGTGCTCGCACCCACGGGGAACTCGGTGCCCCAGGCAGCGAGCGGCGACAACTCGAGGAAGGGCGAGTCGGGGTCGACCAGCAGTTCGATGCGCTCGCGCGGCAGCAACTTGCCGCGTTCGTGGTGGCGCCGCACGTACTTCTCACCACCCCCTCCGAGCGCCTTGGTGTGCTCGACGTCGAGTTCGGCGAGCTTGTTCCGCATCGCTTCGGCCGCGTCGGCGTACTGCGGCGACGCC
>JAEZDV010000200.1 GCA_023417985.1 Actinomycetes bacterium | reverse complement strand
CTCCCGACCGGAAAACACCGGCACCCCCGGCCCCTCGGACCCGGGACCCGACGGTGCACCCCCACGCGTCGGCCGGCCCCGGAAGTACGCGTCGGCAGCCGACCGGGTCCGTGCGCACCGCGCCCGCGAACGCGCCAAGAAGGCCGCCGCTCTCTCCCCTGCCGCCGCTGAGGCCACGACACCCGACGACGCGATCTCCACCCTCGCCACCACCACCGCCGCGTTACGGACCCTCGCGGCGACCCCCCTCGAGCAGTACGCCACCATCGCCACCCGCATCACCGATGCCGTCGACAAGCTCACCGACGCCGACGCCGTCGAAGCACAGATGACCCGCGCCGCGACCGAACTGGCCAAGGTGCGCGCCGACGCGGACGCGAAGATCGCGCGTCTCCGGGAACAACTCGCGCAAGCCACCGAGGACCGCGACAACGCCGACGCGGCCGTCGCAGCGGTCGACGCCGAGCTCGCCGACGCCCGGGCCGCCCACGCCGAGCAGATCCGCCGGCTTCAGCAAGCTCACGAAGAAGAGATCTCCCGCGTCGGCGACGACCACGCCGACACCCTGCAACATCTGCAAGGCCGGCTCGCCGACGCAGAGACCGAACACGAGCGCGTCACCTCCGAACTGCGCGAAACCATCACCGAACTGAACAGCAACCTCGCGACGTGCCGACGGAATCTCGAAGACGCCAACACCGAACGGGATCGTGCCGGAACGGAACTGTCCGCCACCCGCGACGACCTCGCCCGCACACGCGCGGCACTCGAGCGAGAGTCCGCGACGGTCACTCGCCTCGAATCCGAACTCGGGGCCGAACGCGACCGCAATGCCGAACTTCGGGACCACCTCGAGCAGGCCCGGGTTGCGGCGGCCGCCGCCCGCGCTGCCGAGACCGCGTCCCGCGAACGCGGCGACGAGTTGCGCGCGGAGATCGCCGAACTGCGCGCCGAGCTCAGCGGATGCCGCACCGAACTCGACGCCGTGCGCGCCGAACTCGGCCGGGCACGAACGGTCGCAGAATCCGGGGACCGCACCGGCGCCGACCACGATGCGCCGCGTCCCGGTGCGAAAGGCTGACGGACGACGCTCCCCACTTCGCACGTCGGTGGCACGGACAGTCATCCGCGCCGCCGGTGTGTGGACAGTGGCCAGGTCCCGCCGGTCTACTCACCCGCGGGCACCGCGAACACGAATTCGTTGTTCGCGTAGCCCAGTGGTGGCCCGACGAATTCCCCTCCACAGGTGACGAGCACCAGCGTTTCGGGACCGTCGAGCCGGTTGAGTTCGTCGAGCGGCAGGTCACCGTCCTTGCTGACGCTGAGGAGGCGGTCGACGCGATACTCCCGCGCACTGCCGTCCGCGACCGTGACGGTGATCTCGTCGCCCTCGTGCAGCCCGCCGAATCGGGCCGCGAACCCCTCTCCCTGGTCGACGTCGTCGATGTGCCCGGTCATCACGATCGCACCGCTCCCTCCCCCGGGCAGCGCGGAGTCCACCCACCATCCGACTCGTGAGACGTCCCGTGGAGGAAGCAAAGCGCCGTCGGCGTCGGTGGCGACCGGATCGGTGGGTGCACCGATCCCGTCGAGGGTCAACGCCACCGGGGCGGCGGGATCGTCGGCGCTTGCCGCGACCGGCAGCGGCATATCCCGCTTGCCCTGGGTCAGGAACGTCGACGTGGTCGCAGTGGCCGATCCCGTGGGCCCCGGCTCCGAAGGCGAGCCGGCGCAACCGCCCACCAGCAGGAGCGCGGCGGCGACCCCCAGTACCACGCTGCCCGGTCGTTTCCCCATGTCAGCCCCTGAAGGTCGATCCGGCGGGGACGGATTGGATCGGAACCCGTGCCTCCGGATTGCGGGGCACCGGGTACGTGTACGGATTGTTGCGCAGCGGAGTGCCCGTGGTGGTGGACGTCGGCTCCGATGTGACCGGCGGATCCTCCGGCTCCGATGTGGCCGGTGGTGTCGACCCCGCGGGGCTGTCCGTGGGGGTGGGCTGAGCGCCGGCGCCACCGGCGGCGAAGACGATCAACGTCATGCCGAACAGTGCAGCGAGAAAACGGGATGCAGTGCGCATCGTGGGTGCCTCGATTCGAAGACCTAATAGGTTGCCCCCACGTGAACAGGGACGGTTCCCCCTCGACTGCCGTTATGCGTTCCTCGGGCTCGACACCGAACCGACGCTGCCGGGGCACCCCGGGGTGTGGTCGTCCGGGATCCCGCTCACTACGACGCCGTCGCGGGTCTTTCCCTTTCGACGCCGTGCGCCCCACCGCCCGGATAGTGTCCGTTGTGTAGTTCGTCCCCCACGGCTGTCGAAGACAGGAGGACAGCCACATTCGAGCATCTCTCCTGCCGCCGCGTAACGCAACAAGTGATTCGGGTCCGTCCGTATTCGGGGAGGCACAGTGCAGAACGACAACGGTGACACGATTCGGCCGCAGGTCGATCTGCGACGCCACAGCGCAGTCGTCGTCGATCTGAGCATCGTGCCGGACCTTTCACGCCCGCCCGCGGCGGAGTCGCTGCTGGCACTGCTCCGCCGACTCGGCGGTGCCGGCGCGGGGGTGACGATCTTCTCGTCGCGTGGAGACGCCAAGGCAGTGCTCGCAGGCGCCCGCCTGGACGAGGCGCTGTCGGTCGCGGTGGACGAACCGACTCCGCAGGAAGCCCTCGCCCGACTCGGCGTCCCGGCTTCGTCGGCGGTGCTCGTCACGGCCGACGCACAGGTGGTCGCGATGGCACGCGGCGCCGGATTCGCACTGGTGATCGGCGTCGAGGGGCACGAAAAGACGGGCACGTTCCCCCGCGGGGTCGCCGACGCGGTCGTCCGGGATCTGCACGACATCGACCTGAGAACGGATGATCACCGTCTGTCCGAAATCTCCGACCCGCTGGAATCCGAGGCCGACCTGGCAGCTCTCCTGCGGATTCACGACCCCGTAGTGGTTCTCGACCTCGACACCGCCACGGCCGATACCGCACCGTCCCCGAGTTTGAGGGAAGCGCTCGCCCGACTGTCAGGCGCCTGCCCGGTGGTGGTGCTCAGCGGGCGCGACCTCACCGTCGTACAGGACCTGGTCGGGGTACCCGGCCTCTGGTATGCCGGAAATCGGGGATTCGAACTCTGCGCGCCGGACGGTGTCATCCACGAACATCCCGGCGTCGGCGCAGCAAAGCCCATAATGGAACGGGTTTTCCGGTTCCTGACCGAGCGGCTGCGGGACGTGCCGGGCGTGCAGGTCGACCCGACACCGACCACCGTGGTCGTGCACGACGCGACCATGTCCGACGACCACCTCGGCGACGTCGTCGCGGCCGTCTACGAC
>JAEZDV010000138.1 GCA_023417985.1 Actinomycetes bacterium | reverse complement strand
CCTGGGGGGGGTAGAGCAGGCGCGTCTGGCGGGGCGGGCGGGCGCGGCGGGGGGGGCGCAGGGCCACCGCCGCGAGAGGCCGGCCCGGCCGATGCCCGATGCCCTCCGGGCACCGAAGGGCGAGATTCCGATCTCGCTCGCGGCCTACGAGCGCGCCTTCGAAGCGAAAGTGCGCTGGGAGGCGGGACGTTACGCGGACAGCCCGACGCTGGACTTTCCGCCGCGTTACCGAGTGGACGACGACGGAACGCTGAAGTCCGATTACCTCCTGGTGGAGCTTCCGCGAACCGGCACGGTGTACACAGAGGTCACCGTCCATGTTCCGGTGCCGGGACTGAGCAGTCCGTACTCGCTGGTCGTCGTCGAACTCGACGAGGTCGGCGTGCGGGCACTGGTGCGGGTCACCGGCACGGAGGCCGGCACCGTCGACATCGGTGATCGCGGCAGGCTGGTGTTGCGCAGGGTCGCGGTGCGATCGGGCGTCCCGGACTACGGCTATGCGTTCGAGCCTGATCAGGGTGGCGCGGATGCGGAGGAGGCGGCATGAGAAAAGTCGCGATCGTCGGCGCGGGAATGACCGCGTTCGCCGAGCATTTCGCGCTCGGCATGCGGGACCTGCTCCCGATGGCGTACGCCGAGTGTGCAGCGAGTGTCGACAAGGGCATCTCGAAGTCCGACCTGCAGGCCGCGTGGTTCGGATCCATGGGGACGGCGGACGGGTTCCCGTCGGGCCTCCTCGCCGACACACTCGGTCTGCCGGACCTTCCGGTCACTCGCATCGAGAACTCCTGCGCCACCGGACACGACGCGATCCGCAATGCGATGTTCGCCGTCGCGTCGGGAGCGTACGACATCGCACTCGTGATGGGTGCCGACAAGCTCCGTGAGAGTGCCTCGAAAGGCATGTTGTGGGAATGGGAGGCGATGACCCGGGACATGGCCTGGGAGTATCCGCTCGGTCTCGCGCAGGCCGGCTTCGCCCTGCACGTGCGACGCTATTTGTACGAGTCGCCCGCCACCCGTGAGCACATGGCGATGGTGGCGGTGAAGAACCATCGCAACGGTCTCGTAAATCCCAAGGCATGCCGTCGTTTCGAACTGACGGTGGAAGAGGTGCTCGCCGCCGAGACCACCGTCACGCCGTTCGGGGTCTACGACTGCGCACCCCAGAGCGACGGTGCCGCCGCGCTCGTTCTCGTCGCGGAGGACGTCGTCGACCGCTACACGGACCGCCCGGTCTGGGTCCGCGGCACCGGACTCGGCCTCGATTCCGTGATGCATCAGCACAAAACGGATCTCACCACGCTTCCCGCGACTCGACGTGCTGCGCAGCAGGCATTCCGGGCTGCCGGGCTGGGGCCTGCGGACGTGGACGTCGCGGAGATCCACGACTACTTCACCGGAATCGAACTCATGAGCTACGAGGATCTGGGGTTCGCGGAGAAGTTCGAAGCTTTCAAGCTGCTCGAGTCCGGGGCGACCGAGATCGGGGGATCACTCCCGGTGAACCCCAGCGGTGGCCTCAATTCGAAGGGGCACCCACCCGGCGCATCCGGAGTGGCGCAGTGTGTCGAACTCTTCGAACAGTTGCGGGGAGATGCCGTCAATCAGGTCGACGGAGCGCGAATCGGGCTCGCCCACAATGTCGGCGGCCCGACGGCGGTGGCCGGCGTGACCATTCTGGAGGGTCCCGGCGCCCGGTGAATCCATGCCTGGAAAGCCCGTGCCCGAGGGGTGCGGGCTTTCCGCATGTCCGGTGCCGTGTGAAACACGGCTCAAAGATGTTGCAGCACTGCAAGATTGCCGTTCTGTATTCTTTGCATCCCATTCACCTTTTTCGTGAATGCTTATTGCAGTGGTCACAAACAAGAATTAATGTGTGGGTCATCACATGATGTGCTCGGACGGTCTTGTTCTGCGTGCCGTGTCCTGCGGCTCCGGTAGCACGATGAAAGTTGAGTGTGGATGATTCTCACGGTTTCGAAGAAAGTGGGCCGCAGCCTCCTGGTCGTCCTTCTGGTGACGATCGCGGTCGTCGCCCTGCTCGGTCTCGCTCCGGGGTCCGTCGCGCAGGTCATCCTGGGCGAGAACGCAACTCCGGAAGCTGTAGCCGCGATGGATGCCGAACTCGGACTCGACCAGCCCTTCTGGGCGCAGTACGCAGGCTGGCTGGCAGACGCGGTACGGGGAGATCTCGGGACATCCCCGCTCACAGGACAGTCGGTGAGCGAGGCGATCGCGGAGCGTCTTCCGGTCACCCTGCAACTCGCTGCGATGGGCCTGATCATCGCGCTCACCGTCGCCCTCATCATGGGAGTCGTCTCCGCCTCGCGGCCCGGCAGCAAGGTCGACCGCGGAATGAACGCGCTGTCGGCGGTTTTCCTGTCGGTGCCGGCCTTCATTGCAGGCCCGGTGCTCATCTACTTCCTCGCGATCCAGCTCAACATCTTTCCGGTGATGGGCTGGTCCCGTATCGGTGAAGGGCTGGGCGAGAATCTGCGTAGCGCCCTGCTTCCGGCCCTGGCGATCGCGCTCACCGAGATCGCGGCATTTCATCGTCTGCTCCGCACCGACCTCATCGGCACGCTCCGTGAGGACTTCGTGGCCGCCGCCCGAGCCAAGGGCATGCCGTCCTGGTACGTGATGTTCCGGCACGCCCTGCGCCCCTCGTCGTTCTCCCTGATCACCGTGGCCGGCATCAACCTCGGCCGCCTCATCGGCGGCACAGTGATCGTCGAAACCCTCTTCGGGCTACCGGGTCTGGGGCAGCTGGTCGCCTCGTCGATCACCTCACGCGACGTGATCATGGTCCAGGGAATCGTCGTCTTCATCGCGGTGGTCTACGTGGGCATCAACACCCTCGTCGACCTCAGCTACCAAGTGATCGACCCGCGGGTCAGGAAGGTGGTCGGAGCATGACCCAGGTCGCGTTGGACAAGAAAGAGGAGGACGGTCCCCCCGCGGACGCCGTCGTCGCCCTTCCGGTAGTCCCTGCGGTCAAGAAGACCCGTTCCGTCCTGGTCTACCTGTCCATTGCCTGGCTGGTGATCATCATCGGTGCGGCCGTCTTCGCGGGGCTGCTGCCCCTCGCCCCCTACAACGTCCCCATCGGCGCGCCGCGCACACCACCCGGATTCGGTTCACTGGACACGATTCTGGGAACCGACACTCTCGGACGGTCGCTGCTGTCACGAGTGGTCTACGGCGCTCAGGTGTCGCTGGTCATCGGTGCCGTCGCCGGCACCGTCGGCTTCGTCGTCGGCTCGTTGTTCGGGATGATCGGCGGATACTTCGGCAAGCGCATCGACGCCGTGATCTCGCTCGTGGCCGACGCCATGCTCGCGTTCCCGCCGCTGATCCTGCTTCTCGCCCTCGCCTCTATCCTGACGCCGAGCGTCCAGACCATGCTCTTCGGACTCGGCTTGCTCGCGATCCCATCGTTCATCCGATTGTCCCGGGCAAACACCCTTGCCTGGTCGTCGCGCGAATTCGTCAGGGCAGCAGAGAACATGGGTGCGGGCAACGGCCGCATCCTGTTCCGGGAAATCATGCCGAACGTCCTCGCCCCGCTGGCGTCGTACATGCCCATCGTGATCGCGGCACTGATCGTGGCCGAAGGTTCGCTGAGCTTCCTCGGCCTCGGCATACCGCCCCCGCAGCCCAGCTGGGGCGGCATGATCAACGACGGCAAGGATGCCATCGCCACATCACCCCATCTGGTGTTCGTACCGGCACTCGTCATCTTCTTCACGGTGTTCGCGCTCAATCAAGTCGGCGATCACCTTCGCACCAAGTACGACCGGACGCTGCACGACTGAGTGGGCCTCGAACCGGTTGTAATCGAACGTTTTTCAATGAGAGGTCGAGAATGATCCGACACACACGTCTGTTGACCACCCTCGCGGTCGCCTGTTCCACAGTGCTCGTACTGGGGGCATGTGGGTCCGGAGATACCGCTTCCGGCGCCACTGCCACCCAGAACGTGGTGGAAGCGGGCGATCCCGTTGCCGGGGGCACTGCACGCATCCTGCAGATGGGTGAACCGCGTTCGCTCGACCCTGCCGCGCTCTCCAATACCTGGGCACACCAGCCCACCCTGGGCAATGCTCTCTACGGTACTTTGATGATCACGAACAACGAGACGCTCGAGCCCGAATACAAGATGGCAACTGCCTTTTCGAGCGACGACGGTGGAAAGACCTTCACGCTGGCCGTGCGGCCCGGACTCGTGTTCAGTGACGGAAGCCCCCTCGACGCCGCTGCCGTGAAGTACAACTGGGACCGGCTCAAGGACCCGGCACTCGGATCCACGACGATCCGCCAGGCCGTGCAGATCGAATCGACGGAGGTCGTCGATCCGTCGACGATGCGCGTGACGATGGTGAAGCCGAACCCCCAGTTCGCCCAGGCGATCGTCGCGGGCGCACTCAACTGGATCGCATCGCCTGCCGCGCTCGAGCAGGGGAGTCAGGCATTCGACCGGAATCCCGTCGGAGCCGGACCTTTCAAGCTCGTGAGCTGGACTCGTCAGGACTCGGTCGAACTCGAAAAGAACCCCCAGTACTGGGATGCACCGAAGCCCTATCTCGACAAGCTCGTGATCCGTACGGTGGCCGACGCCAACCAGCGCTCAAATACGATGACCACCGGCGGCGCCGATCTGACCACCGAGACGAGCTGGACGAACATCAACAAGGCAGAAGCTGCCGGGCTGCAATACCTCGTCGCCCCCACCGGTGGCGGCCAGTTCGCCGGGATGAACCAGCGCCGTGCGCCGTTCGACGACGTGCGGGCGCGTCGTGCCGTGTCGCTCGCAGTCGATCTCGATGCGGTGAACACCGTGGTCTACAACGGTGAGGGTGAGGTCCCCAAGACCCTGTTCCCCGAGGATTCGCCGTACTACGCCGACATTCCGTTGAACACGACGGATGCCGTAGAAGCCCAGCGTCTGTTCGACGAACTGGCTGCGGAGGGCAAGCCGGTGTCGTTCACCTTCCTGTCCTACCCGACGACCGAAAGCCGCGTCCTCGGTGAAGCGATCCAGGCCCAGCTGAGTGCATTCGAGAATGTGCAGATGAACGTCGAGGTGGCCGACTTCCCCGCGGTGACGGCCCGTGCGGGTGCACGCGACTTCGACATGCTCGTCTCGTCCTCGATCACCCAGGACCCCGACTACGCACTGACCATCGGCTTCGATTCGACATCGTCCGGAAACTTCATGGGCGTGAACAACCCCGATCTCGACGCAGCGCTCGAGCGCGGGCGGTTCGGACAGACCACCGAAGAGCGCAAGGCAGCCTACGACGAAGTACAGCGGATCATCGCCGACACCGTGGTGGGTCTCTGGTACGTCCGGGCGTTGCCCTCGGTGACCTTCGGCAAGAACCTGCACGGCGCACAGATTTACACACTCGGGTCTCCACTTCCCGAAGAGCTCTGGATCAGTAACTAGCCGACACGAGGAAAGGGCCGGCTCGCCGTGAATGCTCAGCCGCTTCTCGAAGTGAGAAATCTACGTGCCTACATCGGCACACCGCGTGGCACCGTCCGTGCAGTCGACGACGTGTCGCTCGACCTGGACTCGGGACAGGCGCTGGGTGTCGTCGGCGAGTCCGGTTCCGGCAAATCGGTGATGGCCCGCGCGATCATGGGGCTCATGCCTCCGCGCTCGGGCAGATCCGGACAGGTGAGTTTCCGGGGCCGCGATCTCCTGTCCCTGACGAAGAAGGAGAAGCTGGAGATCTGGGGAAACCAGATCGCCATGGTATTCCAGGATCCGGGACGGTCGCTCAATCCGGTGGTCAAGGTCGAGCGGCAACTCACCGAAGGGATGCGCCGGCACCTCGGGGTGAGCAGGTCCGAAGCTCGAACCCGGGCGTTGAAGCTTCTCGAAGAAGTCGGCGTGCCGGACCCCGAACGTCGGCTGGGCAACTACCCGCACGAGATGTCCGGTGGCATGCGCCAGCGCGTCATGCTCGCGATCGCGCTGGCCTGCGAACCGGACCTGCTCATTGCCGACGAGCCCACGACCGCATTGGACGTGACCGTGCAGCGGCAGATCCTCGATCTGCTCCGGCGCGTGCAGCGCGACCGGAACATGTCGATGATGCTCATCAGTCACGACCTTGCGGTCGTCGCCGGGCGCACTGACCGCGTGGCAGTGATGTATGCCGGCCGGCTCGCCGAGGTCGGTTCCACCCGTGAGGTATTCGACGCTCCGATGCATCGCTACACCCACGCTCTGCTCGGAGCCACCCCGACGATCGACCACGAGCGGCACGCTCCGCTGCGGCTGATCGAAGGGTCGCTTCCCGACCCGACGGATCCACCACCGGGATGCCGGTTCGCGCCTCGCTGCACCCACGCGGAAGACCGGTGCACCGCGTCGCCCATCGCTCTCGAGACGGTCGGTACCGATCACGAGGTGGCATGTCTGCGTCCCGTCGTCCCGGCGGTGGCCACTGTATCCGGAGGTGAATCCCATGGCGGGTAGTGGTGCCGCGCATCTGCGGGGCGACGACGCTCTGCTCAGCGTTCAAGACCTCGTGGTCGAATACCCCACCGATGCCGGCACCGTGCAGGCGGTGTCGAAGATCAGTTTCGACGTGCTGCCCGGTGAGACGCTGGGCATCGTCGGTGAATCCGGCTGTGGCAAGTCCACGACGGGTCGCGCGGTGCTGCGTCTCGACCGTGTGACCGCCGGGCGGATCCGGTTCGGTGAGGAATGGATCGAGGGTGCGAGCGAGAAACACATGCGTTCGCTTCGCCGCGACATGCAGATGATCTTCCAGGATCCGGTGTCCTCGCTGAATCCACGACGGGCCGTCAAGGACATTGTCGTCGAGGGCATGGCGATCGCGCGGGACTCGTCCGAAGTGCGCGAGAAGGCGTCCGCGTCGGTGCTCGAACAGGTCGGACTGTCGGGGGACCGGTTCGCGAATGTGCTTCCCCGCCAGTTGTCCGGCGGTCAGGCCCAGCGCGTGGCGATCGCGCGGGCACTCGCCCTCGAACCACGACTGCTCATCTGCGACGAACCGGTATCGGCACTGGACGTCTCGGTGCAAGCGCAGATCCTCAACCTCATCGAGGAACTCAAGAAGAAGTTCGACCTGACGGTCGTGTTCATCGCGCACGACCTCGGGGTTGTGCGGACGGTCAGCGACAACGTGATGGTGATGTACCTCGGCAAGGTCTGCGAGTTCGGGGATTCGATCGAGGTGTACGACGACCCGGCCCATCCGTACACACGGGCGCTTCTCGATTCGGTGCCTCTCACCGATCCCGAGAAGGCGTTCGCCGGGCCGGCGCTGGCCGGTGACGTGCCGTCGCCGCTCGCACCTCCGACCGGGTGCCGTTTCCGGACTCGTTGCCCCCATGCCCAGGATCGCTGCGCCGAGGAGGAACCGGAGATGCGCGAAGTGCGACCGGGACAGTTCGCGGCGTGCCACTTCCCGATCCCGTCGGTGACCGGACGAAAGAACCTTCTCGACGCCGAGAACGCCCTCGTGGATGCCGATGCATGACCGAGGCGTCTGAAGGAACCCCGCTTCCCGAAGACCGGGCCGGGCACGATCTGGGCGCTGGTGTTCGCCGGAATCGTCACGACTCTCATGTCCACGCTCGTGATTCCTCTGCTCGGCGAGCTTCCGGAAATCCTCGGAACGAGTCCCGCGAACGCGTCGTGGGTGGTGACGGTGACCCTGCTCGCGGGAGCGGTCGCCACACCGGTGACGGGCAGGCTCGGCGACATGTACGGTGCGCGCCGGATACTGCTGCTGTGCACGATCCCGCTCATCGCGGGTTCCCTCGTGTGTGCGATGTCGTCGTCGATCGGGCCCATGCTGATCGGCCGTGCGCTGCAAGGCGCCGGATTCGGCATCGTGCCCCTCGGGATCAGCGCGCTCCGTTCCCTCGTCCCACCGGAGCGGCTCGGATCGGCGATCGCACTCATGAGTTCCTCGCTGGGAATCGGGGGCGCGCTCGGCCTGCCGGTTGCGGCGATCGTCGCGCAGACGACGAGCTGGCGGATGCTGTTCTGGGGAGTCGGAATCCTCAGCGTCGTAATGACTCTGCTCATAGCGTGGTTCGTACGTGAGGCGCCGGTCCGGGAAACCCGGGGACGGTTCGACGGCTTCGGCGCGGTCGGACTCGCGGTCGCGCTGGTGTGCCTGCTGCTCGCGGTATCCAAAGGCGGCGACTGGGGCTGGACCGCCGCCACGACCGTGACACTGTTCGTCGTGTCGCTCGTCGCCTTTCTCGGCTGGGGAAGATGGGAACTTCGCACCGGAAGCCCGTTGGTCGACCTCCGGGTCGCCATGGGCAATCGCGTGCTGGTGACCAACATCGTCACGGTCCTGATCGGGTTCTCGATGTACTTCCAGGCGTTGCTCGTTCCCCAGATCCGGCTGCTACCCGAATCGACGGGCTACGGACTGGGTCAGTCGATGATCGTCATGGGACTCTGGTGTGCTCCGGCCGGGCTGCTGATGATGGCGATATCGCCCCTGGGGGCGCGACTCACGACTCTGCGAGGGCCTGGAACCACCCTGTGTACCGGATGTCTGATGATGGCTGTGGCGTACGGATCTTCGGTGGTCCTGATGGGATCGACGTGGGGCCTGCTGGTGATCACATGCAGCATCGCGGCGGGAATCGGACTGGCGTACGGGGCAATTCCCACTCTGCTCATGGGGGCCGTGCCGCGCACGGAAGTCTCTTCGGCGAACAGCGTGAACACGCTGCTGAGATCACTCGGGAGTACCGTCTCTGCGGCGGTGGCCGGCGTCGTTCTGGCTCAGATGAGCGTAGCGTTCGCCGGTAGCCTGATTCCCAGCGAGAACGGCTTCCTCGTCGGCATGCTGATCGGCGGAGCTTCGGCGCTGCTCGCGGCCTTCGCGACGGCGGGAATCCGTGGAGAGCAGCCGAGCGTTACCTACACCCCGCCCGTCGCCGGACCGGGGCTGTCGCCCGCCGATGTCGCATCGCGACCCGCGGCCACCGGTCGGGGGGGGGGGGGGGGGGCGG
>JAEZDV010000039.1 GCA_023417985.1 Actinomycetes bacterium | reverse complement strand
GCCGGGATCTGCGTGCAGGAATTGCCAGGCGTCGTGCCAGTCGGTGGGAACGGGTCCGTAGGGAGAGCGAACAGACTGTCCCATCGCGGCCAGGCGGCGTCGTTCCAGCTGTGCGATCCACCGGACGGCGGACAGTGTCGGTCCCAGAAGAAGCAATCCGATACCCACCAGGCAGAGCAGCGCGACCGTGATCAACGCGATCACAAGCACCAGTGCAAGTATCGCGGTGCCGGCCCCGAGTGCGAGCCATTTCGTCGCGAGGACCGCCTGTGTGGCTGTCGCCGTTGTCTTTTCGCGCAGCGTGGTGGGCCCGGCGTCGCGAACCGCTGTCACGTGTCCTCCTCGGATCCTCCTTCGGATGGAGGCTGTGGGTGCGTGACGACGTTATGCGGTGGTCGACGGTGCCGTCCACGTGGGCGGGTAAAGGTACAGCCTGCTGTACCGGACTGCGGTAGAGGACGGGATGTCGGAACGTCGCGTCCGCTCATAGCGTCGAGTCGAACCACAAACGATATGAAGGAGACATCGTGGACGACGCTCATCGCATCCGACCGAACCAGATATCCGGAGCATCCGATCCATCGACGACGACGGATGCGTCCTCGGACGCGACGTCACGCGACTGGGTGACGGGTGCATTGTGGGCCGCGCTTGCCGTCTTCGTGGGACTGAACGCCGCGGTTTCGGTCATCCGGCCCGACGACATCGTGTTCTCGCTGTTGTTCGGTATCCCCGGTCTCCTCTGCCTTGCCCTCCTGGTGATGCGCTACCTGAGCCGGCGGCACGGGTGACCACTGCTGCTGCGCGCACGACCGTCACCCTCGCCGACGAGTCGGGTGGGGTACCCGCTGTCCGGCTGGAATCCGTGACCAAGCTGTACCGGCGCGGTCGGGGCGCGCCTGCCCTCGACAACGTCAGCCTGACAGTGTCACGCGGGGTGTTCCTCGCGATCATGGGTCGCTCGGGTTCCGGGAAGAGCACACTGCTCAACTGCGCCGCCGGACTCGACGCCCCGACGCGCGGTGCCGTGTGGATCGGGGACACGGAGGTCGGACGGTTGCGGGAAAGTGCCCGCACGCGGGTGCGGCGGGAGCGCGTCGGGTTCGTCTTCCAGGGCTACAACCTGATCCCGTCCCTGACCGTCGAAGAGAACATCACCCTGCCGCTGCGGCTGGCGCAGACACCCGGCGACCCGTCGTGGCTGACCACGGTCGTCGACCGGGTCGGACTGGGTGGGTTCCTGTCCCGCATGCCCGGTGATCTGTCCGGTGGGCAACAGCAGCGGGTCGCGGTGGCGCGTGCTGTGGCAACCCGCCCGGACGTCATCTTCGCCGACGAACCGACCGGAGCACTCGATCCTGAGACCGGCGACAGGATCCTTTCCCTGCTGGGTGATTTCGTGCGTGATCTCGGGCAGACCGTCGTGATGGTCACCCACGATCCGGCAGCGGCGGCCCGGGCCGACAACGTCGTGGTGATGGCAGAGGGCCGCATTCAACAGATCGTGCACAATCCCGACAACGGTGGGCCGACCGTAGCCCTGGGCGGGAGAACCCGATGACGGTGCGATTGCCCAGTCGAGGGAGCGAGATGCTGGCCGTGGCGTGCGCGGTGGCGGTGGGCGCCGCGCTGGTCACGTTCTGCCTCGTGATGGCAGAGTCGGGTCTGCGCTCGGATGTCCCCGCCGAGCGGTTCGCCGGTGTCTACATGCTTATCGGTGGTGACCAGACGGTACGGCAGGACGAGGACTTCGACCTCGTCCTGCCCGACCCCGTCGGAGTGCCTGCCGACCTGGCCCCCGCCGTAGCGGAGATCCCGGGTGTGCGGGCGGTGGCGATCGATGTCGGTTTCCCGGCAGCGGTCGCAGACGGTCGCGGCGGGGTGGTGCCGGTGGAGTCCGTGCGGCGCAACGGGCACGGGTGGGATGCGTTCCTCGGCACCGTCGGACTGACCGGCACACCCCCGATCGGCCCTGACGACGTGGTGCTGGCTGTGGATGCGGCAGACGCGGCAGGCGTCTCGCCCGGCCACCCGGTGCAGGTGTCGCTCCGTGGCGAGGTGCGGGACATGCGGGTCAGCGGTGTCGCGGATCTGCGGGGTGGGGGTGTGTTCGTGAGCGATGTCCTGGCGCGAGATCTTGGCGACAGGCCGGAGGGCATCGTGGACCTGCTCTCCGTCGTCCTCGACGACAACGCCGATATCGGTGCGGTCACCGACCGCGTCGAGGCACTCGTGGACGGTCGAGGTCTGGTGGTTGCGGCGGGCGACGACATCGGCCGAGTCGAACGACCCGCTGCGGCGGCCGGCGCCGGAATGCTGCTGACATTCGCGTTGTCGGCCGGAGGAGTGGTGGTGACCCTCGTCGGATTCATCACCGCGGGAGCGGTGTCCGTGGGGGTGGCGGGCCGCGCCCGCGAACTGGCTTTGTTGCGTGCGGTGGGCGCGACACCGGCACAGATCCGCTCGATGACGGCGCGGCAGATCACCGGAGTGGCGCTCGGCTCGACGATTGTGGGGATCGTCGCGGGCATGCTGGGGGCCGCAGCAGCCGCAGGATCACTGGTGGATCTGGGACTGCTTGCGCACGGGCAATCGCTGAGTTGGAGTCCCTTCCCGGCATTGGCAACCGGGCTGTTGGTGCTGGGTGTGGTTCAGGTGGCTGCGCGGGCAGGGTCCTTCCGGCTCTCCCGGATGGCCCCGGCCGACGCGATGGTGGAGACCGAAGCGGAACCGCGCAGTGCGAATTCCGTGCGCACTCCCGTGGGGTTCATCGTTCTGGCGTTGGCGGCCGGGTCTGCCATCGTCCCGCTCGTGACGCGCAGTGAGACAGCCGTGATGGGTGCCGCGTCGGGGACCCTGCTGGCGGTAATCGGTGTTGCACTGATCGCCCCGGCGGTGGTCGGCCGCCTCGGTGGATGGCTCGCCGCCCTTTCCGGGCCGGCGAGCCGCTGGCTGGCCGTGCGCAACTCGGCAGGCTATGCGGTACGCACCGGTGGGACCATCAGTGTCCTCGCGCTCGCGGTCGGGTTGCTGACGACCCAGGTGTATGTGGGGTCGACGGTGAGCGCGGCTGTCGACCACGAGGTGAGGGAGGGCACGGTGGCGGATGCGCTCGTGTCCGCGCCCGCGGCCGGCGGTGTGTCGGCGGCGACGGTCGCGGCGATTGCGGATGACCCGTCCGTTGTTGCGGCGGTTCCGATGGTCAGGTCGACGGTGATGAGACCCGTCGACGAGCACGGTGTGGCGCTCGTCGAGAGCTACCCGATGTCCGTTGTCGGCTCCGGAATCGACGGGGTTCTCGACCTCGGGGTGGTAAACGGAGACCTGTCGAGACTCGACGACAACTCTGTGGCAATGGATTCCGCGACTGCTCGGTCGGCAGGGATCGACGTCGGGGACACGGTGTCGCTGATCTTGCCCGACGGAACGGAGGTGGAGCCGACGGTGGCCGCCACCTATGCTCGGGGCTTCGGGTTCGGCAAGATCGTGGCCTCGTTCGAACTGCTCTCCCAGGGGACAAGCGGCCCGTACGATTCGGTGCTCATCGCAGGCCGGACCCCCGCAGTTGCAGATCTCGACGATCTGATTTCGGGGACTCCCGGCTTGCAGGTCGACGATGCTACCGCTGCCCTAGTCGGTCCGGTCTCGCAGGATCCCAGTCGTATGCTCAACCTCGGGATCTCCGTGGTACTGACGGGCTACATCCTGCTCGCCGTCGCCAATCGCCTTGTCGCGAGCACTCTTCGGCGGCGACGGGAATGGCAGCTACTGCGAGCTGTCGGGGCCACCCCGCGCCAGCTCCGTTCGATGGCACGGACCGAAACCGCGCTGGTGTGCGTCGGTGCCATCGCTGTCGGGCTGGTGATCTCACTCGGTCCGATGTCGGTGCTGGCGTTCGGGTTCGTCGGCAAGCCTTGGCCGCAGGGTCCGTGGTGGCCGGTGGCAGGGACGGTCTTCGTCGTCTGTGTGGTCGCGTATGCGGCGACGATGCTGCCGGTGCGCCGCTTGCTGCACGGCGCGAGTATCCCTCAGCCGCCAGGATGATCTGCCGGGGTGTCGGTCCGCTACGACATCCCCGCGGCCGAGACGGCCGACTGCAGGAGCGCCTACTCGCTCATCCACACTCCGTCGAGCATCGCGGACCCCATCCCGTACATCCGCACCCCGTGCACGTCCGGACCCGAGACGACCGACGGCGCCGACTGGATGTAGAAGACGCCCGGAGCCAGATCGACGAGACGTTGCTGCGCGACGTCGTATGCCGCCTTGCGCTCCTCGACTGTCGTGCCGACGCGGCCGGCGTCCAGCGCGTCGTTGAGTTCGGGGTCGTCGATGCCGGTGGGGTTGCCCTGGGACCGGGCATGAAACGACGTCCACAGTGACGAGTCCGGGTCCTGGACGACGGCGGCAGCGATCGTCATGTCGAAGTCGCGGGCGGCGACCCTGGCCTGCGCTGCGGTGAAATCCATGATCTCGACGGCGATCTCGACGTTGTCGAACGCTGCGAGCTGTGCCTGGACGACTTCCGCCACCGTCTTGATCTCGACGAGGGAGTACGCCAGGAACGTGAACTTCACCGGGGTGCCGTCGGCTGCCAGTTCGTCGAACAGTCGTTGTGCTTCGGCGTCATCGGAATTCGACAGTGCGATGTCCTCGAAGAAGGGGGAGTTCTCGGGGAAGAGGGTCCGTGGGACGGTGCCGGTGCCCTCGAACACCGCGGTGTTGATCGCGTCCAGGTCGAGCGCGAGGGAGACCGCGCGTCGCGCACGGGCGTCGTCGAACGGGCTTCGGCGGGTGTTCATTGCGAGGTATTGACCTCCGCCGAGCGGAACGACGGACGTGGACAAACCGGCACTTTCCGCTTTGCTCAGGTTCGACCAACTGCTTTCGGACGCCAGATCCGCACTTCCGGAGGTCAGGGCGTTGAGGCGCTGGTTCGCGTCGGGCACCGGGCGCAACGTGATGCCGTCCAGGTACGGCCGCGGCGCGTCCCAGTAGTCCGGGTTGCGGGTCAGTTCGAGCACATCCTGTCGAGCCCACTCGGTGAGGGTGAACGGCCCGGCGCCGACGGGATTCTCGTCGAACGCCTGCCGGCCCTTCGCCAGCGCGGTGGGGGAAGCGATCCAGTTGAGTCCGGACAGCACCAGCGACGAGGCGAACACCGGGCTGGGGGCGACCATCGTGACCTTCAGTGTTTCGGCGTCGATGACCTCGGTGCCGGCGATCTGCGCGGCCTGCCGAATCGACTCCGATCCGTTGGCCGGGTCGCGCAGGCGATCCCAGTTGTATGCGACGGCGGCGGCGTCCAGGGGAGTGCCGTCCGTGAACGTCAGTCCCGGTCGAAGTTTCAGGACGAACGTCCGGCCTCCGTCGTCGGTCGAGAAGTCCGTGGCCATCGAGTACTCGATCTCCAGGGTGTCGACGTCGTTGGTCATCAGGGTGCCGTACAGCGCGTTGCCGAGCAGTCCGGAGTTGGTCCACACGTTCGGAAGCGCGACGGGATCGAGGCTGACCGGCTCGCGGATCTGGATCGCCTGCAACGTGCCACCGGAGACCGGGTCGCCGACGGGCGTCCCGGGGGCTGCCGCGGTAGTGGTGGTGCCACCGCCGCACGCGGTCAGCGCGAGGGCCGCGACGCACATCGCCGCGAGTGTCGAAGTGAGGGAGCGTCGTCGTCGGAGCATCGTTGCCTCGTATCGGATGGTGGGCCGAAAGTTGCCGCGTCCGCTCAAAGCTCGCGTGGATAAGAACCGATCTACCGGCAGAGCAAAACAGCATTCTTATAAGAGCGGAACGTAGTTCTGTCTACCGCACTCGGGGGTTGGTGGGAAGAGGTAACCGGAGCCCAGCCTGAATGCGAGCGGCTCCGACGTCGGGTCCGCTACGAAGGTCGACTGGCGGCTGCGCCCGAAGTCACGCGTCCCACGGCCCGACCGTATGCCCTCGACTCCCGCAGATGGCAAGGCACAGCGGTGCTTGCCAGCCTTTGGGGGCTCAACCCGAACAACGCCGTCGAGTGGAGCAAGATCGACGGCCGGGATTTGGAGCGAGTATGTTAGCTCGCGTCATCTCATTCTTGCGCCGAGAGTAGCTACTGTGCGCAGCGCCGCGAGTGTCGAAGTGCGGGAGCGTCGTCGGACCATCGTTGCCTCGTATCGGGGTGTGTGAGTCGGAAGGTGCGGCGGTCGCTCGAATCTCGCCCCGAGGGAAGAGTCATCGGAGCGACGGGCGCCGAGCGCGACCTGGTCGCAGGCCCCACACCCCGACCTTGGGGTGCCGGGTGGAGCCGCTGCCCGGCGGGAGCACTGTCATTCCAGCGGGAGTGGACGGCGCAGCGCGTTGACCGCCACGCGGGCTGCCTCTCCGATCGCGACGTCGACCGCCGGCAGGGCCGGATCGGACCGCGCAGCCCGTGTGAACACCGCAACGGCCACGGCGTGTTCACCGGGGAACTCGACCACCGCGACCTCGTTGCGGATCACGCCGATCGTGCCGGTCTTGCCTGCGACCGTCACCCCCCGGTAGGGAAAAGCCGACGCGATGCGGTGCGGCCAGATCTGGGTGCGCATCACACGCTGCACGAACAGCGTCTGGTCGGCGGACAGCACATTTCCGGACCAGACCGCGTGCAGCAGTCGCGTCATCTCCTCCGGGACGGTCGCACTCGTGTAGGCGGGGTCGTAGGCCGATACCGTCCACGCCTCGTCGTTGTCGGCGAGGGCGGCGAACGCTTCCGCGGTGGTGTGACTGTCGGTGTCCTCCACGAGACTGCGTTGCAGGTCTGCTGTACCGCCGACTATTCGGGTGCGGGTCAGACCCAGCCGGGAGAGCACGTCGTCCACCGGTCTGCGTCCGACCTCGCCGAGCAGCACGTCGGCTGCGGCGTTGTCCGACACGGTCATCATCGATGTCGCCAGATCACGCAGCGAGAGGGTGACCGGGTCGTGCATGACCGACAACCCAGTGGGGCCCGGTGTGCAGTGCGATGGATCCACACGCACTTCGGCGAGAGGATCGATCACGCCCTCGTCGACGAGAGTGCAGAACGCGAGGAGCAGCGGAAGTTTGTACACCGATGCGAGGACGACGCGGTCGTCTCCGCCGACGGAAATGGTCGAATCCGAGTCGCTGCCCGGCCGATCCCCGCCACATCGCCGGGCGTGCAACCATCCGGTGCACCCGGCGTCCGCGAACACCGCACGGATTCTTGCCTGCACGGGAGTTTCGGCGCTCACTTGACGCGCTCCCGGAACAGAACGCGGTCGAGGGCGTCGGCGGAGGCGTTGTCGATGGTATTCATCCGCCGCACGACTCGCACTCGTAATGCGTCCGCGTCCGGTGCCAGCCGCAGCCACGCGGCGCCAGGCACCGCGCCGGGTGGTGTCGTGGTGAGACCGAAACACCCACCGGCGACAACCGAACTCAGCACTGTCCGGTCGTCGCGCACCGTCACGGTCGCAGAGTCGGCGCCGCGCTCACGAAGCAGGTCGCGGACGGCGTCGAATGCGGGAGGGTTGGCGGCACGGGCAGTCCTGGCAAACGTGAGATCGCTCAGCATCGGGAAGGTGGGCCGGCCGGCTGTCGCGCTGCGGTGGTTCGCGGGCACCACAATCCAGCGTGGGAGCTTCACGACGGGTCCGGCGTGTATCCCGTCCACCAGCGCAGGATGTTCCACGACCGCTACATCGCACAGCCCCGACCGTACGCTTTCGACGAGGTCGACTGTCGATGCGATCTCGGTGGACACTGTGCTTTCGACCCCGGACACCGGTGTCCGGAGCGCGGTGACGCACAACATGACGGTTCGGTCGGACAATGCGGCGGTCGCTCCCCAGTGCACCCTCCCACGGGCGCCTGCAATGCGGGCGGCCTCGGCGAAGAAGCGTTCGGCATCGTCGACAAGGAGTCGCGCTCGGGGTAGGAGCGCGGCGCCGGCGGTGGTGAGTACTGCGCCGCGCGGAGTACGGCGCACCAGCGGGAGACCGACGTGGTCCTCGAGCTTGCGAAGTCCTTGGGACAGCGGCGGTTGCGTCATGTCGAGGGTCGCCGCGGCTCGACTGAAATGGCCTTCTTCGGCGACTGCGACGAAGAACCGGAGGTGTCGGATCAGATCCATGGCGCAATTGAACCAGCGGGGCAAGCCGTGTCCCGAGGCTTGCGGTGTGCGGGCGTGAACGCGCAACCGATGATAGTAGCTCCAACCTGCGTCGATACATTTTCCGTCTCGCGCTCGGGAGGGTTCGGTATTGGAACCGCATGGTGTTCCGATGCTTCTGTACCGGCCATGAACGGATTTCGAACAGCCCTCTCTCGCAGGACTTTCCTCGCAGCGGTGGCGGCCTCGGCCGTGCCGGTGGTCGCATGCAGCTCCGTCGATACGGCGCGCGGCGGCGCGGCGCCGGTGGACACCGCCGCTCCACCCGAAACCAGGGTGGAGCTGTCGACACTCGACGACACCCTTTCCGGAATCGAAGCACGACACGCGGTGCGGCTGGGTGTGCTCGCCCAGCTGCCGGCTTCGGGCAAGACCTATGCGTATCGCGGAGACGAACGATTTGCGATGTGCTCGACGTTCAAGACGTACGCCGTGGCGGAGCTGCTCCGCCTCGAGTCACAGGGGCAGGTGCGGCTCGACGACATCATCGTGGTCGAACCTGGGGACATCGTGGAGAATTCGCCCGTCACCTCCGAGTTGGTGGGCCGGCCCGTGACCTATACGCAGCTGTGCGAGGCGGCATTGATCCGCAGTGACAACACTGCCGGAAATCTCTTGCTGCGGCGCCTGGGCGGACCTGCGGCCGTCACCGCTTTCGCGCGCACAATCGGGGACACCACGACGACGCTCGACCGCTGGGAGCCTGAACTCAACAACGCCGATCCCGGGGACATGCGCGATACGTCGACGGTGGTGGGGCTCGCGATCGGTTACCGGGCACTGCTGCTGGGCACGGTGCTGCCGGCACACCATCAGCGCACGCTGACCGGGTGGATGCGGGCGAGCGTCACGTCCGACGCCCGGATGCGTGCTGGGCTCCCGGCTGGATGGACCGCGGCGGACAAGACGGGCGCCGGGACGTACGGCACGGTCGTCGACGCGGGTGTGGTGTGGTCGCCGGACGGGGTGCCGCTGGTGCTCACCATCATGTCGGATTCGGTGCTCGGCCGAGCCGACGTACCGAACGACAACGTGCCGATCTCGGATGCCACTGCCGCGGCGATCGGAGCGCTGACTGCGTTGCCCTGAGCGGAGTAGGCGAGCGGGGTAAGCACCGACCCTGTCGGGGATGGACCTGCCAACCAACGGGGTCCTGGCAGGGGCTCGGGGAGACCTGTCATCGGTTTCGGAGAGCAGAAGACTGCCGTCGTCGATGGGTATGGATGCGTAGGGTCGACAGGGTTGGAGCCTGCCGCGGGAGCACGGGATCGGCGACGGGCCCGGATCGACTCGATGCAGAGGAGTACCGCATGAGGCTGACGGACAAGGTTGCTGTGGTGACCGGTGGTGCAGGCGGAATCGGGCGGGGGATCGTCCGGGCATTCACGAAGGAAGGCGCCCGCGTGCTGTTCGTCGACATCGACGACAACGCGGGCAGGGCGCTCGAGGAATCGCTCGGCGGTGCGGCGAAGTTCCTGAACGCGGATATCTCCGTCGAGGAGAACGCCGCAGCGATCGTCGCAGCTGCGGTGGACGCGTTCGGGCGACTCGACATCCTGGTGAACAACGCGCACGCCTCCCGGCAGGCACCCCTGCTCGAGACCACCCAGGCGATGCTCGACCTGTCGTTCGGAACGGGTTTCTACCCCACGTTCTGGCTGATGAAAGCGGCGCACCCGCACCTCGCGGCGCAGCGTGGTTCCGTGATCAACTTCGCCTCCGGTGCCGGAATCGACGGGCAGGTGACGCAGGGGTCCTACGCTGCGGCGAAAGAAGCGATCCGCGCGATCAGTCGCGTGGCCGCCAACGAATGGGGCGGTGACGGCATCAACGTCAACATCATCTCGCCCCTCGCGCTGACAGAGGGTGTCGAGGCGTACATGAAGGCGAATCCCGGCATGGAGAAGACGCTCCTGGCCAGGACACCGCTGGGCCGCTTCGGGGATCCGGAGCAGGACATCGGCCGGGTCGCGGTCTTCCTCGCGAGCGAGGACGCCGCTTACGTGACCGGGCAGACTCTCATGGTCGACGGCGGCACGATCAAACTGCGTTGAGAGCGGCTGGAGCGCTCCCGCCGAAGGCGCGTGGTGCCGTCGTGCGCGCACGCACTAATGTAGGGGCAGTGAGCCTGGTCCTTTTGCCTGCAGTCGATGTTGCCAACGGTGAAGCAGTTCGCCTCGTCCAGGGAGAGGCAGGCAGCGAAACCGGTTACGGATCGCCGCGCGACGCCGCCCTCGAGTGGCAGAACGCCGGTGCCGAATGGGTGCACCTCGTCGACCTCGACGCGGCGTTCGGTCGCGGAGACAACCGTGAGCTTCTTTCCCGAGTCGTCGGCGAACTCGACGTCAAGGTCGAACTGTCCGGCGGTATCCGCGACGACGCCACCCTGGCCGCAGCGCTGGCCACGGGCTGCGCCCGCGTCAATCTGGGCACGGCTGCCATCGAGAATCCCGAGTGGTGTGCCCGTGCCATCGGTGAGTACGGCGACCGGATCGCCGTCGGCCTCGACGTCAAGCTCATCGACGGCGAGTGGCGGCTGCGCGGACGCGGCTGGGTGTCCGACGGTGGAGACATGTGGGAGGTGCTCGAGCGCCTCAACCGCGACGGCTGCTCCCGCTACGTCGTCACCGACGTGACGAAGGACGGCACCCTCACCGGACCGAACCTCGACCTGCTGCGCGAGGTGTGCGCCGCCACCGACGCGCCTGTCGTCGCGTCGGGCGGCGTGTCGACGGTCGACGATCTCCGCGCGATCGCCACGCTCGTCGACGAGGGCGTCGAAGGCGCGATCATCGGCAAGGCGCTGTACGCGGGCCGATTCACCTTGACCGAGGCGCTCGACGCCGTGTCGCGTTGATCCCATGACCACATCCGTCGATCTCGACCGTCTGCGCTCGATAGCGGCTGATGTACTCGACGAGGTGTCGGAGCGCTTCGTCGCCGGGCACGGCGCGCCGCGTTCGGTGGACAAAGGACCCAACGACTTCGCCACCGACCTCGATCTCGAACTCGAACGGCGGATTTCGGCCGACCTCGTCGACCGCACCGGGATCGCCGTGCACGGCGAGGAATTCGGCGGTCCGTCCGCCGGCGAGGGCACCGTTTGGTTGCTCGACCCGATCGACGGCACCGTCAACTACTCGGCGGGACTGCCGATGGCCGGCATTCTGCTCGCACTCGTCCAGGACGGAGTTCCTGTAGTCGGGCTGACCTGGCTGCCCCTGACCGATCAGCGGTTCTCCGCGATCGCCGAGGGTCCGCTGTGGGTCGACGGGAAGATCGCCGAGAAGCTGAAGCCACGCCGTCTCGAAGATGTGATGGTCGGGGTCGGGAGTTTCGACATCGACAGTCGTGGCCGTGTTCCTGGCACACAACGACTCGCGGTGATCACCGAGTTGAGCCGACGTGTCTCGCGCCTGCGGATGCACGGATCGACCGGCGTCGACCTCGCGTACACCGCGGCCGGTTCGCTGGGCGGTGCCGTGGTTTTCGGCCACCACCCTTGGGACAACGCCGCCGGAGTCGCACTCGTGCGCGCGGCCGGTGGCATCGCCACAGATTTCCGCGGGCAGCCGTGGCGCATCGGCTCCGGCTCGGTGCTCGCCGCCGCACCCGGAATCCACGGTGAAATACTGGACATAGTGCAATCCGCGACGGATCCGCGTTTCGAAGGAGATCGATCATGACACTGGCCGTACGGGTCATCCCGTGCCTCGACGTCGACGCGGGACGCGTCGTCAAGGGTGTCAATTTCGAGAACCTGCGCGACGCGGGCGACCCGGTCGAACTCGCCGCGCTGTACGACGCGCAGGGGGCTGACGAACTCACCTTCCTCGACGTCACCGCGTCGAGCGGTGACCGCGGGACGATGCTCGACGTGGTCACCCGCACCGCCGAACAGGTGTTCATTCCGCTCACCGTGGGGGGCGGCGTGCGCACCGTCGAGGACGTGGACCGCCTGCTGCGCGCCGGCGCCGACAAGGTCTCGGTCAACACGGCGGCGATCGCACGTCCCGAGGTACTGCGGGAGATGTCCGAACGCTTCGGGTCGCAGTGCATCGTGCTGTCCGTCGACGCACGCACCGTGCCCGCCGACCAGCAGCCCACCCCGTCGGGCTGGGAAGTCACCACCCATGGTGGCCGCCGGGGCACCGGCATCGACGCAGTGGAGTGGGCGCGCCGCGGCGCCGAACTGGGTGTCGGGGAGATCCTCCTCAACTCGATGGACGCCGACGGCACGAAGGCCGGATTCGACCTGAAGATGATCGCCTCGGTCCGCGAAGCGGTGGACGTTCCGGTGATCGCTTCCGGCGGTGCCGGAGCCGTCGAGCACTTCGCTCCTGCCGTCCAGGCCGGCGCCGACGCGGTGCTCGCCGCGAGTGTCTTCCACTTCCGGGAGCTCACGATCGGCCAGGTCAAGGACGCGATGCGCGCAGAGGGGATCATCGTCCGATGAGCGAGATCCTCAATCCGGACATCGCCGCCCGGCTCAAGCGCAACGACGACGGACTCTTCGCCGCGGTCGTCCAGGAGAAGTCGACGGGCGACGTGCTCATGATGGCGTGGATGGACGACGAGGCGCTGGCCCGCACCCTCGCGACCCGCAAGGCCACGTACTACTCGCGGTCACGGCAGCAGTACTGGGTCAAGGGTGAGACCTCCGGGCACACGCAGTACGTACACGAGGTGCGGTTGGACTGCGACGGCGACACCGTATTGCTCGTGGTGGATCAGGTCGGTGCGGCGTGCCACACCGGCACCCATACCTGTTTCGACACCGACGTACTGCTCGAGGCGGAACAGCCCGGCTGATCTCGGCACGGTGAACACGAGATCGCCCCGCACCGAGGTGCGGGGCGATTACTCACTGCGGAAGTTCGAAGTTGCCGAACAGCACTGTTGCGAGACCGAGTGCCACGACGATGTTGACCACCGTCGCCGATCCGAACACCACTACCGGGCGCCATCCCGCGTCGCGCAGTCCCTTCGCGGAGAACTCCAGGCCGATCGAGACGAACGCGAAGATGAGGAACCACGTCCGCAGATCGTTGATGACGGCGATGTCGGCCTTGCCGTCGTCGACGAACTTCACCCACAGGGTGCCGATCACCGACGCAGCGACGAAACCGAGCACGAACTTCGGGAAGCGTTCCCAGAATTCGCCGACACTCGGCCGTGCCGAGCCTGGCCGGCGCTCCACCTTCAGCGCGAAGTAGGCCGTCAAGCCCACCGCGACGAAACCGATGAGGGCGTTCTGCGTGGTCTTGACGATGGTGGCGATCTGCAGGGCGTCGTCGCCGAGGATCGCGCCCGACGCAGCGACCGCAGCGGTCGTGTCGATGTTGCCGCCGATCCAGGCGCCGGCGACGACATCGGAAAGGCCGAAGACTCCGGCGAGCCATGGAAGCAGGAAGATCGACGGCAGCGCGAAGACCACCACCAGCGACGCGGCGTACGCGAGCTGTTCCCGCTTGGCCTGCACGGCTCCGGCCGCCGCGATTGCAGCGCTGACGCCACAGATCGACACCGCTGCCGACAACAGCGCTCGCAGCTTCTCGTCCAGCCCGAGCTTGCCGCCGAACCACCAGCTGAACGAGAAGACCGCGGTGATGAGAAGCAGGCCCTGCAGAATCGCCGGACCGGCAGCCGTCGCGAGCACCGTCAGATTGATGGATGCTCCGAGCAGAACCAGACCGGTCTTGATGAAGAACTCGGTGCGGAAACCGCCCGACAGCTTGTCGCGCAGGCCGGTGCGGGTGAGGGCGAGGTTTCCGAGGAGACCGAGGACGATCGCGTATACGGGGAACTCGATTGCTCCGCCCACGCGCTCGAGCGGTCCGCCCTCGGCCCAGTCCGGGACGTTCTGTTCGAGGAACCGGGTGAGTGCGCCGAGCAGGACGACGACGGCGACTCCCGCCGCCGCGAGTGCGGGAGCTGAGGGGCGTCGATCCTTCTCCGCCGGGTCCGCTTTCCGGCCCGGACTATCGGCGAGAGGTGCGCTGTAGGTTTCGACCGGATTCGGCCCGCCGGCGCCTCGGGTCGTCACGGGACCAGCCCCGCGGGAATCACGCCGAGCAGAACGGCGGCGATGAGAAGCAGGCCCGCGGCAACCGCCGCCCAGTCCTCGGTGAGCAGCGTGGTGCGCGCGGCATCCACTTGCTGAGGTTCGTAAGTCATGAAGGCAGCCAACCGACGCGACCGCGAAAGGTCACGAATTACGTTCGGTGCGAACAGAACCAGTGACTACCCGGCCGAGATGTGCCTTACGGCGACACGATGTGCCTCGAGGGACCTCTACCCCCCCCTGGGTCCGCTCAGCGGTTCAGGTCGATCACGCGGGCACCACCTTGCGCGGCCGCACACAGCTTCGGTTCATCGTCGTCGACGCTGTAGATCTCGCATCGGCACAGCGCCTGCGTTCGCCCGCCGTTGACGACGGTCGCCACCGCCCGCAACAGCGTGCCGCGTGCAGGACGTACGTAGTCGAGCGCCATGCCCGTCGTGACGATGGACGGGCCGAGGACCGTGCCCGCGGCAAAAGTGAGCGAGTTGTCGGCTGCATAGGCGAGAACGCCGCCGTGCGCGAAACCGAACTGCTGAAGCAGATCGGGACGCAGTGGCATCTCCAGTTCGGCCCTGCCGCGGGTGTAGACGGTCAACCGAGCTCCGAGGAGAACACTGAACGGCTGAGAGACGAGGGTCTCTCGAGCCTCGGTGAGAGTGCCGGCGGCGGTGACCTCGTCGGGCATAGTCCGGAACATACACCCGACGGCGCCTCCCGCGTGGTGCCTCGGCGCGAACAGGTCGAAGGGCGTCCGCTGACGCGGAAGGGAAGACCGCGGCGCTGTCACAAGCGGGGTGGTCCACTCGCCGGTGGGCCGTCCTCCGTCGGGGGCGAGGTCGGTAGCTTGTGCGGCGCGGTCGCACCTCGTCCGGCCGGATCACGCGCGCCCTGGTCGAAACGGAACGGGGGATACTCGTCGCGCATGAGTGCCGCATATGCCCACACGCGGTAGAGCCAGCGATTGATGCCCATCACGAAGTCGAACAGACCCCGGGGATAGGCACCGGTGAACAGCAGCGCCAGTGCCGCGAAGAGCACCAGAATGCCCAGCAGCGAGCCGAAAGCCCAAGTACCGTTGTCGGTCGCGTCATCGAGACCGGCACCGCTGCCGGTGACGATCCCGGTGCTCCATCCGCCCAACCACCCGCCGGCCAGTACCCCGAGCACGAGATAGTGCGGGATCGCCAGAAGCCACCACTTGATCAGCACCAGTCCACGGGACAACCGTTCGGGGTATTCGACGTCGAAGTCGGCCGGATAGTCGGTGCGGTGCAGAGTGAACGGTGGGTAACGGTCGGTGCCCAGTGCTGAGTAGGTGTAGAAGGCGACCCGCCACGTCCAGCGCAGCACACCGACGTTGAAGTCGAACAGAGGGCGGGGATAGCGGCTGGTGAACAGGATCGCGAATCCGGCGATCAGCGTGGTGAACAGGAACGCTATGTGCAGGAAGAGCAGCACGATGAAGTGCGGTATCGCAGCGGCCCACTTGATCAGCCACAACCCCCGGGACAGCGGCTCGTCCAGATCGCCCCGCAGATGTACGGGATAGGCACCTACCTCGTGCTCCTGCGGTCCGACGGGAGGTGCGGTCGTACCGTGCGACATCGCGTGCGGCTCCGCGTACGAGGGCGGCGGACCGTGTCGTCCGAGTCCGATCGCGCCCGCGAGCAGCAGCGGTATCCCGATGATCAGCAGTATCGCGGCACCGCCCGCCGTCGCGAGCGCGATCGGGCCGAGCACATCGATGTGCGCCCCGGCCTGCAGGTCGACCTCGATTCCCGGCGAAGCGTCGGGGTTCATGACCACGACGGTCCAGTTCCCCTCCCGCAGGTCCCATTCCACCTGCTGTGTCCCCGCTCCGACGGCGGAGACTGCCCAGAAGGGTTGTTCTTCCGGCGCTGCGGCGGTCTCGTCGCCGGTCACGTTCCGGTAGCCGACCTCGAAGGGATCGAATTGCACATCGGCGACGACTGTGTGTGCGACGTTCGACAGATAGGCGTCGAGGTCTCGAGTCGGGCCGATCCCGATGAAGGTCTCGGTCTCCGGTGCGGTAGCGGTGGCGCGGATGAGCAACCGGCCGATGTCTTCACTGCGGAATCCGGGGGGCGCCGGCTCGTCGACGAACAGTTCCAGTTGTTCGGAGACCAGGGCGGAGGACTCCGTGCGGAACGTCTCGGTGGGGGTGGTGAAATACCCGTTGTCGCGCTGAACGAGATAGAGCACGCCCAGGGTCACTGCCGCGACTCCCAAGGCCATGCCGATCAGCGCCAGGATCGTGCCGATGACCAGCATGACGACTTTGGCGATCTTCACGGATCGGACCTCCAGACGACCAAGGGCGTTTCGGGGTCTTCAGGCGCGCGGACATTTTCACGATAACCGACTCGGACCCAGCAGATATCGGAACATGCCTCACGAGTTCGGTTTACCGGGCGGTACGAGGGACCGCATTCGCCGGGCGCCACCCCAGGCACCCACCGGAGTGCGATCGGTTACGAATGTCGCACCGCCACCACCGATCCGGCGACACGGACGACATGATGCGCACTCGGTGGATCATTCGGTCGTCGGCCACATCATGCGTGCACCTCCCGAACCGATCGGATCGTCAGGTGCGTGCTGAAGTCTTCTGCGCAAGCATCTCCCCCCACTGTTCCGCACGTGCTTCCTCGCCCTCGAGGAGTCGGGTCTGCGTATCGACGAGAAAGCTCTCCGGACCGGCAACGAGCGTGAATCCCAGGTGCCGTAGTTTCTTGGAGATTCCATTCGAGGCGCGTCCGGTGAAAATTGCGGGCTTGTCGACTCGGGTATCGAAGGCAGCGGCGGTTCCCTCGCTCCGGTCGAGCGCATCGAGCCATTCACGAATTCCTGCACTGGCGGCATCGGGTTCCAGCGTCAGGTTGCTCTCCGGTTTCTCGGCAGCCTCGACGGCGCCGCGCCGGGTCGATTCACGGCTCATTCCGTGCACATGCGTAGGACCCCCGACGATCAGGAGGTCGTATGCCGATTTGTCTTCCTGGGACACTTCGGACACGGGAATCGTGGTGACAGCGCCTGTGGGTGCTATTCCGCGTGCAATCGCTTCTGCCACGGTGTGGGTATTGCCGTACATCGACTCGTAGACGATCAGTGCGCGCATCCCGCTTCCTCCTGGCTCGAGTTGTCGGACACCGAACCGTGAGAGTGGGGTTCGACCGTCACCCCCGGTTCTCGCTCAGTCTTTCACCGCGGGTGCGGATGTTTCCTCGACTTGACGTCGGACGCGGGCTCGCGGGACCGTGGGTGGGCATCGTTCTCGGTCCGGCTTCGGGCGGGCGCGGTACGCCGATGCGTCCGGGCAGCTCGAACACGTCGCCGTGGCTGGGCGGCGCAGCGGCGCCGACCGTGAGCTGCCTCAGCTCAGCGGTACGCCGCCGACGCCCCAGTTCTCCCCTGGGACCTCGGTGATGGTCACCCACACCTTGTCGGGCTTCTTTCCGGCTGCTTGGGCGTAGGCCTCGGTCACCGCGGCGATCACCGCGCTCTTCTGCTCGGCGGTCAGGCCCGGGGTCTGGCTGATCTGAATCAATGGCACAGGAGGACTGTGCCATATCCGGGTGTGGCCGGAGCGGCCCGGCCGTCCACCCGCCTGCCGGACGCGGAATGTCGCGCCGGACCTTTCACATTGATAGAGAATAGTGTTCTCTGTATTGAGAGTTATATATACGTAAACTGAAAGTGGATAGGGGAGCACATGTTGCTGGATCCGAGTCCGGATCAAGAGTTCTTCCGGGACACCACATCCCGGTTCCTCATGAACCGGGTGCCCGTAGCCGAGATCCGCCGCCTCCGTCACGACCCGGCGGGATTCGGCGCGGAGTACTGGCGCAGCGGCGCCGAACTGGGCTGGACCAGTCTGCTCGCCGGGGAGGAAGCCGGTGGCGGCTCGATCGGTGAGCACGGCCTGGTCGATCTGACCTTGGTCGCCTACGAATTCGGCACCCACGCGGCGCCGGGCCCGCTGGTGCCGACCAACGTCGTCGCCGACGTACTGGGAAGGTACACCGACGCACACGCGGACACCCTCGGTGCTCTTGCCGAAGGAAGTGCCACCGCTGCATGGTGTTTCGAGGAAGCGCGTCGGGGCAGCCGGACAACCTCCGACGCGGTCGAGATTCGCGTGGAGGGAGAGCACGTCGTCCTGCGCGGAACCAAGCGTCCCGTCGAAGCGGCCGTGTCGGCCGACTTCCTGCTCGTCGCCGGGCGCACCGGTGACGGCCTCTCACAGGTCCTCGTACCGAGCGGGACCCCGGGCGTACGGATCACGCCGCTGAAGTCCATCGACATCACCCGGCGCTACGCCGCTGTCGAATTCGACGACGTACGGCTGCCCGTCACCGCGCTCGTCGGTGCGGCCGGTGGCGCCGCCGCCGATGTGGAGCGCGCATTGCAGGTGGGGGCCGTCCTGGTCTCCGCAGAGTCGGTCGGTGCGCTGCAGGCGGCGTTCGACCTCACCGTGGCGTGGGCGTTCGACCGATACTCGTTCGGGCGTCCGCTCGCGTCCTACCAGGAACTCAAACACCGCTTCGCGGACATGAAGATGTGGCTCGAGGCAAGTCACGCCATCAGCGACAGCGCGGCGGAAGCCGTTGCCACACAAGCGGACGACGCCCCCGAACTGGTTTCCGCGGCGAAGGCGTACATCGGGCACTACGGCGGCGAACTGTTCCAGGACTGCGTGCAGATCCACGGCGGGATCGGCATCACCTTCGAACACGACCTGCATCTGTTCGCGCGGCGCGGCGCCGCGAATCGATCCAACTACGGCACACCGGCCGAGCACCGCGCCCGCATCGCCGACATCGTCGAATACCAGGAGGCCAACCGATGACCGTCGAGAGTTCGCCGACCAGCCGGGAGACGGAATCGCTGGACGAGTTCCGGGCACGTGCCCGGTCGTGGATCCGCGACAACCTCGAACGCTCCGGCCCGTCCTCCCTGGTCGGAGTGATCCGCAACGAGAACACCGACGAGGAAGAACTCGCCGCCGTCCAGCACGAACGCGACCTCCAGCGCGTGCTCTTCGACGCCGGGCTCGCAGGAATCTGCATTCCCCGCGAGTACGGTGGTCAGGGACTCACCCGCCCGTACCAGCAGGTGCTCAACGAAGAACTGAGCGGGTACGAGTACCCCTCGCGACTGCAGGTACCCACCTTCGTGCCCTGCGCCGCAGTACTTCTCGAATTCGGCACCGAAGAGCAGAAACAGCGGCACATTCCCGCGATCCTCAAGGGTGAGGAACTGTGGATGCAGATGCTGTCCGAACCGAGTGGCGGATCGGACGTCGCGGGGGCGGTGACCACGGCGGTCCGCGACGGTGACGACTGGATTCTCAACGGGTCGAAGATCTGGACCACGGGCGCATGGTGGTCGGACTGGGCTCTGTGCCTCGTCCGTACCAACTGGGACGTGCCGAAGAACCGCGGGCTCACCGTCTTCATGGTGCCGCTGAAACAGCCGGCCATCGAGGTGCACCGGATCGAAATGCTCAGCGGCTCCAGCGAATTCTGCCAGGAGTACCTGACGGATGTGCGCGTGCCCGACAGCGATCGCGTCGGTGAGGTCGACGACGGCTGGACGGTGGGGACGCGGTGGATGTTCCACGAGCGGATGTACCTGAATTCGCCCTACACGACCATCCCGGCGGGCTCGGTCCGCGGCGGATCACGGATCTCCGAACTGTTCGACGTCGCTCGCGACGCCGGGAGGCTCGGCGATCCCGTCGCCCGGGACCTGCTCGGTGAGGCCCGGGCGCTCGAACTGGCCAAGCAGGCACTGAGCCGGCGCGTCGGTCAGGGAATGGCGAACCGGACGATCTCCGATCAGTCCGCGAGTATCGCCCGGCTGATGTCCGGCGTGGTGGAAAGCCGGCTGGTCACCATCGGATACGAGTTCACCGGTGCGGACGGCGCTGCATGGGACTCGGACGACGGAGCGGTCGCCGAACGTGGGGTCGACTATCTGATGCGCCAGGTCTGGTGCATCGCCGGTGGCACTACGGAGATGGCCCGCAACGCGATCAGCGAGCGCGTCCTCGGCATGCCCCGGGAGCGCAGCCACGATCCCAACCTCGCATTCCGCGACGTTCCGAAGGGGCGCTCCGCGGGATAGCCGCCGGAATCAGGCTTTGCCGGTTCCGGAGGCGATCCCCTTGTCGATCTGCTCGACGAGCACCGACCCGATGCGCGCGAGATCGCGTACCTGGTGCTCGTCGAGTCCGTCGAACACGAGACGCTGCACCGTCTCCACGTGTGCCGGGGCGGACTCGACGACCTTGGCGTACCCGGCGTCGGTGAGTACGGCGTAGGACCCGCGGCTTCCGGGGATCGGCTCGCGGCGCACCCATCCTCGTTTTCCGAGCCGTGTGACGACGTGGGACAGGCGCGAGAGCGAAGCGTTTGCTTCGGTGGCGAGGGTGCTCAGTCCGAGGCGACGCTCGGGTGCTTCCGACAGCACGGCGAGCACGAAGTACTCGAAATGCGTCATGTCCGCGTCGCGTTGCATCTGTGTGTCGAGCGCGGCGGGCAACCGGGTGATCACCGCGACCAGGACGCGCCATGCCTCCTGCTGGCCGGCGTCGAGCCACCGCGGGTTCTCGCTGTTCATCGGGGGAGTCCTCGTTTCCGTTGTGGTGCATCCAGCCTGTCGGAGTGAGTGGCGGCGGGTACACCCGGGGGAGTGATTCGTCGTCACTCCGGATTCGAGCTAAGATAGTTGAAGCTTCAAGTCAAGGAGTTTCATGAGCGATATGCCCGCCCTCTTCCTCAGCCACGGGGCGCCACCCCTGGTCGACAGCGAACTGTGGGTGAACCAACTCCGCACGTGGGCCGCCGACCTGCCCCGCCCGACCGCGATCCTCGTGGTCTCGGCGCACTGGGAATCGGCGCCTCTCACGATCGGGTCCACCACCACGGGGACACCGCTCGTCTACGACTTCGGCGGATTCCCGCGTCGCTTCTACGAGGTCACCTACGCGTCGCCGGGAGCCCCGGACCTCGCGCGCCGGGTGGCGATGCTCATGCCCGACGAGGAACCCGTCGTGCAGCAACCGCACCGAGGCCTCGACCACGGCGCCTACGTGCCGCTGACCGTCATGTACCCCGACGCCGACATCCCGGTCCTGCAGATATCGCTGCCGAGCCTGGACCCGCAGCGTCTCCTGCGCCTCGGTGAGCGACTGCGGCCGCTGCGGGACGAAGGCGTGCTCGTCATCGGCTCCGGTTTCACGACGCACGGACTGCCGTTCCTGCGCGACCCGCGACCCGAGGCTCCCGCGCCGGGTTGGTCCGCAGAGTTCGACCACTGGGCCGGGGAGCAACTCGCACGCGGCGACGTCGATGCCCTGCTCGACTTCCGCAACCGCGCCCCCGGCATGCCGTACGCACACCCGACCATCGAGCACTTCGCACCGCTCTTCGTCACCCTGGGTCTGTCCCGGGATCCGGCTCGACCACCCGAACAGGTCGTCGACGGGTTCTGGATGGGCCTGGCCAAGCGTTCCATCCAGGTCGCCTGAGACGCGCGTCGTCCCGGACACCGCGTCGGTACGTCCGGGGCGACCGCGCCTGCGACGGCCAGGATGTTCCCTGGGATGATGGGCGCATGTCCGGCGAGCCCACCACCATTCCCGCAGCCACCACCGATGTTCCCGCCGGTGGCTGGTCCGATTCCACCACCACGCGCGAGCAGTTCCGGCAACTCGCGCGAGAGCACCGCGTGGTGCCTGTGACCCGCAAGGTGCTCGCCGACGCGGAGACACCGCTCTCGGCGTACCGCAAGCTCGCGGCCGACCGTCCGGGCACGTTTCTCCTCGAGTCCGCGGAGAACGGCCGGTCGTGGTCGCGGTGGTCGTTCATCGGCGCGGGCAGTCCCGCTGCGCTGACGGTCGTCGACGGCGAAGCCGCGTGGTACGGCCATGTCCCCGCCGGCACCCCAACCGGTGGAAACCCGCTCGACGTGCTGCGAGAGACCCTCGAACTACTCCACACCGACCGCATCCACGGACTACCGCCCCTCACGAGCGGAATGGTCGGCTACCTCGGCTACGACACCGTCCGGTATCTCGAGAAATTGCCGCAACTCGCCGACGACGACCTGCAGATCCCCGAACTGGTGATGATGCTCGCGACCGATCTCGCCGCGGTGGACCATCACGAAGGAACCATCTGGCTCATCGCCAACGCGGTGAACTGGGACGGATCCGATCAACGCGTCGACGAGGCCTACGACGACGCGGTCGCCCGGCTGGACCGGATGACCGCAGCCCTCGCCGCACCGGCACCGGCCACCGTCGCGACCTTCTCGCGCCCCGAACCCCAGTACCGCCGTCAGCGCACCACCGAAGCGTTCAGCGCCGACGTCCGCAAACTCATCGGGGACGTCGAAGCCGGTGAGGCATTTCAGGTCGTGCTCTCCCAGCGATTCGAAATCGACTGCGATGCCGCGCCGATCGACGTCTACCGCATGCTCCGCGCGTCGAATCCGAGTCCGTACATGTTCCTGCTGCACATCCCCGGGCCGGACGGCGGCACCGCGTTCTCCATCGTCGGTTCGAGTCCGGAAGCGCTGGTGACCGTCGCGGACGGCACCGCCACCACACACCCGATCGCGGGAACCCGGTGGCGCGGTGCCGACGAGGAGGAGGACACGTTGCTCGAGAAGGATCTGCTGCACGACGAGAAAGAGAACGCCGAGCACTTGATGCTGGTCGATCTCGGCCGCAACGATCTCGGCCGGGTGTGCGAGCCGGGCACCGTGAAGGTGCACGACTACCGCCACATCGAGCGATACAGCCACGTCATGCATCTCGTGTCCACGGTCACCGGACGGCTCGCCGACGGCAACCGCGCACTCGACGCCGTCACTGCCTGCTTCCCGGCGGGCACACTGTCGGGAGCACCGAAGGTGCGGGCGATGGAACTGATCGAAGAACTCGAACCCACCCGACGCGGCATCTACGGCGGCATCGTGGGCTACCTCGACTTCACCGGCGACGCGGACACCGCCATCGCGATCCGGTCCGCGCTGATCAAGGAGGGGGTCGCATACGTCCAGGCCGGCGCAGGCATCGTCGCAGACTCGGTTCCCGAAGCCGAGGACACCGAAGCCCGCAACAAGGCGATGTCCGCTCTGGCCGCGGTCGCCGCCGCCGCGACGGTCACCAACTACAGCGGAGACGCACGATGAGCGCCCCCGACTCCGCGGACGCTCCCCGCGCCGGCGCAGGCCGCCGCCCGACGGTCGTCGCGGCCGGTCTGCTCGCACTCGGCGCCGCGGCGCTCTGGGGGTCGAGCAGGATGACGTGGGTGCAGGCCGAGTCGTCCGACGGCCTCGGCGCCGACCGCGTCACCGATCTCGAGGGCGCGAAATGGGCCGCTGCCACCACGCCCCTCGCGCTGGCGCTGCTCGCCGCGATCGCCGCGGCATTCGCGGTCCGCGGGCGGGCTCTGCGCGTCGTCTCGATCGCGGTGGGTGCGGTTGCGGTGGCCGCGGCGGTTCCGGCCGTGCAGTTGCTCGTGGGTGGGGGAGATGCGGACACCGCGGCCCGGATCGCCGAACTGCCCGGCCGGGCCACGGTCACGGCGGTGACGGTCTCTCCGCTGCCGGCTGTCCTGGCGCTCCTGGGCGCGTGCCTCGCGCTCGCCGCCGCGGTCGCGTTGTGGCGGACTCCGCGTGAGCAGGCCGGGTTGTCGGCGAAGTACGACAGTCCGGCAGCCCGCCGTGACGCGGCCGTGCGGCGAGCCGAGACCGACGAACCGATGACCGAACGGACCCTGTGGGACGCAATGGATGCGGGCGAGGATCCGACCGTCGACCGGGGTGACGACGGCAACGACGACGGGGACATCTCCGATTCGGGTACCCGGCGATGAGTGCCCCGGGCGCGCCCACTAGGCTGAAGAAATCCGATGAGCTTAATCACATCGGGATTGACAAGGGTGGGAAAGGACTCGAGCCACGATGACAGTTCTCGACTCGATTCTCGAAGGTGTGCGAGCCGACGTCGCCGCCCGTGAGGCGGTTACCGACTTCGCTTCCGTAAAGGCCGCCGGTGCTGCCGCGCCCGCGCCGATCGATGCGAAGGCCGCTCTCCGGGAGCCGGGCATCGCGGTGATCGCAGAGGTCAAGCGCGCAAGCCCCTCGAAGGGTGCGCTGGCCGACATCGCCGATCCTGCCGAGCTCGCCAAAGCCTACGAGTCGGGCGGTGCACGCGCCATCAGCGTTCTCACCGAAGAGCGTCGTTTCCACGGCAGCCTCGCCGATCTCGACGCGGTGCGGCGCGCGGTGCGTATCCCGGTGCTCCGCAAGGATTTCGTCGTCGGTCCGTACCAGATCCACGAAGCGCGCGCTCACGGCGCGGACATCGTGCTGCTCATCGTGGCCGCGCTCGAGCAGACCGTGCTCACGGCGCTGATCGACCGCACCGAGTCGCTCGGAATGACCGCCCTGGTCGAAGCGCACACCGAAGAAGAGGCCGACCGCGCACTGGAAGCCGGCGCGACGGTCATCGGCATCAACGCGCGCAACCTCAAGACCCTCGAGGTCGACAAGAACACCTTCGGACGGATCGCGCCCGGACTGCCGAGCCACGTCATCAAGATCGCCGAATCCGGTGTCCGCGGACCGGCCGACCTGCTCGCCTACGCCGGAGCCGGAGCCGACGCCGTGCTGGTGGGCGAAGGCCTGGTGACCAGCGGCGACCCGCGGCAGGCCGTCGCCGAATTGGTGACGGTCGGTACACATCCGTCGTGCCCCAAGCCTGCGCGCTGAGCTGTACCCCGGGCCGGACCCGGGCATGATCGGCACCTCGACGTGGGGCAGACTGGATACGTGACTGCAGACGATTCCGTACTTTTCGCCAAGGGACGCGGACTTCCCTCGATGAGTGACGCCGTATCCACCCCCACCGCGCACGAACCCGATGTTCGCGGTCATTACGGGGTGTTCGGTGGGCGTTACGTTCCCGAGGCCCTCATGGCGGTCATCGAAGAGGTCACCGCTGCATACGAGAAGGAGCGGAGCGACCCCGGTTTCCTTGCCGAACTCGACCGCTTGCAGCGCGACTACACCGGCCGCCCGTCTCCGGTGTTCGAAGCGACCCGATTGAGCGAACACGCGGGCGGAGCGCGGATTCTGCTCAAGCGCGAGGACCTCAATCACACCGGCTCGCACAAGATCAACAATGTGCTGGGTCAGGTTCTGCTCGCCAAGCGCATGGGCAAGACCCGCATCATCGCCGAGACCGGCGCCGGCCAGCACGGCGTCGCGACGGCCACCGCGTGCGCACTGCTCGGACTCGAGTGCCGCGTCTACATGGGCGAGGTCGACACCGAACGCCAGGCACTCAACGTGGCACGCATGCGACTGCTCGGATCCGAGGTCATCGCCGCAAAGACCGGATCGCGCACCCTCAAGGACGCGATCAACGAAGCCATGCGCGACTGGGTGACCAACGCCGACAACACGTACTACTGCTTCGGCACCGCAGCGGGGCCGCATCCCTTCCCGGCGATGGTGCGCGACTTCCAGCGCATCATCGGGCTCGAAGCACGTGCGCAGGTGCAGGCGATGACCGGCCGACTGCCCGACGCCGTGGTCGCGTGCGTCGGCGGCGGTTCGAACGCCATCGGCATCTTCCACCCCTTCATCGACGATGCGGCGGTCAAGCTGATCGGCTGCGAAGCCGGCGGTGACGGCGTGGAGACGGGCCGGCACGCCGCGACCATCGGCGGCGGCAGCCACGGCGCACTGCACGGCGCCTATTCGTACCTGCTGCAGGACGAAGACGGCCAGACCATCGAATCGCATTCCATCTCAGCGGGTCTCGACTACCCGGGCGTCGGGCCCGAGCATTCGTGGCTCGCGGACATCGGCCGTGCTCAGTACCGGGCGGTCACCGACAGCGAGGCCATGGACGCCTTCGCGTTGCTGTGTCGCACCGAAGGCATCATTCCCGCGATCGAATCCGCGCACGCAGTTGCCGGTGCCCTGCAGCTCGGACCCGAGCTGGGGGAGGGCGCGATCATCCTCGTGAGCCTGTCCGGCCGGGGAGACAAGGACGTCGACACCGCCGCCCGCTGGTTCGGCTACCTTCCGGCAGACGACCGCGACAGCACCCAAGGAGCCGCGCAGTGAGCGCCCCGCACGAACGCCTCACCCAGATCTTCGCCACATGCCGCGCGGAGAACCGTGCCGCGCTGATCGGATACCTGCCTGTCGGCTATCCCACCGTCGACGGGTCGCTCGAAGCCATGGCGACCCTGGTGGAAGGCGGATGCGATCTCATCGAGGTCGGCATTCCCTACAGCGACCCGGTGATGGACGGCACCACCATCCAGGAAGCCGCATTCGAGGCGATTGCCAACGGCGTGAAGGTCCGCGACGTGTTCCGGGCGGTCGCAGCCGTGAATGCCGCCGGCGGCGCAGCCGTGGTGATGACGTACTGGAACCTGGTGATGCGCTACGGCGTGGAGAACTTCGCTCGCGACCTCGCGGCCGCCGGCGGTCTCGGACTCATCACCCCCGACCTCATCCCCGACGAGGCCGAAGACTGGATCGCCGCGTCCGAGAAGTACGGACTCGGACGGACGTTCCTCGTGGCACCGTCGTCCACCAACGAGCGACTCGCCGCGACGCTCGACCAGTGTGTCGGCTTCGTCTACGCGACCTCCACTATGGGGGTCACCGGCGCCCGCGACCAGGTCGACAACCGTGCACCCGAGATCGTCGCCCGGGTACGCACCCACAGCGACATCCCGGTCGGCGTCGGTCTGGGCGTGCGCAACGGCGCCCAGGCCGCCGAGATCGCCGGGTACGCGGACGGCGTGATTGTCGGTTCGGCGCTCGTGACGGCGGCAGGTCAGGGCCGCGACGCGCTGCTCGCCCTGACGCAGGACCTTGCGCGGGGCGTGCGCTCGGCTAGCGTGGCGTCGTGACAACCACCGCGACTGTTCTGGCTTATCTTCCGAGCCCGTCTCAGGGCGTCTGGTACGTGGGCCCGCTGGCCCTGCGCGCTTATGCCCTGTGCATCATCGTCGGCATCATCGTCGCGATCTGGTGGGGTGACCGCCGCTGGGTCGCGCGTGGCGGCGCGCCCGGCACGGTGCTCGACATCGCCGTGTGGGCCGTTCCGTTCGGTCTCGTCGGCGGCAGGCTCTACCACGTCGCCACCGACTGGCAGAAGTATTTCGGCGAGGGCGCGAACCCCGCGGACGCCCTCAAGATCTGGGAGGGCGGACTCGGGATCTGGGGGGCCGTCGCACTCGGTGCGGTGGGTGCCTGGATCGGCTGCCGCCGTCGCGGCATCCCGCTGCCCGCATTCGGCGACGCGCTGGCCCCGGCCATCCTGCTCGCTCAGGCGATCGGACGCCTCGGCAACTGGTTCAACCAGGAACTCTACGGCGGGGAGACCACCGTGCCGTGGGGCCTCGAGATCTACCAGCGCGCCGACGACGCCGGTCGCGTGTCGCCCTCGCTGATCGACGGTGTCTCCACCGGCGAGGTGGCCTTCGTCGTCCACCCGACGTTCCTGTACGAGTTGCTGTGGAATGTCGCCGTGGTCGTGCTGCTGGTTCTGATCGACCGCCGTTTCGCCATCGGCCACGGGCGACTCTTCGCGTTGTACGTCGCGGGTTACTGCGCCGGACGGTTCTGGATCGAACTCATGCGCACGGATGTTGCGACCGAGATCGCCGGGATCCGGATCAACACCTTCACCTCCGGGATCGTGTTCGTGCTCGCCGTCGCCTACGTGATCTTCGCGCGCAAGGGACGAGAAGACCCGGCGACCCTCGGCGGAACCCCGGCCGATGCGTCCGCAACGGCACCGGTCGGCGCGGGTGAGGCAGCCGAAAATCCGGCGACCGGCGCGTCACCGGCCGGAGTCGTGACGACTGAGATCGACAACCCCGAGAGCGACGCCGGGGCCGAACCCGCAGGTAGACTCGACACCTCACCGCCGGGCAAGAGCAAGGGAGACAACTCGTGACCGCACCGGACCCGGGCGCTTCCGACTCGTCCGACCCTGTCAAGCCGGACCTGCGCAAACATTCCGGCAGCCGGAAAGCGGACCCGGACGAGCCGAAGGGCCCGGATGCTGCGAAAGCCGGGGAACCGGCACGCGACTTCGGCCCGACCTTCGACTACGACGCGACGGCGCACGCCTCGTTGTCCGAGCAGCAGTCCCCGTCGGAATCTTTCGGCGGCCATATCGGGACCCCCGGGCCGGGATGGGACACCTACTCCGGGGTCGGCAACGGCCCGGGCTGGGGCACAACGCCGAGTTATCCACCGCCGGCCGAGCACCAGTCCGATTACCCGCCGCCGGGCAACTATCCGTACCCCGGCTCGAACCCCGCAGGCGACTCCCGTACCCCGGGGCCCGTCTACGGCGCTCCTGATCCCCGCTACCCGACATCGGTGCCGGGTACTCCCACCCCCGGGACCCCGTCGGCCCCGTACGGCGCGTCGCCGTCGTCGTACGGCCCGCCTCAGGGATACGGCCCCCAGGGTCCTCAGGGATACGGCCCGCAGGGGTACGGAACCGACCTCTCGGCGCCGTTCGGACGCGATCCCTATACCGGGGAGGCGTACTCGGAGAAGTCCAAGGTCACCGCGGGTGTTCTCCAGATCGTGCTCGGAGCATTCGGCGCCGGACGCTTCTACGTCGGTGACCCCGGTACAGCGGTGGCCCAGATCGCCGTCACCTGGCTGACCTGTGGTATCGGCGGAATCTGGCCGCTCGTCGACGGCATCCTGATGCTCACCGGAAACAAGGTTCGCGACCCGCAGGGCCGACCGCTCCGCCCGTAAGGGACGACGTCTTCGCGGCCGGTGGTCGCCTCGGCCTGCGGCGACCTTGCCGCTCCGGTTGAACGACGCCACAGCGGGTATCCCGCGCACCGTGGCGTCACTCGACCTCTCCACTCTCGCGCGCTCGGAGGTCTCCGGAAGGTTCCGGGCCGCTTGCTTCCGCATTGCGCGGAGCGCGGGTGTTCCACACGAAGGTGCGCTGTTCCGCGGCGCTCCGGAGGCGCGCGAGGAGGGGGACCCGTGGCCCCGGGGCGTTGCCCGGTCACCGCCGGACTCTCGCGGGGCGTCGGCCTCCCGATCGGTGTGCCCAACATCCTTGGTGTCGCACTACGGATCCTTCTGCGCGCGTGCCCCTGGGATCTGCTGCTCGCGACGACATACACGCCGGCTCGGGTGGTGCTGATCCCGGCGGGGGACACGTGGACCGCCTCGACGACTGAACCGACGACGCCGACAGAGAACGTTTCGCCGGTGATCCCGGCCCGGAAGGAGACACGCCGATGGCAGAGGAGAAGAGTCGCTCGGACGACCGCGACAAGACGGACGACGCGAGCGGGACGCACGCGCGGGAGCCGAAGGGCGGCCGTCCCGGACCCGCAGACGAAAATGGGATCGGAGGGATGGCGACCAGGGAGAACGCCCCCGAGATAGCAGACGACCACACGGACTGAGGTACCGGGTTGCCGGGGAGCACGCGGGTGCGCGGGTTATGGACTCCGATGGTGGCCCCGGACCATGGGGGCTAGGCTCGAGTCGTGACCCGACGTACCAAGATCGTATGCACTATGGGCCCGGCAACCTCCGACCCCGACGTCCTCCGGGAACTCGTCGAGGCCGGCATGGATGTCGCGCGCCTGAACTTCAGCCACGGAGAACACGCCGATCACGAGGTCCAGTACAACCACGTGCGCGCCGCCGCGGAGGCGTCCGGCAAGGCGGTCGGCATCCTGGCCGACCTCCAGGGCCCCAAGATCCGGCTCGGCCGGTTCACCGAGGGACGAACCGTCTGGCGCAACGGGGAACTCGTTCGCATCACTGTCGACGAGGTCGAGGGTACCCACGACCGCGTGTCGACCACATACAAGGAACTCGCGCAGGATGCAGTCGCGGGCGACCGTCTGCTCGTCGACGACGGCAAGGTCGGCCTCGTGGTCGAATCCGTCGAGGGCAACGACGTCGTGTGCCGCGTGACCGAGGGTGGACCGGTCAGCAACAACAAGGGCGTGTCGCTGCCGGGCATGAACGTGTCCGTTCCGGCGTTGTCCGAAAAAGACATCGCCGACCTCGAATTCGCGCTGCAACTCGGCGTCGACTTCATCGCGCTGTCGTTCGTGCGTTCCCCGGCGGACATCGAACTCGTGCACGAGATCATGGACCGCGTCGGACGCCGTGTGCCAGTCATCGCAAAGCTCGAAAAGCCCGAAGCCATCGAGAACCTCGAGGCTGTCGTGCTCGCATTCGACGCGGTGATGGTCGCTCGCGGCGACCTCGGTGTCGAACTGCCGCTCGAGGAAGTCCCGCTCGTGCAGAAGCGCGCGATCCAGATCGCACGGGAGAACGCCAAGCCCGTGATCGTCGCAACGCAGATGCTCGAATCGATGATCGAGAATTCCCGCCCGACGCGTGCGGAGGCATCCGATGTCGCGAACGCCGTACTCGACGGCGCCGACGCAGTCATGCTGTCCGGCGAAACCTCGGTGGGTAAGTTCCCGATCGAGACCGTCAAGACGATGGCGCGCATCATCGGGGCCGTCGAATCCGATTCGACGGACGCACCCGCGCTGACGCACGTTCCCCGCACCAAGCGCGGCGTGATCTCGTACGCGGCTCGCGACATCGGTGAGCGGCTCGACGCGAGTGCTCTGGTCGCCTTCACCCAGTCGGGCGACACGGTGCGCCGGCTCGCCCGGTTGCACACCCGGCTTCCGTTGCTGGCCTTCACGCCCGCGCCGAGCATCCGCAATCAGATGGCACTGACCTGGGGAACCGAGACGTTCTCGGTTCCCCCGGTGGACACCACCGACCAGATGGTCGAACAGGTGGATGCCGCGTTGCTGTCGCTCGGGCGTTATCAGCGCGGCGACCTCGTGGTGATCGTCGCCGGTGCCCCTCCGGGACGGACGGGTTCGACGAACCTCATCCATGTCCACCGTCTGGGGGAAAAGGACACCCGGTGACGAGTGTCGACACCCCGGATCTGCACGTCCTTCTCGGTCTGCTCGATCTCGAGCAGACCGGGGAGGACGTGTTCCGTGGGCAGCACCCGCCGCAGGTCGGTGCCCGGACCTTCGGCGGGCAACTGGTCGCGCAGGCGCTGATCGCCGCGGGACGCACCGTGGGCGATCGTCCGGTGCACGTCGTCAACGCGCATTTCATCCGCGGCGGCAACGTCAAGGCGCCGATCGAGTACCGGGTCTCCCGTCATCGAGACGGGCGCGATTTCGCCAACCGGATGGTGACCGCCTATCAGGACGATAAGGAACTGTTCGTCATGCTCGTCGCCTTCCAGCGGTGGGGCAAAGGACTCGAGCACTCGGTGAGCGTCCCGGAAGTCCCTCTGCCGGAATCGCTTCCGCCCATCGGGGAACGGTTGCGCGGTTTCGAGGAGCAGTTGCCGTATTTCGCGGGGGCACTCAAACCCATCGACATGCGGTATGCGAACGACCCCGCCTGGGTGCTGCGCGGCACGGGCGAAAAGCTCAACCACAATCGTGTCTGGATGCGACCCGACGGTGAGATGCCCACCGACGCACTGCTGCACGCGGCGACACTCGCCTACAGTTCGGACACCACTGTCCTCGATTCGATCCTGACCACCCACGGGTTGTCGTGGGGGCTTGACCGGATCGTTGCAGCGACGGTGAACCATTCGATCTGGTTCCACCGGCCGCTGTGCTTCGACGACTGGCACCTCTACGCCACCGAGTCGCCGGTCGCGGCGGGCTCGCGAGGGATGGCGACCGGACGCTACTTCGACCTCGAAGGGCAACTCGTCGCCACGGTCGTGCAGGAAGGCCTTGTCCGGCACTTCCCCCCACGTCGCTGAGGGGTGGGCTCTCAGGCTCGCTCGCCGGCCTCGTCGAGGCGGTCGAGCGCGGCCGACAATCGGCGGAGCGCCGACACCGCGTCCTCGAATTTCTTCCGGCCCATCTCCTCGCAGAGTCGACGTGCGGCGATCTCGTGGGCCGGGCCGATCTTCGCGACGGCTTCCGATCCCGCCTGTGTCACGGCAACGAGTTTCGAGCGCCGATGCGCCGGGTTCGGCCGGTACTCGGCGAGGCCTTGTGCGACGAGGAGATCGGCGGTCCGTTGCACGCTCTGACGCGTGATACCCATCTCACGCGCGATCGCGGCGACCGGCAGGGGAGTGGTGAGCACCGCCCCGAGTACCTGCCACCGTGCGGCGGTGAGCCCCACGGGTCCGGCGAGTGTCTCGGCCAGGTCCAGGAATTGCCCGTTGAGGCGGAACGTGGTCGATGCGGCTGAGCTGAGCACCCGGCGGATCGGGTCTTCCGTCGTGCTCATCCCTCGTCGGCCGTCAGTTCGCAGTAGCCGGACGGGTCGTGCTGTCCGTAGAGCTTGTACCACGCGCTGAGAACTTCCGGCGGGTAGAGGTCGAGCCGCTCGAAGATCGCGCGAGCGAAGTCGACCGGCGCGATGCCGCTCGCGGTCACGAGATCCCCCTCGACGACGGCCGGTTCGTCGCGATAGAGATGCGCGCCCCCGTAACCGATTTCGTTCAAGAACTCCGGTGCATTGCTCGTGTGGGCACGGTCGTCGAGCAGTCCCGCTCGCGCCAGTCCGCCGGTGGCGCCGCAGATCGCTGCGACGGGCACTCCGGAATCGAGGAATGCGCGGGCGGTGTCGGTGTACGGCGTGAACGCGTCGGAGGGCCAGATGTTGTTGCCAGGCAGGACGAGCATCGCGCTGGTGGCCGGGTCCACCTCGTCGAGCGTAGCGTCGGGGACGATGCGGAGCCCGCCCATCGTGGTGACCGGTTCCGGTCCCGCCGCGACTGTGCGCACGGTGTACCTGCCGGGCCGCCTCTGGTGGTCGGGGTTCGCGATATTCGCCATCGCATACCCGATCTCCCAGTCGGCGAGAGTATCGCAGAGGGCGAAGTAGACGATTCGAGACATGACAGAATGCTGTCATTATGACAGCCAGTTGTCGACGGTGGATTTGCCCGTCTGTCGTCGGGACGTTTAGCCTTGTGACCGACCACTCTAGTGGTTTCGCTGTCGTCGAGGGCCGGGCCGGCCCACCGGAGGGGACATGTTCGGCATGAATCGAGCACGGGACATGCACACACGCGCGGGCGTCGTCGTCCCGTCGTGTTGTCGTGCTTGCCGCTGACACCCCGACCGGGGCATCGGTGCCCCGGAAGCCCGTGCCCGAAATCCGTCCCCCGAACCGCTAGCGCCGCTGGTCTCTTCCCGAGCGGCGCCGGTTCGAAAGGATTCACCATGTCCGATTCGACGACATTGCCGATCATCGACCTCACCCGAGTCGACGGTGCACCCGCGGAGCGAGCCGCCGAACTCGAGCGGCTCCGTACCGTCACGCACGAGATCGGGTTCTTCCATCTCACCGGCCACGGCATCGATCCCGCCGCGGCCGACGACCTCATCGCTGCCTCGCGAGAGTTCTTCGCACTTCCCGGCGCCACCAAACTCGAAATCGAGAACACCTACTCGCCGCACTTCCGGGGTTACACCCGGGTCGGCGGGGAACGCACCCAGGGCAACATCGACTGGCGCGAACAACTCGACATCGGACCCGAACGCGAGGCGGTGACCGAGGTCGACGCGGCCCGCCCCTGGGAAGTGCTGCACGGTCCGAACCTGTGGCCCGCACAGGTCCCGCAGTTGCGGGCGTCGGCACTCGACTGGATGGACCGCCTGCAGACGGTCGGACTGCGGCTGCTGCGTGCCTGGGCCGAATCCCTCGGGGCACCCGCCGACTTCTTCGACGACGCGTTCGCCGATCCGGACCCGTTGCTCAAGATCGTGCGCTATCCCGGCCACGACCGGTCGGTGACCGATCAGGGCGTCGGAAGCCACAAGGATGTCGGAGCGCTGACCCTGTTGTACCCGGAACCCGGCAGCACCGGCTTCCAGGTGCAGCGCGCCGGAGAATGGGTCGAGATCGAGCCCCTCCCCGGACACCTGCTCGTCAATATCGGCGAACTCCTCGAGTTGGCCACCGGCGGATACCTCACCGCCACCGTCCATCGCGTGGAACCACCCGCCGCGGGCTCGGACCGGGTGTCTCTGCCGTTCTTCCTCAACCCCGCGCTCGACAAGGCGCTCCCCACCATCGCACTGCCGGACCACCTCGCCGCCGACGCGCGCGGTGTGGGACGGGACGTGCACGGCGGAGAACTGCACGCGGTGTACGGATTCAACGCGCTCAAATCCCGTCTCCGGGCGCACCCCAACGTCACCGAGCGGTACCACGCACGGTTGCTCCGGTCACCCGAACTCGACCGATGACTGCTCAGCCGGCCGCCGCAAGGCAGCTGCCCGTGCTCGAATCGTTCGTTCCGGCAACACGTCCGCCGTCGGGCGGAGAACACCCGACCTCCCTCCCGGGGACGCGCGCAGCGTGTCGTCCGGGCCGTTCCACCCTGTTCCATCTGCCGGTCGTCCGGCAGTTCCCCAACGGAAGGTAGTACCCGATGTTCCTGCGTCGTACCGTCGTCGCGACCGCCGCTCTCACCCTGACCCTGGGCCTGGCAGCCTGCTCCTCGTCCGGAGGGGACGAGAACACTCTTCGCATCTCCGCGTCGTCGACGCCGCACGTGGAGATCCTCGATCACATCGTGAGTACCGGCGCGCTCGGTGACTACAAGCTCGATGTCCTCGAGATCACCGGCGAGGTGGACCCGAACGAGTTGCTCGAAGCCGGTGACGTGGACGCGAACTTCTTCCAGCACGAGCCGTACCTGATCGACTGGCAGAAGCAGAACGGTGTGGACGATCTCGTCGCCGTCGCCGATGTGCATCTCGAGCCGCTGAGCCTGTACTCGAACAAGATCGGTTCCCTCGACGAGCTGAAGGACGGCGACACCGTCGCGGTGCCGCGCGACACCACCAACTACGCCCGCGCGCTGTACCTGCTCGAATCGGCCGGTCTGATCGAGATGGACGTGCCGTTCGAGGAAGCCGACCTGTCGGTGGTCACCGAAGCGAACATCACCGCCAACCCGAAGAACCTGAAGTTCCTGGCCATCGAGCGGCCCCAGCTCGCCCGTCAGCTCGACGACGCGCAGGTCACCGCCGCGGTCATCAACTCCAACTACGCACTCGAGGCCGGTCTGACCCCTGCCGAGGACGGCATCGTCACCGAGCAGGTCCAGGGCAACCCCTTCTCCAACCTGCTCGTCGTCCGCGCCGAGAACGAGAACGACCCCGCCGTCGTGGCGCTCGCCGATGCTCTCGAGTCGCCCGAGACCGCCGCGTGGATCGCGGAAACCTACTCGGGGTCCGTCCTTCCGGTTCAGCCTGAGAACTGATGATCGCCGTCGAGAACCTCGTCAAGACCTACCCCGGCGCCGGTGGCGCCGGGGAGGTCGCGGCGTTACGTGGGGTCTCCCTGAACATCCCCGACGGTGAGATCTTCGGGGTCGTCGGTCCCTCCGGCTCGGGCAAATCCACCCTGCTGCGGTGCCTGAACCTGCTCGAGAAGCCGACGTCGGGCCGCATCCTGCTCGGCGGTGACGATCTCTCGACCCTCTCCGGGTCGGAGCTGCGCTCTGCCCGCCGCCGGATCGGAACCGTATTCCAGCAGTTCAACCTGCTGCACTCGCGGACCGTCCTTCGCAACATCGAATTGCCTCTCGAGCTCGCCGGGCTCGGCAAGGACGAGCGTCGCGCCCGCGCGTCGTCGCTGATCGACCTCGTCGGCTTGTCGGGCAAGGAGAAGAGCTATCCGTCCCAGTTGTCGGGCGGACAACAGCAGCGTGTCGGCATCGCACGGGCGCTCGCCGCAGAACCCGAAGTCCTGTTGTGCGACGAGGCCACCAGCGCCCTCGACCCCGACACCACCGATCAGGTCCTCGACCTCGTCGCGGAGGTCAACCACACACTCGGAG
>JAEZDV010000032.1 GCA_023417985.1 Actinomycetes bacterium | reverse complement strand
GTGTGATCGCGCGGCACGCTGCGATCACCTCCGGGCTCGTCTCGGAGCCCGGGTTGTCCCACAACCGGCACTGTGCAGCGGGTCTGGCAGCCGTGCAGACGGCTGCGGCAGGCATCCGGGCCGGGATGGACCAATTGGTGATCGCCGGGGGCGTCAACTCCGCGTCCACCTCCCCGCGGTCGATGGTCCGCAACGGTGACGAGTGGGTGCCGTGGATGTCTCCCACCCATCCCGATCAGCCCGACGCCCCCAACCGCGACATGTCCATCACCGTCGGCTGGAACGCCGCGGTGAAGGCGGGCGTGACCCGGGAAGAGATGGATGCCTGGGCGTTCCGGTCCCATCAGATGGCACTTCGGGCCATCGACGAGGGTCGGTTCAAGGAAGAGATCGTCCCCATCGACACCCCGCACGGCCTGTTCTCCGTCGACGAGCATCCCCGCCGCGACACCAGCCTCGAGAAGCTCGCGTCACTGAAGGTGCTGCACCCCGAGATCGAAGGTTTCGGTATCACCGCCGGAAACTCCAGCGGCGGTAACGACGCCGCGGCGGCACTCGCCATCGCCAGCAGTGACCTCGGCCTACCGGCGCTCGGCTTCGTCCGCGCCTGGGCTTCGGTCGGCGTCGATCCGGCGATCACCGGTCTCGCGCCGGTCGAGGCGATCCCGAAGGCGCTGAAGCGCGCGGGACTGTCCATCGCCGACGTCGACCTCTTCGAAATCAACGAAGCATTCGCCGCGCAGTGCGTCGCGTGCATCAAGCTGCTCGACCTCGATCCCGAGAAGGTCAATACCAGCGGCAGCGGTTGTTCCCTCGGACATCCGGTCGCCGCGACCGGTGCCCGCATGCTCGTGACACTGGTCCACGAACTGCGCCGTCGCGGCGGCGGTATCGGCGTCGCGGCAATGTGCGCGGGCGGAGGCATGGGCTCGGCCACCGTCATCGAGGTGCCCGCGCCTTGAGTGGTTCCGGCGGGGCGGACATCGACGAATTGCTCACTGCGGCGCGCGGGGGATCGCCGCGCGCCGCAGGGCGATTGCTGAGCCTTGTGGAAAGCCCGCGGCGCAACGAGGTACTCGATGTGCTCGGGCCGGCTACCGCACGGGTGGTCGGGGTGACCGGGCCGCCGGGTGCGGGTAAGTCCACCACCGTCGGAGCGATGACCGCGGAGTACCGCGCGCGAGGACTGCGGGTCGCGGTCCTCGCCGTGGATCCGTCGTCTCCGTACAGCGGCGGTGCGTTGCTGGGGGATCGCATCCGGATGGCCGAGCACGTGCGCGACCGTGACGTGCTCATCCGGTCCGTGGCCTCGCGCGGCCATCTCGGCGGACTCGCGGCCGCGGTCCCCGCCGCGATCCGACTGCTTGCCGCGCTGAACTACGACGTGATCGTGCTCGAGACGGTCGGCGTCGGCCAATCCGAGATCGAGATCTCTTCGGTGGCCGACCCGACGGTGGTGATCCTCAATCCCGGTGGTGGCGACACGGTTCAAGCGGCGAAGGCGGGATTGCTCGAAGTCGCCGACCTTCTCGTGGTCAACAAGGCCGACCGGGAAGGAGCCGCGCAGACGGTCCGGGATCTGCGGACCGAGGCGAAGGTGCCGATCCTCCAGTTGGTCGCGTCCGAAGGCACCGGAGTGAGGGAGCTGATCGACGCCATCGACGCGCACCAGCGCGCCGACACCCCGGCACGACGGAGCGCCCGCGCCCGCGCCCAGATCCTTTCTTTGGCGCACACCTTGCTTCGCACGCACCCTGCGCTCGACGGCTTGGCGGACGCGGTCGCGGACGGCAGCAGCGATCCGTACGCTGCCGCCGAGCAGCTGATCCTCGGGATCGGGACGGGCGCCCTGTCCCGTCGTCCGGTCAGCTGAACTCGGGAACGATCAGGGGTAGTTCGACGGTGGTCCGGATACCGGGCTGCGCTGCACAGACCGCGGGAATCGCGTTGACCGCGCGGTTGGCCGTGTAGGACGGAGACACCTCGCTCATCCGGTCGAGCGGAACCGGGAACCGCATCTCGATGTCGAGTGGGGCGTCGCCGTCGACGGAGATGTGCCACCCGGTCGAATGCAAGTCCCAGTCGGCGTCGAGATCGCCGGTGCAATACCAGGTCGGCCGGAAGCGCATGAGCTCCCGGCCGTCCTTCATGCCGGACACGGTGATCCTCTGTGCCGCAACGGTCCCTGCGTCGATCGTTCCTGCCGCGATGGTCACGGGGTTCCGGGCGAGGGCGACTTCACCGGATGCCTCGATCGAGTCGAGGGAGAGACCGAGAGCGTCGGCGAGGGCGGAGAGGGACGGCCCGAAGTTGGACTGCACGTGCGCGAGCCGGAATTCCTCGAAGGTGCCGGCGGGTCCACCGAAACCCATGATTTCGAAAAGGATTCCCGGCGAGTTGCGCTGCGAGAGGTCTGCGTACTCGTCGATCGCCAGGTGGTCGAGCCGGCGCTGGATGGACGAAAGGACCAACGGCACGGCCTCGGTGATGAACCCTGGGCTGCTTCCGGTGCTGTGGATGGAGGTGTGCCCGAGAGCGCACGCCTCCTCCACCGCGGCACGGATCGCCGGATCCATGGTCCTCGGGTGGTGGAACTCCCCTCGCGTGGTGACGATGTGCGTGCCCGACGCGAGGATCCGGCACACGTCGTCGAGATCGAACCTCAACGGCATGTACAGCACGCAGTCGGCGTCGAGCGACAGGATGTCGTCGAGTTCCCGGGTCGTCCGGATACCCACCGGGTCGCGGCCGCACAGTTCGCCCGCCTCCTGCCCGGCTTTGTCGTCGCTGTGTACGTAGACCCCGGCGAGCGTGAGATTCGGATGGTCGATCACTGCCCGGAGGGCCCGTGTGCCGATGTTGCCGGTGGCCCATTGGACGACTCGCAACGGGCGGTTGCCGTCCCCTTCCCGAGCGATCGCAGTACCGATGGGGACGGACCGAAACGACTGTTCCACTTCATACCTCGACATCGACGGGTACCGCACGGAAAGGGAGGTGTTACAGCGTGATCGGTTACTGCGGGATGCGAACGAGGGCTTCCTGCGCGAACGACGCGACGAGGCAGCCGTTTTCGGTGAGCACGTCGCCGCGGCCGAAACAGCGGCCGTGGACCAGGATCGGGCTGTGCTGCCGCAGCAGCAACCATTCGTCGCTCCGGAACGGCCGGTGGAACCAGAGGTTGTGCGACGTGACCGCCGAGGTGAACTTCGTTCCGTTGCCGGTGTGATCGAAGCCGTCGACACCGAGCAGTGCGGTCCCGATCAGGTTGAGGTCGGTCGCGTACGCGGTGAGCGCCGGCGCGAAATCCGCGTCGATCTCCGGCGTGCGCATCCACATCTCGAATTCGGGTGCCGACACTCCGGAGTGGGAAAGGTCGGTGGTGGTGCGGGTTTCCCAGGGGATGAGCGAGAACTCGGTGTGGGTGTCGGTGGGGAGAACCGGTGGCACAGCCTCGATCGTCTGGAGTTCGGGCCCGTCCTCGTGCGCGTGCATCGAGACCGATGCGGTGGCGAGCACACCGCGGGACTGCTGAGCGACGGCCGAGAGGGTTGCGAACGAACGACCCTCGTGGCGGCGGGTGATCTCGTACCGCACGGGCTCGTCCGCACGGCCTTCACGCGCGAACACCGCATGCAGCGACTTGATGCTCTTGCCGGGGCAGGAGAGTTGCGCGCCGCGTACGAGCTGCGCCAGGAGCTGGCCGCCGAACAACCGGTGATACTCCAGTTGCTGGTTGGCTCCGTCGAAGAGAGCGATGTCGCCTCGGTCGTCGTCAGAGGGGCATGCGCGTAGGTCGAGGCAGTTGAGGAGATCGTTCCAGAGCTCGGGCACACGCCGAGTGTAAGGCACTTACGCAGCTTTGAGAATACGATTCTCGTCAGCGGGCAGCGAATCCTTCGGAGCAGAAGGCCCACACTTCTTCGGCGGTGATCGCCCGCGCCGTGTCGTCGCCACCGCTCGACTGTGCGATGAACATCACGGTCTGCATGGTCATTGCCGCCATGCGCTTCGGATTCGCGCCTGCGCGCATCTTTCCCGCCGCTGCGACCTTTTCCATGAGCTCCGTGAAGAGCGCAAGCATCGACGCGTGCGCGACCTTGACCTCGGCTGGATGCGTGAGCAGCAGCTGAGGTGCGAAATCGGTGAACAGCGGACGCTGAGCGGTCGGGTCCGGGCGCGACGACTCGAAGAGCAACTCGACGGCGACGCGGAGCTGATCGAGCGGGTCGTCCTGGCCGGCAGCGGCGGCGCGAATCTGGTCGGCCGAGCGGCCGAGTGCGTCCTCGAACAAGGCGAGCAGAAGCTCGTGCTTACCGTCGAACTGCAGGTAGAAGCTGCGGAGCGACTGCTTCGACCGGTCGACTACTTCCTGGACCGTGAAGTCGGTGCTTCCCTTCTCGGTGATGATCGCCTGGGCCGCGTCGAGGAACCTCTGCACGCGTTGTTCGGCGCGCAGCTTGGCGGTCCGGATGGACCGCTCGACTGCCCGCTGCTTCCAGGCCGGCTCTTCGCTGGGGCCGGTCACCGCTCGAGCTGCGCTTCGTCACGTGGGGTGGACATAGATGCACTGTACCGGAGGGTAGGGGCGATTCGAGGGACCGACTGTACCCTGCCTGCGAGACTAGAGACTCTTACTATCCACATAAGAGAATGTTATTCTCGTGCCATTGTGCATCGCAGCACTGGCAAGGAGGCCTGCCGGAATGCTCTTCGAGTTCGACTCCGATCAACAGTTGTGGCAGAAAACAGTCCGTGAAGTAACGGCTAAAGAATGTCCACCCACACTCGTCCGCAGCATCGTCGACGGAGGTGCTGATCCGTCACCCCTGTGGAAGACCTATCTGGGGATGGGCTGGACCGAGCTCGCAGACCCTGACGCGGCTGTCGAACTGGCCGTCGTCATCGAAGAGCTCGGCCGGGCCGCCGACCCGACTCCCTTCCTCGCGACGACGACGCAGTACGCGCCGCTCGCGGGCGACAATGGACCCGACCATGCGGGAGCGGCCGTCTACGACGGAGTGAAGGCGTACCGCGGTTCGTCGGGCTGGTTCCTGCACGGCACAGCGCTCCGGGTGCTCGAGGCTGACAGGGCGGAGCATCTCGCCGTCGCCACCGAGGCCGGTGTGTTCACGGTTGCCGCAGACAAGGTCACCGCGAAGCGAAGCGCAGTCTTCGACCCGGTACTCCACGTCGCGGACGTCACCTTCGACGCGGTGCGAGTCGACGATCCGCTGACGGGTATCGACGTCGAGAGGGCGCGTCACATCGCACTAACGGGCCTGGCGCTCTCAACTGTCGGTGCGTGTCAGCGTGTTCTGGATCTTGCGCTCGACCACGTGCGCAACCGTCAGCAGTTCGGGGTCGCCATCGGCTCGTTCCAGGCGGTCAAGCACCGGGCGACCGACATGCATGTCGCCATCCAGCGTGCTCGCGCGCTCGCCTACTTCGCCGCATTGACCGTCGCGGAGAACGACCCGCGCCGCAAACTTGCTGCATCGATGGCGAAAGCTGCTGCGGGAGAATGCCAATCCCTCGTGTTCCGCAACGGCCTGCAGTTGTTCGGTGCTATGGGATTCACGTGGGAGAACGACCTTCAGTTTGCGCTCAAGCGTGCCCGCGCTGCCGAGCACATGCTCGGCTCCGCGTCGGAGCATCGGGCGCTGATCGCCGAGGAGTACCGTGCAACTTTCGTTTGATTCCGATGTCGAGGAGTTCCGCGCAGAATTCGTGGCGTTTCTCGACGAGAACCTGCCGGACGAGTCCGAAACCGGTGAACGCGCACGTTCGAGCGCCGATGTTCCGGAGTGGGCCCGCCGCTGGCAACGCACGCAGTTCGATCACGGATGGCTGCTTCCCGCCAACCCACCGGAATACGGGGGCCGGAACGCGACGATTCTCCAGCAGTACGTCCACCTCGAGGAGTTGTCGAAGCGACGGATCTACCACAGCTTCAACCCGCAAGGGCTCGGCATCATCGCAGCCTCCCTGTTGTCGTTCGGATCCGAGGAGCAGAAGAAGCGCTGGGCCGTTCCCATTCTGCGTGCCGAGATCACGGCTGCGCTGGGAATGAGCGAGCCGGGTGCGGGTTCCGATCTTGCCTCCCTGCGCACCCGGGCGGTGCTCGACGGTGATCACTTCGTCGTGAACGGCCAGAAAGTGTGGACGTCCGGTGCTCACGACGCCGACGTTCTCCTCACCTTCGTGCGGACCGACCCCGACGCGCCGAAACACAAGGGCATCAGCGTCCTGCTCATCCCCACCGACACCCCGGGTGTGGTCCGGCGCCCCTTCGCCTCGATCGCCGACGGCGACGACCTGGACTTCAACGAGGTGTTCTTCACCGACGTGCGGGTGCCCACGGAGAACCTGATCGGGGAGTTGAACGGTGGCTGGAAGGTCGCCAACGGCTCGCTCGGTCACGAGCGGACCCTGCTGTGGCTGAGCTTCTCGGATCGGCTGCAGGAAATCGTCGAGGACTTCCGACCCGAAACGGTGCTGGACCGCGATCGGTTCGCGCGCCTCGTCATGGATCATCAGGCCTTGAAATTGCTCGGTTCGGCTGCGCTGGTGCGTGAGTCACGCGGCAACCAGGACGTACCGGCGTTGTCGGTGCTCAAGCTGCTCGGATCCGAAGCCGTGCAGAACGGCGCGGAATACGCGCTCGATGCCGCGGGTGCCGACGGACTTGCCCACCCCGCAAGCACGTCAGCGTACGTGCCGTGGAATCTCGACAACTTCTCGTCCAGTTGGTTCGAACGTTTCGTCCGAAGTTTCGCCGGCACGATCGCAGGCGGCACGTCGGAAATTCAGAGGAACATCATCGCCGAGCGAGTGCTCGGCCTTCCCCGTGGATGAGGAGCCCGGCATGTACATCCTGTACGACGTCGAGGACAAGATCGCTACCATCACGCTCAACCGGCCCGACGCCGCGAACGCCCAGAATGCGGACCTGCTCGACGAACTCGATGCCGCGTGGCGGAAGGCCGGGGACGACCCGGACGTGTCGGTGATCGTCCTCCGGGCGGAGGGTAAGCACTTCTCCGCCGGCCACGACATGCGCGGAGGTGGACCGGTTCCCGACAAGATCACTCTCGAGATGATCTACTCCACCGAGTCCCGCCGCTATCTCGAGTACTCGATGCGGTGGCGGAACATCCCCAAGCCTTCGATTGCCGCGGTCCAGGGTAGGTGTATCGCAGGTGGTCTGCTGTTGTGCTGGCCATGTGACCTCATCGTCGCGTCGGAGGATGCCTCCTTCTCCGATCCTGTTGTGATGATGGGAATCGGCGGTGTCGAATACCACGGCCACACATGGGAACTGGGTCCACGTAAGGCCAAGGAGATTCTCTTCACCGGGCGCCCGGTCACCGCGGAGGAAGCGGAGAAGACGGGGATGGTCAACAAGGTCGTGCCCCGGGATCGACTCGACGCCGAAGTCCGTGAACTTGCCGAGCAGATCGCGCAGATGCCACCGTTCGGACTTCGGCAGGCGAAGCGGGCCGTCAACCAGACGCTGGACGTGCAGGGCTTCTACGCGGCGATCCAGTCGGTATTCGACATCCACCAGACCGGGCACGGAAACGCCCTCAGCGTCGGGGGATGGCCCGTGCTGATGAAACTCGACGAGATGAAGCAGAACATCAAATAGGCATCACGTGCGAAGGGC